>JBBTWG010000023.1:0-39283 GCA_038062935.1 Patescibacteria group bacterium
GTAACCTGGCTGAACGAGTGTGAAGTTTGCCAGATTTGATCTGGAAATTGTACCGCCGTGTGTCAATGAAATTTGGTTCAATTCGATGTCATTTGCTCCTGCGGTCAGTTTGAAGTTTCCGCATTCTACATTTTTTGCACCGAGCATTGGTCCAGAGATAGCGCTGACGGTAGCAAGTGTGACTGTACCGACAGAGACTGCTCCGATGGAGAATTCACTTCCCACGACTGGGAGACCACCGATCGTTCCATTGGATCCGACGTCAGCAGCGCTGACGATGGAGAATGTGTGGCGATCATTGGCTGTTGCTGTGCCGCTCGCTGCGACATCAACTTTTAGAGTGAGTACTCGTGGAGTTCCTGGTTCGACTTTGAGAGCGAGTGCTGAGAATTCAACCGTGTTTGTGTCAGAAGAGATTGTCTTTCCTGATTTCAAACGGTTTGCACCTTCATACACTGCAACAGATGCGAAATCTGCTACTGCACCAACACCTGAACGTGTGAATTTGATAGAATCCACTGTTGTTGCTGTTGCTGCTGAAAGGCTGAATTGGAGAACTCCAGCGCTCTTTGCACCGAGAGGAAGTGTGTTTCCTACTGGTGTGTTTGAGAGTGCAACTGTGACGGCTCCGCCAGTGACTGGCTCGCTGCCTGTTCCTGTTCCTGTTCCTGTTCCTGTTCCTGTTCCTGTTCCTGTTCCAGTTCCAGTGCCTGTGCCTGTGCCTTCTTCTTCTTCTGATCGTTCCTGTGGATCTTGACCACGAGCAATCATAGCGGCTGCTTCACCACGAAGGATGTAGTTTCCGACTTTGAATGTTTCGTCTTCATATCCGTTCACGACTGACCAGAAATATGCAGTCTTTACGAAAGGTTCTGCCCATTCTGGAACTTCGTCTGTGAAAGGAAGTTCAGCGTCTGCTGCTGCCTCCTGATCGAGTTCTGCAGCGAGCGTGATCATTTTGGCAAATTCCCCTCGCTTGACATTGTCAGCTGGGCGGAACATACCTTCAAATCCAGCGACGAAGCCGAGCTGTGCCGCTGTTTCGACGTATTTGTATCCCATTCCATCCCAAAGAGTCTTTGGAACGTCTTTGAATGTTGGGGTTTCTGGGTTGGCGAGATCTGCATCTTCGACACCAGCCATTTTGACAACGAGTTTAGCCGCTTCTACGCGGTTCATGTTGTCGCCTGGGCGGAAGTTTGTAGCGGATCCGTCAATGATGCCTTGATCAGCAAGATCCATAACGTTTTCTGCGAACCATTGGTCGCTAACGTCATCAAATGCTGATGCAACCGGCACCACGGAGAGAGTCGCGAGTATAGCAACTACTGAAAAGCTCGCAAAAGCTTTTCGGAGTCGCAGACCGAAAGAGATATCCATGTGTGGATGTGAGTTAAGGATAGATAAAAATAAGAACTTGTAGTTGGCTTTTTGCAGTCTTTGATCGCCAACAAGAATTCAAAGACTGTTTGGTAGAAACTGAAAAGAATTGTTTGAAGTTCGTTGAGAGATCGTTGACTAGACAACTTTTTGCGGACGATCTCGCCGCCGCAGAGTTGGAGGGATTTTGGCTGCTTTCCTCAAAGCAGTGATTTTTTCGAGACTCTTGTGCCTGATTTTCAAGGGACGACCAGCGAATTATTCGCTTCTGTAAGCGATATTTCACGCTTTTGCCTAATCCAAAGCTGGTTTTATCGGAAGAAATCTACCAGATGCGCTCTCTCAAGTCAAATTCGTTCTCCTGCTCACTTTTTCTCTGTTCTGCTTTGCTTTTGCGCATTCTGGTTCGCCTTTTACAACTCAAAAGAACTTGAAATGTTTCACAAATAGACGTGACAAAAGTGTGTAATATTTTGCTTTGTGTGTATTTTTTTGGATAGTTGAGTAGACGATGGGGTGTTTTTCGCGGCTTGATGCAGGGTTTTTGCCAATTTCTTGGCTTTTTCTATTTCTCCCCTATAATGCTTGAGTTCTTTCTGTTCGTGCCGCGTTCGTCTAATGGTTAGGACGCCACCTTCTCAAGGTAGTAATACGGGTTCGATTCCCGTACGCGGTACCATAAGGGACATGTGACATGTGACTTATGACGATTGACTGGTCACAAGTCACATGTCAATTGTTACAAGTAACTTTTATATATGTCTCAAGATTTTTACAGGGTTCTCGGGGTTTCCAAAGCTGCTTCTGAGCAGGAATTGAAGAAAGCCTATCGCAAATTAGCTTTGGAGTCTCATCCCGACAAGCACAAAGGTGACAAAGCTGCGGAGAAGCGTTTTCAAGAGGTGAATGAGGCTTATCAGACGCTTTCTGATCCCAAAAAACGAGCCATGTATGATCAATATGGCTCTGTGCCTCCTAGTGGCGGCTTTGGTGGTGGGGGTGCGGATTTCGGCCAGGACTTTGATTTTTCTCAGTTTGGAGGTGGTTTTGGCGATATTTTTGAATCTTTCTTTGGTGGCGGATTCAATAGTGGCGGTGCTACAGGTCGTCGAAAGAAAAAAGGGCCTCGTCGTGGTGAAGATGTTGAAGTTTCGCTTCGAATCAGCTTTGAGGAAGCTGCTTTTGGCATGGAAAAAGACCTTATTCTGGAAGCAATGCAAGGATGTGAACACTGTACAAGTACTGGCGCAGAACCAGGAAGCACTGTTGTGGATTGCAAAACATGCCAGGGCGCGGGTGAAATCCGCGGTGTTCGTCAAACGATGCTTGGTCAGATGATGACATCGCGAGTGTGCGAAACGTGTCAGGGCGAAGGGCGATATCCAGAAAAAAAATGTTCGAAGTGTCATGGCGCTGGCCGCATACGACGCCGAACAGAAATTACTTTGAAAATTCCTGCGGGGATTCATGACGGTGCAACGCTCCGAATGAGCGGAAAGGGTGAGGCTGGAGTTTTTGGTGGTGAGGCGGGCGATCTCTTTCTCCACATCGCCGTTGCGGCTCACAAAAAATTTATGCGCGAAGGAAGTGACGTGCACTCCGAAGAACATATTCATGTCCTGCAAGCAATTTTGGGCGATACGATTCCTGTCGAAACTTTGCACGGTCGCGTGGATCTAAAAGTTCCTGCTGGCACGCCATATGGTCGTGTTTTTCGACTCAAAGACTCAGGAATTCAGAATCTCGGACGCTCATCGCGTGGCGATCATTTTGTCAAAATTCTCATTTCGATTCCTGAAAAACTTTCGAAGAAAGAAGAAGAATTCTATCAATCGCTCGCTCAGGAAGTAAAAACAAAAAAGAAAGATGGATTTTTTGGAAAACTTTTTTCGTAATGTTTTGGTTGCGGAAAAAAGGCTTTTTTATTATTGTATACGAAGTTCAGCCTCTCACACTTTATGAACATTAATCTTACTTGGGATCTTTTCATTCTCGTTTTCTTCGGCATTATTGTGGCCTATAGTTTTATCATTGGGCAGAATAATACGTTGAAAATTATTCTCGGAACGTATGTTTCTGCGCTTGCAGCGGATGCTGCTGGAAATCTCTTTGGTCAATATCTTGGCAAATCTCAGCCATTTTTGAAAGCTGCTTCGAACATCGGCATTCAGGATCAGAGCGATGCGATGATTTTCATGAAAGTCACGATTTTTATTCTCCTGGTGATTGTCTTTACTGTTCGTGGTGGAATTTCTGTCGACTTGAAACTCGCAAAATCTGTTTTTTCTCGTATGATTTTGACAGGGTTGTTTGGGTTTCTGAGCGCTGGTTTGATCATCAGTACAGTTCTCATGTATGTATCTGGCCTTTCTTTCATTGCTGGCGGCGCATCTGTTGGACAGACGTCGATTACCGCTTTCTCTGGCCAATCCCCGTTCGTACAACAACTCCTCACCTATTATAACTTCTGGTTCTTTTTACCGGTTATAGCTATCCTGGTGCGCGAGTTTTTGGCTGGAAAAGAATAGGATATTTTTCATCTTGTCATTCTTTTTGTCGCCCATTACAATGCTTTTACTTTTTCGGGTCATTAGCTCAGTCGGTAGAGCGGCTCCCTTTTAAGGAGAAGGTCGCTGGTTCGATTCCAGCATGACCCACCATGAAACTTATCTTCGGGTAAGTTTTTTTATTACAAAATATTCTTCGGACGAATCTAGTGCTTTTATTTTTTGAAAAAGTTTTTTAAAAAGCCCATCGCGAGTGAGGTAAATGGCGATGGGCTTCCCAAAAAATGGGTGTAAGAATGTTCTTGTCCAACAGCATTGTAGGAGCTTTGAAGTATTTTTACAAAAAATAGTTATTGATTGATCGTTCGACTAGTCGTACAATTTTCTCAAAGAAAAATTAACCCTCACTCCTATGAAGCTCGAAAAAACTGACCTGATTGACATTAACCAAGCCGCATTCATCAGCGGAAAATCGATTCAAACGATTCGACGTGCAATCAAGTCAAAAAAGATTATTGCTCGCAAACAAAGAACCCCCCAGGGATTCAATTATTTCATTTCGAAGAAGAGCGTCCAGGATTTTTTCTGCGCACCGACTGGCCATAACTTCCAGGATATTCCTGTGGAGGACATGGAAAACCACATGATTATTCAAGAGGCTATTCAGGAAACTCTCCAGGAGGCTACACAGCAGACTAGTCAAAGTCTTGAAAACAGCGAGACAAAGCAGGAAATCAAGGATGTAAAACGTATGCTTCAGTCACTCATTGGACAATATCAGAAGGAGCGCGAACAAGTGGCGATTGTCCTGAAAGATATACAGGATCGTGTCCTCGTGAGTGAGAATCAGATTCGATTTCTCTCGGCTCCAAAAAAGAAATGGTATCAACTCTGGAGATAGGCTTTGGTTTTTCTACAGAATATCCATTCGTATAGGATCTTTCTTTTTTGTTTGGAAAATTTCGACTTTTATTTGAGACTTTTGTGGGTCTGGGGAGTTTTGAGTTGGCAAGGGTGTGTTTTGTGCGGTTTGCGCGGGAATTATGGGATCTTTTTCGAAGACGGCTTTTTTGTGAGTTTCGTGAGACTCTTTTTTCCCCATATGTTTCTTTAATTCGGCGACGAGGGCACTTTTCTTGTTGAGCGAGAAGAACTTCATGTTTCCGACTTTCTCGGAGAGTACGATGCCGTCGAGTTCCATACCTGCAAGTTCGCGCTGGAGCGACCCGGCGGAGTACTGCATCATCTCCGCGAGCTCCCGAAGGTAGTACTTCTGTCTACTCCCGTCGAACAAAATTTCGAGGACTGCCTTTCTAGCCTGAGATTTGAGGATTTTTGAGAACATTTTTTTCGGAGTTGAGAATGTTTTGAGAACAACTGTTCTCAATTCTGAGAACGATCGTACTCAATTCTGAGAACAACTTGAGAACGATTGTTTTCAGATTGGAGAACATTCGTACTCAATATTGAGAACGATTTGAGAACGAGTGTTCTCAGAATTGAGAACAATTTAGCTTTTAAATTACTGATATGCAAGTTATTTTTAATTTGTTCTTTTTTTCTGGTCTGTTTTTGTATTTTTTACTACACTGTTTTCATGTTCTTGCGCCTTCTCAAATGGGCGACTGCACTGATTGTGGTTGCTATGCCTCTCATTTTTTGGCCAGATTTGTATCTCACTTTTGAACTCCCTAAGACTGTGTTCTTCCGGAGTATGGTGCTCGTCTTGTTGCTGTTATTCATCCTGAGAGCGTTTTTTGAAGAATATATGAGCCTCCCACGGATACCAAAAGTTTTGGGATGGGTGATGCTTTTCCTTCTTCTTACTTTCATACTTTCTACAGTTTTTTCGGTGGCGCCATGGGAAAGTTTCTGGGGATCGTACTTTCGGCAGACTGGGCTCTTTACTCATCTCACTTTTTGGCTTTTTGCTGCTGTTTTTGTGATTTCTTTCGAAAAAAGGCATGTTTCTTTCTTTTTCCGATGTTTAGGCCTCTGCGGAATTTTTGTGGCCTTTTTTGGGCTTCTTCAGCATTTTTTGCCTTCTCTGAGCGGTTTCTGGGACGTTGATTTCTTTTTGGGACGGATTTTTTCCACGATGGGGCACCCGAATGCACTTGGAACTTTTTTGGCAATGATTTTTCCGGTGTTTTTGTGGAAATCTCCCCTGGGGAACGATGATGATAAGAAAAAAAACCTGCGACGGATTTTTTGGATTTTTTCTACATTGATTCTTCTGATGGCAATTTTTCTCACGCGAGGACGTGGGGCGATGTTGGCGGCGGGATTTTCCGGATTTGTATTTTTATTGATTTTTTTCTGGCGACGAGGGATGCGAAAAGTTTTTTGCATGACACTTCTCTTACCAATTTTTCTCGGAATTTTTCTTTTTGTGGGTGCAAAAATTTCCCCGCATGCTCCCCTTTTCAATCGACTTTCTTTGCAGGGTGAGAATGGTCGATCGGTGGAAACGCGCTTGCTCATGTGGCCTGCGACGGTTCGGATGATCGCAGATCGACCGATTCTCGGCTATGGGCTCGAAACTTTTTCGCTGGTTTTTCCCAAGTACGCGCCGAAAGAACTCCTTCTTTTGGAAAATTTCCAATATGTGGCAGATCGTAGTCATAATGAATTTCTCGATATTGCAGCGACGACTGGGACTTTTGGGCTGGCGGCGTGGATATTATTTTTGAGTGTGATTCTCTTCTATGCACTGCGAAATTGTGATCTGCGAAGTGTCGCTGCTGGATGCGGAATTCTCGCACTTCTTGTGGCGAATCAATTTAGTTTTTCGACGACGGTACATTGGGCTCTCTTCTGGTTTTTTGTCGGATGTATTGTGCTTCTGAACTTTGAAAAAAAATCCTACACACTCCCCTTTTTTCGTCGAAAATTGCTGAGTTTTTGCGTGCTGGTGGTTTCTTTTTTGGCGATTCTTTTCGTGATTTGGACGACGAGTGTTCGTGCGCTTGTGGCGGATCGATACTTTCGTTTGGCTCAGAATTCTGCGGAAAATGGTGATTTTCTTTCGAGTCTCGATTCATTTCAGTTGGCAGTGAATACTTTTTCGTTTCAGCATTTTTATAACTTGTCTGGAGCGCGAATGCTCATGAGTTTTGCGGATCGATTGCCGCGAGAATTACGCAATATTTTTCTCGATCCAAGTCGTGAATTTTTGAAAAATATGGGGAAAAATGAGACTTCTCGTGATCCTCATTTTTTCCTGGCGAGTGGGATTTTGGCACGACTGGAGGGCGATTTTGAGGTTTCTTTGCGCATATTTGTGCGTGCGCATGAGCTCGCGCCGCATGCACCGGCATTGCTGCTCGAATGGGGGATGGCGCTTGCTGATGCGGGGAAATATCGTGAAGCAATTGCAAAATATGAGGAATATGTCTCGCTCGCGCCACCCTATTGGAGTTGGAAAGATCGCCTCGATCTCAGCGAAGACGAGAAAAATCAACGACGAATTTTTTATAAGCTGAATCCGGGATTTGATCGAGTTTTTGAGTTGATTCATGTGGCGAAGCAGCAAATGAGTTCATAAATTTGTTAAGAATCGTTCATCTTTTTTTGCTAGTTTCTTCTTGAAACTTTCTGTTTTTATGTTGATAACGCTTGACGTTCATAACGCTATACGTTAATATGATTGTACATTTTCGATGTTCGCAAACTGCAAAAATATTTCGGAGAGAATGCTCAAGAAAATTCCCTCCTGAAATTCAAAAAGTGGCTTTGCGTAAGCTCTGGATGATTGATGCAACTTATGTTCTCAGCGATCTTCGGATACCGCCTTCTAATCACCTTGAAGCCC
Organism: Patescibacteria group bacterium; assembly: GCA_038062935.1. Lineage (GTDB taxonomy): Bacteria > Patescibacteriota > Gracilibacteria > UBA1369 > UBA12463 > JBBTWG01. The sequence continues at coordinate 7,702 of JBBTWG010000023.1, forward strand.
TTCGTGGCTCTCTCGAAGGTCGCTACAGCATTCGCATCAATCGACAATGGAGAGTCTGCTTCCGTTGGAGTAATGGGAATGCTTATAACGTCGAAATTGTTGATTATCATTAACTCCTTGTCACTATGCCATCAAAAAAAATCATTGCGGTGCATCCTGGAGAAATTCTGGAAGAAGAATTCCTCAAACCTTTTCATCTGTCTCAATATCGCCTTGCAAAAGACATCGCTGTGCCGCCGAGACGGATCAATGAAATTGTCCATGGACTGCGAGCGGTGAGTGTCGATACGGCGCTGCGGTTGGCGCGATATTTTGGGAATTCTCCGGAGTTTTGGATGAATTTGCAGGCGCGATATGATTTGGAAATTCAGAAAGATATTCTGTCGGGACAATTGAAGAAAATTCCTGTTATTTCGGCTTTGAGATGATTTTGCATTCAATTTGCGTTCCTAGATTTTTTTTGTATACTGCGTTCGCAGTCTCCTATAACTTCTTCAATATGGCTTCTATGGCTACTTCTTTGAAGCACAGAGAACCGATCGGCTCTCATGTGCGTCCTTTGTCGTGCATCCTGGCTTTCGAGGAAGGGGATCGGAGTATGAAGGCCTTGCTCGGCGGAAAAGGCGCGAATCTCGCGGAAATGACGAATCTGGGTCTTCCGGTGCCTCCGGGGTTTACGATTACGACGGAGGTGTGTGATTTTTATTTGAAGAATCGTTCGTATCCGGAAGGGTTTTCTGAAATTCTGGAAGAGAAGCTTGCTGCACTCGAGACAAAAATGGGGAAAAAACTGGGAGATGCGGAGGATCCTTTGCTTGTGTCGGTGCGGAGTGGTGCGGCGGTTTCGATGCCGGGGATGATGGATACGATTCTCAATTTGGGATTGAATGATGCGACGGTGGCTGGACTTGCAGCTCGTACGAATAATGAACGATTTGCCTGGGATTGTTATCGACGGTTTATTCAGATGTATTCGAATGTGGTACTCAACGTGCATCACGATTTTTTTGAGGAGGCACTGAGTGCTGCGAAAGCGAAATGCGAAGTGCGTTTGGATACGGATTTGATGGTGGAGGATTTGAAAATGCTCGTCGTGGAGTACAAAAAAATTGTGAAAGAGCATGGCAAGGTAGAATTTCCAAGTGATCCGCGAGAACAGCTGAAAGGCGCAGTGGAAGCGGTTTTTCGATCTTGGAATAATGATCGTGCGATCATGTATCGACGGATTCATCATTTGACGCATGTGTCCGGGACGGCAGCGAATGTGCAGTCAATGGTGTTCGGCAATATGGGCGAAATGTCAGGAACGGGCGTGGCTTTCACGCGCAATCCTTCCACGGGCGAGAAAGTTTTTTATGGAGAATTTCTCATCAATGCGCAGGGAGAAGATGTGGTCGCAGGAATTCGCACTCCAGAGCCAGTTTCGGCGATGGAGAAGGTGCTTCCACAGGCGTACGCGCAGCTGATGGAGATCCAGTCGACGTTGGAAAAACATTATCGGGATATGCAAGATATCGAATTTACTGTGGAGAATGGTCGACTTTTCATGTTGCAAACGCGCAGTGGAAAACGCACGGCACATGCAGCGATCAAGATTGCGGTGGATTTGGTGAATGAAGGTTTGCTGACGCCAAATGAAGCGTTGATGAAAATTGATCCGTACTCTTTGTCGCAACTTTTCCATCCGCGTTTGGATCCGAAAGCGGAGAAAAAAGTCGTGGCGCGTGGGCTTCCGGCGAGTCCTGGAGCTGCGTCTGGTCGTGTGGTTTTCACGGCGGAAGATGCGGTGGAGTGGGTTTTGAAAAATGAAAAAGTGATCCTCGTACGTCGGGAAACGAGTCCGGAGGATATTCAGGGAATGCATGTTTCTCAGGGAATTTTGACATCGACGGGCGGACTTTCTAGTCATGCGGCGGTCGTGGCGCGGGGCATGGGAACACCATGCATCGCGGGGTGCAGTGCGATTACGGTGCAGCCTGCGCGAAAGAAAATTATCATTGGGGAATTGGAAATTTCGGAAGGGGATTTCGTGACTTTGGACGGCAGTACGGGCGAAGTGATGCTCGGTCAGGTGAAGATGATTCCGCCGACGGTGACGCCGGATTTGGACATCGTGCTCGGGTGGGCGGACAAGGCGCGACGACTGCATGTGCGTGCGAATGCGGACACGCCGGAGGACGCGGCGAAAGCGCGGGAATTTGGAGCAGAAGGAATTGGATTGTGTCGCACAGAGCATATGTTTTTCCAAGAAGGTCGCATCCAGTCGGTTCGTGAAATGATTTTGGCGCGCGATGTGGATGCTCGAAAGAAAGCTCTCGCAAAACTTCTGCCGATGCAGCGCGAAGACTTCGTTGGGATTTTGCGTGTGATGAACGGATTTCCGGTGACGATTCGTTTGCTGGATCCACCGTTGCATGAATTTTTGCCAAATAAAGAAGATCAGATTGCGGCACTTGCTGAGGAGTTTGGCATTTCTCTGGATGCAGTGAAGAGCATTGCTTCCAATCTCCATGAGGTCAATCCGATGCTCGGGCATCGTGGATGTCGTCTCGCGGTGACGTATCCGGAGATTTATGAAATGCAGGTGGAGGCTATTATTCTGGCATGTATTGATGTGCGAAAAGAAGGCGTGGTGATTTATCCTGAGATCGAAATGCCACTGATTGCGAATGCGAATGAGATGAAATTTCTGCGAGAGCTTGCGGAAAATGTGATTGCGAAATATCGTCCGCAAATTGATTTCGAATACAAAATCGGTGCGATGTTGGAACTGCCACGAGCGTGTCTGACGGCCGATGCGATTACGCCGTATGCGGATTTTTTCTCTTTTGGAACGAATGATTTGACTCAGACAACCTATGGAATTTCGCGTGATGATGTTGGGAAATTTATGAATGCGTACATCGAAAAAGGCCTCCTAGAACGCGATCCGAGCGAGTCGATCGACGTCGCGGGTGTCGGCGAACTCATGAAAATTGCTGTGTCAAAAGCACGAAGTATTTCTGGGAATATTGACATCGGCATTTGCGGAGAACACGGCGGAGAATCGGCGAGCGTGGAATTCTGTCACGCGATTGGGCTCAATTATGTGAGCTGCTCAACATATCGCGTGATTGGTGCGCGAGTTGCGGCCGGGAGGGCTGCGATCAACGTGTGACATTTGACTTGTGACGTGTGACTTTTTCACTCTTCTCCTGTTTCTGCTTGGGGCTTTACTCTTTCTCTGGCTGCTTTTAGTGCCCTCAATATCTCGCTCACTTCTTCATCAGTTAGCGATGAACTCGGCAAGTCTGCTTTCGACCGACTTGCTTTCGCGAGTATCGCAAGCTCTTTGGCGGTGAATTTCTGCTTGGGTTGATCTAATTCATCGGTCTTTTGATCTTCTTTTCCCATGGGATTCTTGTTAGTGGATGCTATTTATTTCTTGTTTTCTGGCTCACTATTATAATCCAATGTTTTTATTTGTCAATGTGGCAATGTAGTGTTGGGTCGTGTCTGGTGATGATGAGTTTCATGAATTTAGGTTTCTAAAATACTGACTTTTTGTCCGAGGAGCTCCAGGAATTTGTGGAACATTTCTTTCGAAAGTTCGAGCGTTGCAGTGTTTCGGTTTGGATGGAAACCGACGATTTCGGCATTATGGACGTCTCTGTCGATGTAGACTTCGATTGATTTTTCCGTATCGTTGAGCAGACCAAATGGTGAAACTGAACCAGGCTCCAGGTTTAATTTTTCTTTCATCGCTTCTGGACTGGCGAAACTCACTTTGGTTTCGCTGACGGTTTGGGCGAATTTCTTGAGATCGGTTCTCTTGTTTGCTGGCAAAATCACGAGAAAATACCTGCCGCTTTTCCCCTTTAGAAAAAGATTTTTGCAGGCGAGACCCGGGATGTGAGCGCAGTGAATTTCAGCTTCTTCACAGGTGAAAACCGCGGGATGCTCGTGGAGAACGGTGGTGATTTGGTGAAGTTCAAGGAACTGTTCGGGGGTCATAGTTTTTTATTTACCATCGCAATTTTTCACTGAGCTGTTCCCAATATGTCTTCTCACCGATGCGGAGAAATTGCATGTTGTAGCGAGATTTTTTGATGAGGATGTGGTCGCCGCGCTGGACTTCGTGACTGACTTGGCCGTCGAGGGTGAGACGCATTTCGGCGTTGGTTTCGCTTTTTTTGAGCATTTCGATTTCGATGCGGCTGTTTTCGGAGACGACTATGGGGCGCAGAGAGAGATTGAGCGGACAGATGGGATTGATGATCATGCCGCAGATTTCGGGATGAAGGACTGGTCCGCTGGCGGAGAGTGAGTGACCGGTGGAGCCAGTGGGAGTTGCGATGATGAGGCCGTCGGCGCGCATGTCGAAGATTTTCTTGTCGTTGATTTTGATGTTCATTCCAACGAGGCGCGGGAAACTGCCCTGGCTGATGACGGCTTCGTTGAGCGCTGTTCCAGTGAGTAATTCTTTTTTTCCACGGAAAAGTGCGACGGAGAGAACGGCACGATGCTCAAGTGTGTAGTTGCCTTTTGCTATTTTTTGGAGTGCGCTTTTGAGTTTTTCTTTCCGAATTTCGGTCATAAATCCCAAATTTCCGGTGTTGATCGGGAGGAGTTTCACGTTGCCAAATTCCGTGAGACGCGCGCTGCGAAGAACTGTTCCGTCGCCGCCGATCGTGATGAAAAAATCTACTTTTCCGACCATTTTTTCGGCGGGCATGCCTTTTTTCCCGAGGGTTTCTGCGGTGTTTTCGTCGTAGACGATTTCAAATTTTGATTGCTCGAGAATTTTTGCAATGTCACGAAGTTCGTTGATTTTTTCGTGTTCGGTGGAGAGGCGCTTTTTTCCGAAGATGCCGAGGGTAAACTTGTGAAGTGTGATTTGTGGCATGTGACTTGGGGAACTTGTGACATTTGACATGTGACTTGTGACTTAGGAATTGAAGAGATTTTTTAATTTTTCGGCGCTGATTTTCCAGGAGAATTTTTCGGCTTGCTTGAGGCCTTTTTCGATCAGCTCTTTTCGGAGAGATTCGCTGTTGGCGAGTGTTTCTATTTTTTCTGCTAATTCATTTTCGTCGTTTGGATTGATGAGGAGCCCTGCGTCGCCGACGACTTCTGGTATGGACGATGTGTTGCTCGCGATGATCGGACATCCGGATTTCATGGCTTCTACCAGTGGAATTCCGAAGCCTTCATAGAGCGACGGAAAGATGAACATTTGCGCAGTATTATAGTAACGTACTAATTCTTCGCCGGAAATATATTCTTTGAAATAGATGCGGTTTGCACAGGTGGTGGCGCGCGCGGTGGCGAGGATTTTTTTGTATTTCCAGCCTTTTCCGCCGATGATCACGAGGTCGGCTTTTACTTTTGCTTTTTCGAAGGCGCGAATCAGGGTTGTGTAGTTTTTGCGCGGTTCGAGTGTGCCGACAGCGAGGAGGAGCTGATGATTGATAACTTCGAGATTATAACTTTTTGGCGTGAATTTTTCGCTGGCAGCGCAGGGGATGACTATTCCTTTTTCATTTTGGTTTCCGAATATTTTTTCGAGATCTTTTTTGGTGTTCTGCGAAACTGTTACGACTTTCCAGGCTTTTTTCAGGGCTTTTTTCAATGTGAGTTTTTCTATAATTTTTGCCTTTTGGTTATTGCCTTTTGGAAAAATCCACGCGACGAGGTCGTGGACGACGATAACAGTTTTCTGTTTTTTTGGCAGGAGCGCCGGGATGATGAAGCTTGTTGGCGCGAAAAAAATATCAGGTTTTTCTCGACGAATCTCGCGCGCAACTTTCCAATGCCACCAGAATGATTTGGCTTGAACGACGCGGATTTCTGCGTTTTTGAATTGTTGCCACTCTGTGGAGTCGACGGGTTCGTCGGCATAGAGAATAAAATGATCGGCTTGATTTTGCTGTAAAAGCGCTCTGACGATTTCGAAAGTATACCAACCTTTTCCGGCTTTCTTTTTTTTCACGGCTTCGCGAATGTCGATGGAAATTCTCATTTCTTTACTTTTTTATGCTTCCTGCTATGATTTTTGTATGCCACAAAAGCGACTTGGTCAATACATTTATGAGCTTTCTTTCGCGCAGAAAATGGTGATGGCTGGTGGATTTCTCGCAGCAATCAGCGTTTTTATGCCGTGGTATCAGGATTTAGATCGATTTAATACGGGTTTTGAATTTTATGGAATTACCGGGCCACTCTATCTCGTGGGACTGTTTTTTTTGGCTACGGGGGCACTGATTCTCGGAAGCCTCTTTGTGGCGAGTGTTCGTGACAAGATTAAAAAACTTGGTTTTCAATTGTCGCATTTTTATAGTCTTTCTGCTGGATTTTTGGGGTTTCTTTTTGTTCTTACGAATTCTGTGTATTTTCATGAAAACTTTGGTGTCAATATTACCGAAAAAGCTTTTCGTTTTGGTATGGTTTTCGCGGTGGTAGGAATTTTTTCACTTTTTGTGGGAAGTGTTTTTCTCGGCCGCGAGAGGCCGAAAACGACGAGTAGCGATCTCTTCGGAGAGAGCCTTGATGAAGTTTTGGAACAGCGACCTTCGCGTGAGCATCAAACTTTAACTGAAATGCCTCACGAAAAATCGACTGCAGAACAAGGAAAAATTGATCTTTAATTTTTTATGAAAGAAGAACAACTTTGGAATACTGTCGTTTTTTACTGCAAAGACTGCGAAAGAATCGTGGACGTGGATCGTGCTGGGCGGAAATATGTTTATATGTGTAAAATTTGTCATACGAAAAATGTGGCTTTTGGAACGGAAAAAAGCATCCGTGGGTATTTCCATGTGGAAGACGAACCTGTGACTGAGGAACCTGTGACCAGTGACGTGTGACATGTGACTTTTCTCACCAATGAGCCAGTTTATCTTTTTGTCATAAAGAATTTAAGAATATTTCATCTCCGAGTGCTATACAGTTTCTGTCAATGATAAACACTTGACGGTGAGTGCATGCTCACCCTATCATTGGCGCATATAATTATTTCTTATCTTCTCTTTTCTATGACGCAAAAAACGCTCAAAGATGCTGAAAAACCAGCAGAAAAGGCGAAAACTTTTACGATCGATCCAGAGAAAAAACGTGTCCTCGATTTGGCAGTTTCTCAGATCGAAAAGGATTTCGGAAAAGGTTCTATTATGAGACTTGGTGCAGCTGATCGCGTGGCGATCGAGACAATTCCTACGGGTTCTCTTTCTCTCGATATCGCGCTCGGTGGTGGAATTCCTCGTGGTCGTGTAGTTGAAATTTATGGCCCAGAAAGCTCAGGCAAAACGACACTTTCGCTCCATATCATTGCAGAAGCTCAGAAGCGCGCCGGTCAAGTGGCGTTCATCGATGCCGAACATGCTTTGGATCCAGAATATGCTCGAAAAATTGGTGTGGATCTCGACAATTTGCTTATTTCTCAGCCTGATAGTGGAGAACAGGCGCTGGAGATTGTGGAGACGCTCGTACGCTCAAATGCGGTGGATGTGATCGTGGTGGACTCAGTAGCGGCACTCACACCTCGTGCAGAAATTGAGGGTGAAATGGGCGACCCACAGATGGGTCTCCAGGCAAGACTTATGTCGCAGGCTCTTCGAAAATTGACAGCGACGATCGGAAAAACGAAAACAACAGTCATTTTCTTGAACCAGCTTCGCATGAAAATTGGCGTGGTTTTCGGCAATCCAGAGACGACGACGGGTGGCAATGCGCTCAAATTCTATGCTTCGGTTCGTATGGAGATTCGTTCTTCGACGAAGATTGAGCAAGGAACTGGCGATGACAAGGAGTTCATTGGCGTTCGGGCTCGCGTGAAAGTCGTGAAAAACAAGATCGCTCCTCCTTTCAAAATTGCGGAATTCGATATCATGTACAACCGCGGTATTTCATACGTCGGCGATGTACTCGATTTAGCTTCAAAATATGAGATTGCTCGTAAATCAGGGGCGTTCTACAGCTATGGTGAAACAAAGCTGGGTCAAGGTCGGGATAGTGCCAAAGGCTTTTTAGCTACCAATCCGACTATTCTACGAGCTCTCGAGAAGGAAGTTCTCGAAAAAGTGAAGCAGCTTCAAACGGCTTCAGAGAGCCAAGGGTCAATGGTGACATAAAATTTTCAGCTTTGTAAAGCTGAATTTTCAGCTTTCAAGGGTGACTAGACCTACGAATTATGGCTAGTCAACACCATTTTCTCTTGATTTCTATCTGAGTTTTTGGGACAATCGCGAGTGCAGAGTCCGAGGATAAGTGAGTGAGGGTCCTCGGACTTTTTTTGTGCCCGGAAATCGGTGTACTCGAAAAAGAGTGCGGGATTTTGCGCGCGCGTCGCCGGAATTTTCCCCCTGCGAGGGAAAATTCCTAAGTGCTCGTGATTCGCTCGTCCCGCTTCGCGGGACACCATGCCCGCTCATCCTCGCAGTTGCGCCACGCGCGCAAAATCCCGCACTCTTTTTCGGAACAACCTTTTGGGCACAAAAATTGTTATGTTTTTTTTATTTTTTCTGGTTCTCAAAAGTGGTGAGTGAAGAATTTTTTCGAAAAAATTGCGAGGACGCGGGATCCAGAAGAGATAGTTTTTGGCGTAAAGAAAATCGAATTGCTTGCAATTCGATTTTTAGCCAAAACACTATCCTTGTGGTCGCGCCCGGAGCACTTTTTCGAAAAAATTCTTCACTCACCACTTTTGAGATGCTGGTAAAAACCTCGAAAAACGCTATACTCAGCCCATGTACGAGACTATCATGCAGGCGGCTTTGAAAATTGTTTCGCGGCGACGGCGGACGGTTTTGGAGATGCGGGGAAAACTTTTTGAGAAATTTCCTGGCGAAGACGTGGTGATTGAAAAAGTTTTGGTGCGACTTTTGGAGATGAAATATTTGGATGATTATTCGTATGTGCAGGCTTTTGCGCGGGATCGTTTGAAATTTCGACCGCGGGGGAAGAAGATGATTGAGTTTGAGTTGAAGAGGAAAGGTGTGGATGCTGCGACGGCGGCGAGAGGGCTTGCGGATTTGGAGATTGATGAAGTCGAGACGGCGCGGAAAATTTTTGCACTTTATAAGAAAAAATCTTCTTTTAAGCGAGCAAAAAATCAACGTGCTTCTGTTTTTCGGCATTTGGCGAGTCGCGGGATTTCTTTTGCTGCTGCGCAGCGGGTGGTGACGGAAAGCAGGATTGAGGATTGAGGATGTAGGATTGAGGGCGATTGGACGGCTTTTTTTGACTTTTGGCTGACTTGCTGTTAGAATCTCCTCGAAAGTAAGGTTTATTTGAACCTTGCTTGTTTTTTTGTACTTCTTTATTTTTACTTGTTATGCAAACTGAATTCGCTGCTGCTATTTCGCAACTTTGTGATGAGAAGGGGATTGATCGGGAGAAAGTCATGGAAACGATCAAGGCTGCTTTGAAGGCTGCGTATCGCAAAGATTATGGGACTCGGGATCAAAATGTGGACGTCGTTCTCGACGATATGACGGGGAATGCGACGGTTTTTTTGTTGAAGATGGTGGTGAAAAAAGTGGAGAGTGAGGATCTGGAAATTTCTGTGACGGAGGCGAAGAAATACAAAAAAGAGGCGAAGGTTGGTGATGAAATCCGCATTGATGTGACACCTCCTGGCTATGGACGCATCGCAGCGCAATCAGCAAAACAGGTGATTATTCAACGTCTCCAGGAAGCGGAACGTGATGTGATGTATGAAATGTTCAAGGGTCGTGAAAATGAGCTCATCAATGCGCTCGTGCATCGTGTGGATGGTGAATTTGTGTATCTCAATCTGGATAATAAGACGACGACTTTCTTGCCGAAAGAAGAACAGATTCCTGGTGAGCGATATTATGGCGGTCAACGTTTGAAAATTTATTTGGACAAAGTGATCAAGACGACGAAAGGTCCGCAGCTTTTGATTTCTCGCAAACATCCGAATCTCGTGCGAAAATTGATGGAGCTCGAAATTCCTGAAGCGCGTTCGGGATTGGTGGAAATCAAGGCGATTGCGCGTGAACCGGGCGTGCGCTGCAAAGTGGCGGTGTCTTCGAACGATCCGAAAATTGATCCGATTGGCTCATGTGTTGGCCAAAAAGGTGTGCGTGTCATGAATGTGATGGCGGAATTGAACAACGAACGTATCGACATCATCCAGTATGCTGAAAATCCTGAGCAGTATATCAAGGCTTCCCTGAGCCCTGCGAAGATCACGCAGATTCAACTGAACAATCAACAAAAACGCGCGGCGATTTTTGTGGCCACTGACCAACGTCCACTTGCGATCGGGAAAAATGGCCAAAATGTGCGGCTCGCTTCGATTTTGACGGGATGGGAAATTGATATCAAAGATGCTTCTGAACTCGCGACGACTGTGGTTGAAAAGAAGGTTGTTGAAAAAATTGCTGATCTCGGACTCAACTCACATGTTGTTGAGAAATTGGCGGCGGCGAATTTGACTTCTGTTGAACAGATCAAGGGGCTTTCGGAGAAAGATCTCATGTCTGTTGAGGGCATGGATCATGACTCGGCCTTGGCGGTTTTGGAGGCTTTGAAGGGAGTGAAGTAGACCTTTCGAAGAACGCCGTTTGGGTGAGGTGAGTTTGAAAATTTCCGAAAAAGTGCTCCGGGCGCGACCCAAAGGAGGGTGTTTTGGCTACCCCGCTTAGCGGGGCTTCACGCCAAAAACCACTCTCTTTGGGGTCCCGCGTCCTCGCAATTTTTTCGGAAATTTTCAAATTCACCTCACCCAAACTCCTTTTTTGTAAAATCTATGGTCAGAGCTCTTCAGGAAACTTTCCTCAATTCTTTTATTGCCTCATCTATGGCTTCGGCGATGAGTTTTTCGAGCTTTGTATAATTTCCGTTGTCGGCCTGTTGCAGCGCTTGAATGTATCTTTTTCTTCCGGATGGTGTTTCAACTTTCAATTCAACTGGAGGAAGATTGAGATTGAGCAATAGCATGCTGATAAGTAATCTTCCGATCCGGCCGTTGTAATCCTGGAAAGGATGAATCCATAAAAAGCGGTGATGCGCCCATGAGAGAAACTGAATGAGTTCGTTCAAAAATTCATCATTCTCGATCTTTGGAATGTGCCGTATGCGTGCTTTCAAATCCTCAGCGAAATCTTCCATCACCTGAGGAATCAGATATGATTTTGGTGGCGAATGTTTTGATACGTGCACTTCTATTTTTCGAAACTTCCCTCCGTGTTCTGGGAAAATCCAACCGAATCCGATTTTATGAATCTTTTTCAGCGATGTCACAGTAATAGGAATTTTTTGGTCACGCTGGTGCTGTTTTAAAACAAAATCCCATGCTCGTTTTATGCCTTCTATTTCTAAAGGAATTAATTTGGATCGTGGAATAATTCCAAATGTTGTTTCCTGATAGCTGGTTTCTCCGATTCGTTTTTTGGGCATATAACCTTATGTTCGCTTGAGAACTTTCTTGACCATTTTTTTGGTTGTCTGTGGATTTTCAGTCTTTGTGGTGCGATATAACATTTTCTCGGCAAAACTATGAAGGTACGCTTTTCGCTTCTTTATGCTCGCTTTCCTATATGTTTTCATCCCTGCGATGGTGGCTTTTGTCGTCATGATGAAATTCTAATTCAAATTATATTCCAGATCAATTGAGAAACTGATGCTCTAATTCTTCATAAATGAGCCAATGAAAAGCTTTGTGGTTTTTCTTGTTTGAATGCTTCAGCAACATGCCGCGGTAGCTCGCGATGTTGGTAGGACTGAGTCTTTTTTTGATGCGTGCCTGATTTCTTTTGTTTAATTTCCTACCTGATGGCCAGAGTATGACACCCAGAAATCTGAGGCCGTGTTTTGCTTTGGGTATTTTGTCGCTCTTTGGATTTATGTTGAGCTTGAGCTGTTCTTGTAAGAAAGCGGCGGCTTGGGTGCGAAAGGATTTCAACTTTCCTCCATCTGTTTCGATGAGAATAAAATCATCGCCGTATCGAAGATAAGCTTTTGGTTTGAGGATATGCTTCACGAAACGATCGAATTCGTTGAGATAGATGTTTGCGAAGATTTGGCTCGTGAGATTTCCGATTGGCATTCCACGCACGCCGCTACTCTCTCTCTCTCTCTCTCTCTCTCTCTCTCAAAACTGAAAACGATTTTTTTGAGCAGATTCATGGTTTTTTCGTCTTTGATTTTTCGTGCAAGAATCTGAAGCAGGACGTTTTGATTCACGCTGTCGAAAAATTTTCTCACGTCTCCTTTCCAGATATGGCTCTGCGGATAGGATTTCAGAAATTGCTGTGTTCTTTTGATACAGCCGAGTAAACCTTTTCCGGTGCGACATGACCAGGCATCGTATATAAATGTCTTGTCATAGAGCTTTGTGAGCAAATCATAAATGACGCGATGCACTATGCGATCACGAATATGGGCGACTGAAACCTCTCTTTTCTTGTTGTCAGCGACGATGAATTTTTTATAAGATCCATGCTGATATTTCCCTGAATTCAAATCTTCAAAAAGCTCCGCAATATTCTCTTCCAAATGATATTGAAATTCATGCAATTCTCGGGAATACTTCTTGCCTTTGCGAAAGGCAAACCAGCTTTTCCAGATATTCCCTAAACTCAGATCTATGGATTCACTTCCCATTATCAATAAAAGTTATGATGCGTATAAGGCGATTATAGTCATGAATAATGTTTTGGAGAAACGGTGGAGACTTTCTCTCGGCATCAGTCTCGAAAAATCGATTCTCGATTTTCTGGAATATGCCATTATGGCCAAGAATGCTCCAAAATCATTGAAGGCTTCGTACCTGATTAAAGCCAGCAGTTTGCTCGAGATTTCGACTTTGAAATTACGCCTTTTCCTGGAACTTCAACTCACGAATGAGACAAAAATCTTCCAGATACAGGGCATGCTCGCCGAGATTGGCAGAATGCTTGGCGGATGGCTAAAGGCTTCACAGAGCACATAAAAAGCACACCTTCTCTCATCCACGGCAGACAGCGCAGGTTGTCGTTCGAATTGTCAGGATTGTTCCTGTCCAGATTGACGTGGTCGTCGTTCCAATTCGCGTTCGGCAAGTTCTGAGCATGTGACGAAGTTTCTCTGATGAACATTTGCAGTCGCGACTGCGATGTTCGCATTGGTTTGCTTTTTCACCCCCGCTCTACGGGGATAAACTTCGCTCAAACGTGAGGGGAGATGTGCTGATTGTGATCTCAAGACTTCTTTTGAAATTCAAAGTCTTTTTTATGAGAGACAAAATATGGCAGCCTCAACAAAATGTGGAGGTGACTGTTCGCCACGCTCCACATTGAACACTTTATTGTTGAAAAGATAAAGAGAAGAGAAAAGAAAAGACAAGAATCGAAGACTAAGTTTCCATCTCGCCCTCAACCCACGGCAGACAGCGCAGGCTGCCGTACGAATTGCCAGGATCGCTCCTGCCCAGAACGACGCGGTCGCCGTCCCAACCCGCGTTCGGCAAGTCCTGAGCGCCAGCAGGTCTTTCAAAGGCATTCCAGGTATTTCGATCCAAGACTTCTCCTTCTGCTATCTGGCCGGCCATTGCTGGAACGTAACCATGAGGAGGCATGATGCCAACACCTTTTTCGGCGAAGCGTTTTTTATATTCTGTGACCATTTGTTCATTGATTCTTCGATTTTCGTTTGTTGGAAAATCTGCATAGAGGATAGATTCATCAAGAGGATTTTCTTTTACTGCCTTTGTAATACCAAATTTCCATTTTTCTGAGCCTACTGTGTCCCAGAATTCTGGCCACCAGTTTTTGCTGTCCGTTTGGTCTGGAATTGTTTTGTTTGCATCGATTGCCCTCAAAAGGGCTACAGCTTTTTCTGGAGGGACCAGAACGAGTTTTTGAGCGCCAAATTCTCTCAATCCATCCAGCGTTTCGCCTGAAAGGCTTGCGAGCCAATTGGTGAGACCCTCTACAGTGGGAAGATTTTTCGCGTTGATGAGAAATCTCTCTGTCCATACGGCGAGTTTCGCTGCGAATTGAGATTCGATGGCTGTTAAAAATTCTGATTGCTCTGGTGTGCGTGTGCCGTCGAGACGGTCGAAAATTCTTGTCATGCCGCGTCTCACTCCTTCGTCTGTTATAAGCGCTAATTCAGCATCTGCCGGTCTCTCGAAATTAAAACTTTCTGCTGCTAAAAGTGCTTTTTGTTCTGTTGTGAACATGGTCCAGCTGTCTGGAAATTGACCGATTGTATTTGTCATTGGAGATGTTTGTTAGAAAACAAGATTGAATTTTAAGTGTATTTTGCCTTTTTGTCAAATTCATTTGCTCCATCAGCTTTGTGATTCTACAGTTCTTTCCGAAATTTAGCTTCCCGCAGCTTCCCAAATCCTGCTTTTTGTGGTACAATGGTTGGAAATACAAACCAAACCTTATGGCTACGATTTTTGATCCTATGGCGGCTTCGGGGGGCGACGACGGGAACTCCGGGAAACTTGCGAATGGACAGCAGGCGAGTTTTTCTCAGGGGCTGACGACGATCAATCGCGATTTCAAGGAGAAGGAAGTGATGCGTCGAGCGGAGGAATTGAAGATTCCTTATGTCGATATTGCGCGGACTCCGGTGAATCCGGATCTCCTTCGGCTCGTGACTTTGGACATGGCCCAGAAGGCTTCCGTGATGCCTTTTATGCTTGTTGGGCGCGTGATTCGAATTGCTGCTGTGGATCCTTCGAATGTTGAGACTTTGAAACTTTTTGAAGTGTTGAAAGCGCAGCGATTTGAAGTTTTGCCACATCTCTGTTCGCAACAATCTTTTGAGGAAACTCTCCATGTGTATGATTTCGAAAAGGGGATTGAGAAACAAAAATTGATTACGACGGTCGAGCATGATCGAATTGCGGCGTATGAAAAAGAGATTTCTTTGCTCTCGGAAATGCGGGAGAAAGTGGAGAAATTGACGGCGGATGAGGCGATGAATTTTATCGAAGTGGGAGCCATGAAAACGAATGCGAGTGATATTCATTATGAACCTTCGGCGGGGCTGACTCGTGTGCGATTTCGTATCGATGGCGTGCTGCACAAGGTGTTTGATTTGAATCAGGATGTCTACAAAAATATTGCAAATCAGATCAAGTATCGTTCGAAAATGAAATTGAATGTGACGAATATTCCGCAGGATGGACGGTATAGTTTTGTCCTGAATAATGGAAAAGTGGACGTGCGTGTGTCTTCGATTCCTACGGAATTTGGGGAGTCTTTTGTGTGTCGACTTCTCGATAGTTCGAAAGGTGTGATGCATTTCGATCAGATGGGTTTTGCGGGAAAATATTTGGAGACGATGAACGGACTTTCAGGACTTTCGCACGGCATGGTGCTGGTGACGGGGCCTACGGGATCAGGGAAAACGACGACGCTGTACGCACTGCTCGCGCAGTTCAATGACACGGAAACGAAAATTATTACGCTCGAGGATCCGGTGGAATATCAGATCACGGGGGTGACGCAGAGTCAGATTGATGAATCGCATGGATACTCTTTTGCGGCGGGACTGCGGTCGGTGCTGCGTCAGGATCCGGACGTGGTGATGATTGGTGAAATTCGTGATTTGGAGACGGCGACGACGGCTGCGCAGGCGGCGCTCACGGGGCACGTGCTCCTGAGTACGCTGCACACGAATAGCGCGGTGGAGACGATTCCGCGACTTCTCAACATGGGCATTCCGGAGTTTATGATGGCGCCGGCGCTCAGCACGATCATTGCGCAACGGCTCGTGCGTGTAGTGTGTGAGTGTCGCGAGATGGTGGCGCCGAGTGCTTCGGATTTAGCAAAATTTCAGGCGATGGTGGCTTCACTTGCTGTCGTGCGACCGGACTTGAAAGTGGCTGTGCCTGAGACAATTCCGCGACCGGTGGGGTGTGATAAGTGCAGCAAGACCGGATACAAAGGTCAGCTCGTGATCTGCGAAATGTTTTCCATGGATCGTGAGATGGAAGAATTGATTTTACAAAAATCGAGCAGCGGGAAATTGCTGGAGGCTGCGCGGAAGAAAGGCATGATTACTCTGGAAGAAGATGGACTTTTGAAGGTGGCGCAGGGGCTCACGACGATTGAAGAAGTGTTTCGGGCGACGAATATGGGGGTGTAGGAATTTCTTTAATTCATCTCTGCCTCTTCCAATGTGCAAATCCGACGATTGTGGTCGATGAGCGTTTCTTCATGGCGCGTGAGCGTGCCGCCCTGAAGTGCATCCATCTGATCGCGTTTTTTGATAATGGTCACTACTTCATCCATCATGGTCCAGAGATTGTTTTGCATATCGCGCGTTTCTCGCTGCAAACTCAATGTTTCTTTGTGCATTTCTATTATCTCCCGCTGCATGGCCAACGATTTCAGATGCATATTTCGAAGCTCATGCTGCATTTCGATCATTTGAGTCTGCATATCTGTGACTTGTTGCTGCATGGTGCGAAGTTCCTGTTGCATGGCGCGTGATTCTTCGAGCATCGTGCGGTTTTCCTGTTGCATGGCGCGTGATTCTTCGAGCATCGTGCGGTTTTCTTTGTGCATGGCGCGTGATTCTTCGAGCATCGTGCGGTTTTCTTTGTGCATGGCGCGCAGTTCTGCAATATCCTTCTGGATTTCTGTTAGACCATATTGGATTAATACCTCCTCAATAACTTTTCGGAGTTGATTGGCATTTGTCATAGAATTGGAAATTAAGGATAAAAAAATAAAAAAGAAAAAACAATACTTTGGACTTGTAGAAATTTCAAAATATCACGAAACCGCCGGGGACTCTTTTGATCCTTTTTTCGGATTCGAGGATGGTGAGATTTACGAGGATTTCGGTGATATTTTTGTTCGTTTCGGCGAGGATTTGGTTGGAACTTTTTGGGTTTTCGGGTGAGAGGACTTTCAGAATGTCTTGTTGCTCCTGTGGCAGATTGAAAAATAATTCTGGTTGTGCGGTCTCCGGCGCGAGGCCGTAGGCGTGGAGGAGATTCGCGGGGTCGAGTAGGATTGTGGCTTTTGCCTGCTGAATCAGTTCGTTGCAACCTTGCGAATTTTCGCGGTTGGTGTCGCCGGGGATGGCGAAAACTTCGCGATTATTTTCCAAGGCGAGTGTGGCGGTGATGAGCGCGCCGGAACTTTTCGGTGCTTCGACGACGATCGTGACTTTCGAAAGTCCGGCGATGATGCGATTTCGCTCGGGAAATTGGAATTTATTGCCGGGCATGCTCGGTGGATATTCGCTGAGAAATCCGCCGCCTTGTTCGATGACTTTGCGCGCTGTGGAAAATTTCCTTGGCGGGATATGATCGAATCCGTGGCCGAGGACGGCAACGGTTGGCAGGCCTTGTTCGAGCGCTTCGTGGTGTGCGACGAGATCGATGCCGTCGGCGAAACCGCTGATGATTTGGAACGGATAATCTCGGAGAAATCGCACGATGTTGCGAGTCTGTGAAGCGCCGTAGAGTGTGCTTTTGCGCGTGCCGACGATGCTGATAGAACGCTTCGTGGGGAGATTTCCCCAGAGGTAGAGCGCTTCTGGTGGCTTGTGGATGTGTCGGAGGAGCTCTGGATAGTCGGGGTCTTTGAAGGGAATGATGCGGAAGTTTTTCATGTTGGCGATTGTACGCTCTGGACATGAACGAAAGTTAACATTTTTATGAACTGTGTGAAGCTGTGCTATAATGCGCTCCAGCATGAAAAAAATTGAGCATGTCAACTACGATATTCTGGACAAGGCGAAAGCGGCGTTCATTGTGGCGAGTCAGCGGACGGTGAAATTTGCTGGGGCTTATGGGTTTATTCCAGAGTCGGGATTTGGGTCTAGTGCTAATGTTTTTACTCTCGATTTGAAACCTTTTTTGAAGGCTGGTGCGGAGAGTCTTTCGGTTACTTTGCTTCCTGAGGGCTTGGGGACGAGTGATGATGCGCGGCCGGAGGATCTTTCGACGGAAGAGGCTTTGAAATTTTGGCATAATATTGGGATCAAAACGGTGGCGGTGATGACGAATGATGCGGCGGCGAGTGGGCTCCAGACCATTTTAATTTCCCTGTACTTGCCGAGCAGTACACCGGAAATTGTTTTCAATGAAACTTTTATGAAAGGGTTTTTGGATGGGTTTGTGGCGGGATGTGAAAAAGTGGGATGTGTGTATTTTTCTGGGGAAACGCCGCAACTGAAAGGGAAAATTCTTGAAGGAAAACTCGATATCGCTGGTGCGCTTTTTGGCATCTGTCCACCGGGGAAGAAACCTATCGACTCCTCGCGACTTTCTGCTGGCGATCAGATTGTTTTTATCGAAAGTTCTGGTCCGCATGATAATGGTTTTACGACGCTGCGAAAATTGGCTGCGGATTTGCCTCAAGGGTATCGCACGAAATTGCCAGATGGACGGGACTTCTATGACGCGATGAATGCGCCGACGATTTTGTATACGCCATTTGTGCAGAATTTACTTCGAGAGAATATCGACGTGACGAACATCGAACCGATTACGGGTCACGGATGGCAGAAACTCATGAGATCAAAAAAAAACCTTCGGTATGTGATTGAGACAATGTTGCCGGTGCCGGCGATTTTTGAGTTTGTCGAAAGGCACGCGAATATTTCGAAAGAAGAGATGATGAAGATTTTCAACTATGGTGTGGGAATGGCGGTTTTCACGCCTGGTGATGGAGAAAAGATTGTGGAAATTGCGAAGAAAAATGGCTTGAATGCGGTGGTTGCGGGCGTGACGGAAGCAAGTGAGCGACGCGAAGTTTTTGTGAAACCGCTCGGAGTGACGCTGACGGATGAAGAGTTTTTGTTGAAGAAGTAGGATTGAGAATTTAGGATTTAGGATGTAGGATTGAGGAGTTAGAATTTAGCTTTTTTATGATCCGTTTCCAGCATATTTCGAAAAAGTTTGGTGTGCGTTCTGTGCTTTCGGATGTGCATTTTGAGATTGAAGGTGAGGAATTTGTGTGCTTGATTGGGCGCAGTGGAGCTGGGAAATCGACGCTTTTGCATTTACTTCTTGGGACTCAGAAACCGGACAGTGGGAAGATTTTTGTGGATCAGTTTGAGGTGACGGGGATGAATAAAAATGAGGCGGCGAAGTATCGTCAGAAGATTGGGATTTTGTTTCAGGATCACTGTCTTTTGCCGAAGAAAACGGTTTTTGAGAATGTTGCTTTGCCTCTCGAGATGACGAAGAATCATGATTCGTATGTTCATGCGCGTGTTACGGAGACTTTGCATCTCGTGGGGATGACGGGGAAAGAGAAGCGTTTTCCGCATGAACTTTCGGGCGGAGAGAAGCAGAAAGTTTCGCTTGCGCGGGCACTGGTGGGCGCTCCGCTCCTGCTCGTGTGCGATGAACCGACGGGAGATTTGGATCCGATTGCGACACAGGAACTTTTGAAACTTTTAGTGAAAATTAATAAGGGTGGGACGACGGTGATTTTGTCGACGCATCACAAAGGTGTGGTGGATTTACTGAAAAAACGGGTTGTTGTGCTGAAAGAAGGGAAGGTAGTGAGTGACAAAAAGGAGGCGGGGTATGAGCTCGAGAGCCTCTAGGATTTTGATTTTATGTACGTTCCCGTGAACGTGACGTTCATTCCGCCACATTGATTGTTATCTTTTACGGTGAGTTTTCCTGGCTTCCAGTTTACTTTTGCGTGGCAACTGTAGTCTTCTATCCCGTCGGAATAGTAAAAAACTTTCGATCTGACGGTGACATCGTGGTCGAGTTCGCCGGTATGAACATTGTCAGGATTGTATGTGCTTGTCCAATAGGCAAATCCGGAGACGTGGAATTTTTTGCCACTGATGCGCTTGAGATCGATGTATTGTCCGGTGTCTTGCTTCCCTTCCCGGATGAGGACGTAGTGACCTTCGAGGTTATCGATGGGTGACAGGGCTTGCGCTATGCCGGTGAAGATGAGGAGCGAGAGGCTGAGGGCGAGGAAGAGGTGTTTTTTCATTGGGAATATTGTGGAAATTTAACTATGAAACTTCTCATGCACTTCTTTGAGTCTGCGATTCGTGAGATGCGTGTAGATTTGCGTGGTGGTGATGCTGGCGTGGCCGAGCATTTCTTGGACTGAGCGAATGTCGGCGCCGTTGACGAGGAGTTCTGTGGCGAAGGAATGGCGGAGGGTGTGAGCGGTGACGCGCTTGATGATGCCGGCCTTGAGAGCTGTATCACGGACGATTTTTTCGATGCTGACGGTCGTGAGGCGACGAGCTTCGCCGAGGGTTATGTCGGTGCCTTTTTTGCCGTGTTTGTGATTCAGGAATACTGGATCAAAACTGTCGAGGCGGGCGGCGAAATATTTTTCTAGATAATCGACGGCGCGCTGCGAGAGGAAGACGATGCGGGGTTTGCGGCCTTTGCCGCGGACCATGAATTCGCAGCGTTTGAGATCGACTTGTTTGCGGTTGAGATTGGCGAGTTCGCTGACGCGCAGGCCGGTGGAGTAGAGGGTTTCGAGAATAGCTCGGTCGCGCAGGCCTCGAATGTCGTCTTTTTCGGCCGCGGCGAAGAGTCTTTCGAGTTCTTCGCGCGTGAGGAATTCGACGGTTCTTCCGGGCAATTTACTGAGTTCGATTTTTTCGGGAGCGAGAGTTTCGATGTCTTGCTTGATGAGGTGCTTGAGAAAAGCGCGAAGCGCGATGATGTGATAATTTTGCGTTTTGATGGAGAGATCGCCGCGACGACTGAGATGGAGGCGGAAATCCTGGACCTGATCGAGGGTGAGTTTTTCGATTTTGAAATTTTTCCCGGCATTTTTTTCGGCCCAGTCGGCGAAACGAGTGAGGTAGTGGCGATAATTGATGATCGTGCGAGGGGACTGGTTTTTGCTGATTTCGCAGTGCTCGAGATATTTTTCGAGAAGGTTTCGCATGACGCTATACTACGTGAAAATCCGAGGGTTTGGAACTGGTCTCTTGTGGCTGATCGCAACCTGTGTGTATGATGCTGGTGCTTTATTTCCCTATTTCTATGAAAAAACTTGATCCTTTTTATTGGTACATGATTCTGGCTCATCGGCAGCTTTTGAAGGCTCATCTTCATGCGGAAGAGAAAATTTTTGTTTTTACGAATATCAATAAACATCGAACGGCCCAGTGGATCAATCTTTTTGCTGCGGTGATTATTTTTTTCGCGTTGAGATCGGTGCCGCGAGCGGATATGGGATCGGTGATTTCGGCACTTTTGGCTCCGGTGATGGTGATGGGTGGGGCTTGGTTTTCTCTGAGTTTTGGAGCTATTCCGGCGAGGCTTATTGATTGTTCGATGTCGGTGACGCTGTGGATGTACACGGGGTTTAAAGTGTCTCTGACGACAATGTTTCTGGCTCTGGGGTTCATTACTCCTCCGCTTTTGTGGATTGTTTTTGCGGTGATTTATTTGGCGATGGATCTCAGTTCTACGGTGTACGACACGGCTGATGGACTGAAGGCTGGGCTAGATGAAGCAGTTTTGAAGCATTCGCGTGCGGCGCTGATTTACTATAATTCTCAGGGGATTCGAGTGGAGGATGAGAATTCTTCTTCATAAATTATGCAACTCTTTTCTCGCGAAGTTATTGAAAACCGGGAATGCGAAACTTTGGCTGCTTTTGCTGTGAAGAGTGGGCAGTCGCAGGGGCGTATGTATGCGACTTCAGTGGATTCCTATCGCACGTGCTTCCAGCGGGATCGGGATCGAATTATTCATTCGAAGGCTTTTCGCAGACTTCAGGCGAAGACACAAGTTTTTGTTTCTTCAGAAGGGGATCATTATCGCAATCGCATGATTCATTCGGTGGAATGTGCGCAGATTAGTCGTGGACTGTGTCGGACTTTTGGCCTGAATGAAGACCTTGGTGAGGCAATTGCGTTGGCGCATGATCTCGGACACACGCCTTTTGGACATGCTGGTGAGGCGGCGATGAATGAGATTTTGCAAGGCTTTGATTTGCATTTTGAACACAATGAACAAAGCTTGCGAGTTGTCGAAAAATTGGAAAAAATTTCTCCAGATTTCGAGGGATTGAATCTCACAAAAGAAGTTTTGGATGGGATGCTCAAGCATCACACGCCTTTTGATCGACCGAAAATGAAATTTGTTTACTCGGCACATCTGGAAGGGCAGGTTGTGGATTTGGGCGACGAGATCGCCTACATGAGCGCGGATATCGATGATGGACTCCGGTCAGAAGTTTTTTCTTTTGAAGATTTGCGCGGTGTGCCTCTGATGCGCGAGATTCTGGAACGCGTGTCGCATGGCTATGACCTGGGAATATTTGATGAGACGCTTCGAGCGAGAGTTTCAAATGCTTTGATGCGTGCGATGGTGGAAGATGTGTCTACTGAATCGCAAAAACGGCTTTTGGAAAATAAGATTTTGACGCTGGAGGATGTTCAAAAATATCCTGCGGTTTTAATTTCTTTCAGTCCGGATTTTCGAATTGCACTTGATTTGGTTCGGAAATTTTTACTGGAAAATTTTTATCATAGTCCGAGGGTGAAGGCGCAGACCGATCATGGACAATCTATTATTCGCGATCTTTTTTCGGCTTTTTTGAAAGATCCTTCAAAGTTGCCGGAGCGGGCACGAGTGATGATGGCAGACGGTGAACGAATAGAAGTCGTGGTGAAAGACTATGTTGCTGGAATGACGGATACTTTTGCGGAGAGGATGTGGTCGGAGATGTGAAACGCTTTTTCCCGGAAATATCTTTTTTATTCTAGCGCCTCTGTCTTCAATTAGTGCACTCAACCGGTTCAAAAATATTAATTTCTTTGCTAGAGTATGCGCGTATGCATTGTCCGAAATGTTCCAATAAGGATACGAGTGTTCTCGATTCTCGTGTGACACATGAGGGGAAATCGATTCGGCGGCGGCGGGAATGTGATGCTTGTCATGCTCGGTTTACGACTTTTGAGCGGGTGGAAATGAGTGCTTTCATTGTGGTGAAGCGCGATAATTCTCGGGAGTCGTATAGTCGAGAAAAGGTGGAACGTGGGATTTGGCGGGCGTGTGAGAAACGCGCGATTGGGAAGGATCAGATTGATCGTATGATGAATGAGCTCGAGGAAGAATGGTCACGCCTCGGGAAAGAGGTTCCGAGTCAGGCGATCGGAGAGGCAATTATGGAGCGACTGCGCAAAATCGATGATGTGGCGTATATCCGTTTTGCTTCGGTGTATCGACAATTTCGAGATATTGAAACGTTCAAAAAAGAGCTGCAGAAGCTTCTGGATTAGCGCTTGTTCGCTGCGGTTTTTGCGGAACAGATGTCAATTTCCTTGATTTCTTTCCATATGCCTTCGGATTTCTGATGAAATGCCAGGGTTGCCTTTGGCTCCTCTCCGAGAATACGACATTCAATAATTGCTCTTTCTGTTTCTTGTCCCAAGACTTCCAAGACTTTGTCTTTTCTTTCTTTTATGTCTTTAAAATTGCCGAGTATGCCCCCCACTGCGCCTTCACAACGCTTGCACATATCATCTATGATTCCTCTCTCTTTCAAGGAATTCATTATCACTGTTTGGTCGAGAACTTCTTGATCCTTCTTTATCCACAGAGCGAGACTTACTGCTCCGAGTGCGGCTGCCGCGAAAAGTCCTACCCATGTTCTAATGCTTCTGTTGACCTGAGCCTTTCTCTGTTTCTCGCTCGCTCTTCGCAAGATAGTAAGACCATCCTCGACTGATATTC
The DNA here is from genome assembly GCA_038062935.1 of Patescibacteria group bacterium. Lineage (GTDB taxonomy): Bacteria > Patescibacteriota > Gracilibacteria > UBA1369 > UBA12463 > JBBTWG01. Next base: position 31,352 of record JBBTWG010000023.1, read on the forward strand.
TTGGATGCGTCCCGTCTCCATCGCTTGGTGTTCTTATTCTCATAGAATTTGAGATACTTTTTTAAAAAGGGTCTGATTATCCACCTTACTTGACAAAATGTCAAATTTTGATGTATAATGAAGTCGGTTTCGATGCTTTTGAAGCCAAAAATAAAAATTAAAACACAGAAATATGGCTCGACGACGTTCCGGTTCTTCCCGCTCTCTTGTGGCTGCATTGGCCTTGGCTTTTACGGTCGGTGGATCTCTGGGGTTTCTGTCTCATGATGCCCTTCCGGGACTCGTCAAGACTTCGATTTTGGCGAATCTTATCAATCCTGCGGTGATGGAACGTGTCGCTTCTCTGGAAACTGTGAAACGTTTTGGAGAAATTTTGGCATATCATACGACCGACAGTGGAGAGCTGATCGAAGCGCAAGTTGGCGGTGATCCAAGTGATGCTTCCAGTGTTACGAATATCATTGCTCCTCTTGCGACTGAGCCAGTGGCTCCACCTGCGATAGAGATTCCTGATAATCTCCCAACGATCGATGGGTCGACTGATTGCAGTATTCCCACAGTGGAACAACCTTTGTATGGCGCAATTCCGGTCAGCACTCCAAATATGCATAACGGCATTCCTGGTGAATCGGCGGAAGTGACTATTTTGATGCAAAATACCGGGAATATTCCTTGGTTTTCTGATCAAAGTGGATGTAAATCACGAATCCCTGTACAGCTCGGCACGATGCGCGAACGTGACCATGCGAGTGCTCTCTACACTGGTACGAGTGAAAGTGGATGGATTTCTCTGAATCGAATTGCTCTGGATACTCCTCGCGTCGATCCTGGCGAGACGGGTGTTTTCCGTTTTATGGCAAAATTTCCGAGGATTGAAGACGTGTATCGAGAATATTTTGGGCTCGTGATTCCTGGCGTTCAATGGGTTGATGCCAGTGAAGTGGCTCTGAATTTTGTTTCTGGTGAGCCTTATTCTTCTGATGAATTGGCACAGCGTTTGAATTACCTGAATGATTCTTCTCCTGGACGCGTGATTCATTTCGATCAGCCACGCAGTATGGATGTCAGCATTTCTGAACAGACAGCTCGCTTGAAAATTGGAGAGTATGTGGTTCGAAAATTTTCAGTGAGTACAGGAAGTGATCAGCATCCAACGCCATTGAGAAACTGGAAGGTGCTTTTCAAACAACAGTGGAGAATCGGTGCGAAAGCGCCATATTATATTATGCCAAAATTTGTGGCACTTGATCGTGGTAATGGATTTGAAGGATACGGACTGCATGCGCTCCCGAGTTTGGGAAATTCCAACCTTCGCAATCGTATTGGCGAGCTCGGATCGGATACACCTGTGCCGACGGAATGGTTTACGCAGGACGGCATGTGGACAGAAGCATATAGCCACATCGGAACCCGTAGAAGCCATGGCTGTGTACGATTTCTGCCAATCGATCAGGAATTTGTGTACGATTTCATCGATATCGGAACTGAAATCGTGACGCATAATTAGAGCTATGCTACAATCCCTCTGCTTTGACTTGGTTTTTTGATATACGCGGCGGCGTACCCAAGTGGTTAAGGGAGCAGTTTGCAAAACTGCGATGCATCGGTTCGATTCCGATCGCCGCCTCCATGAGTTAGGAATTAGGATTGAGGATGTAGGATGTAGGAATTGAATTTACATTCGTTCGGTTTTTTCGTACGCGCGTTCGAGGGCGAATGCTTTGGCTTCCCCGAAGCATTCCTCTTCTCCAAAACAGGGTTGTTCGTGTGCCTGGAGATATTGTTTTAGGGCGTTTTTGTAGGTGGTATTCATTTGAGTGGCGTAGAGTGCATATTCTGGATTCTGATACATCCATTTTGCTTTTTTGAGCCACAAATTCATGGTGATGTCGGCCTCCAACAGATATTCTCGGCTTGCATCTCCGGTCGGGATGACACGGAGTTTGTCGCCCATATCTTTTTCGAATTCGAGGAAAAGTTGTGCTGCGATTTTTTTGAGATTTTGTTCGACTAGATTTTCCCCGTCTTTTTCATGGATACTTTTGGCGAGTGCTTTTATTATATGTTTTGCCCTTGTGAAAAATGGGTCATCCTGAACATTTTCCTGGTCCGCGATGATGTCTAATCCTTGAAGACTTTTTGAGCTCATAAGCCTTTCCCAATTTCCGGAAAAAATATCTTCTTTGAATCCTTCTGCGAGTTTGAGGAGATCTTCTTTTGAAACCTCGGCACTTTCAATTGCTTCACGAAACAGATCTTTGTCCGCAATCTGTATCCTTAATCGCAAGCTCTCTGGGTCTCCGGCCTTTTTGGCCTTTGACATCACCTGTAATCCACATTCACGAGCCAATTGCTGTATTTCTTTAGCCATATTCAAATCTGTTGCTTGTTGTGAATTTCTTGCCGTTCTCAATGCTTCTGATTCGTCTCTGAGCATGTCATCCACTGCCTCCCGAATGCTCGCCCTCTGTCTGAGCCTCACTTTTCCAATTCTGCTGACAGCTCCCACGGCTTTTTCTTGGCCTCTGGCTATGTTTGCACTTGAATCCAGCCTTGCATTGTACAGCTTCAATAAATCCAAAAGTTTTTGAACACTTCCTGATGGCCGCTCAATGTTATGCATAGGTGATATTTTCCCGTATTTCCCTTGTTTTGTCAAATTTTGGCTTTGACCTGAATTTAATTCCTTCCTTTTCTTACTTCAAATGGGTTCCTTTTCAAGATGCTTTCTGCGTCTTTTTCCAGGACTTCCCTGATTCCTTTTTCTGTTTGTCCGGGGTAGTTTCTTGCCAACCAGTCCACAATTCCTGTTCCTTTAAAATCTCCTGATTTCCATTTTTTCATTGTTGAGATTGCCCATTTTTTGCCGATTGGCAACCTTCTTGTGTTTTCCATGAAGAATATTCGTACGTCCTCTTTTTTTATTTCATCTTTTGCATATGGATTTCTTGCGAGTAAAAAATCCCTTCCCTCTTTCCCAAAAACTTTTAGCATCCAAAATTCTACGTTGCCTCTCGAGTTCTTTGTTATATTGTTTTCAATCCATTCCCTGCATGTTTCACCACTAATTCCATTTATTTCCTGTCCTCGAATTTTTGCCATGGACCATTTTTCGCCCTGCTTTAGCGATGAAAAAAAACTTTTTAGAAATTCTCCAACCTCTGCTTTTGATCCCAGCTTTCTTTCTTTTTCTGGCGTATATGGGTTTCTTTGTAACATTTCACGTTCCATTGACCCCAAAATGTGACCTATAACCTTGCGTGTCCATCCCGATCTCGCATAAATATTCCCATAGAGTTTTTTATTTCTCGGATCACTTTTTAGTTTTCTAATATTCCATTTTTCACCCTCCCCCAATTGCTTCAAAAAAGAAATAAATTGCTGCCTTGGAGATTCTTTTTCATTTTTTGATCCTTCCAGCCACCCTTCAAATCCCATTGCTATTGCGATTTTTAGCCGCATGCTTGCTGATATAAGCCTGTGTATGTCTTCATATTTTTGCAAGTCAGGATCCTCCTGAATCATTTTCCTTATTCTTGCACACCCTGCTGCAATATTTGGGAGCCCCCTTATTTCAAAATTCTCCATGGCGAGCCTGAGTGCTCCTGGATTTGGATACTGGATATCATTCTGAATGCAGTATGTTTCTGCCGCCTGAACTATTTCTCTGCCGGTCAGAACTTTCTTGTCTGTAAATTCTGGTTCATTTCTCATATTAATGGCTTACTTTACATGCATTTCAAATAAAATCAAGAGCTGGTATAATCTGCTGACTATGGGACATTTTCTGGATGAATTGAATGATCCACAGCGAGATGCGGTGGTGACGATGGAGGGGCCTCTGCTTGTGATTGCGGGAGCGGGGAGCGGAAAAACGAAGGCACTCACGCATCGGATTGCGTATATGATTCAGGAGCGCGGGGTTTCTCCGTGGAATATTTTGGCGGTAACTTTCACGAACAAGGCGGCGCAGGAGATGAAGGAGCGCATTGCGAAATTGACATCTGTATCAGTCGGACAGAGCTTCATGGAAAATCTGGATCTGCCGACGATTGGAACTTTCCACTCGGTGTGTGTGAAGATTTTGCGAAAATATGGACATGTTCTGGGGTATGAAAATTCTTTTACAATTTATGACGGGACGGATCAGGAAATTCTCATGAAGCAGCTCATGGAGCAGCGAAAAATGGATCCAAAGAAAATGAATCCGAAAGCGATTTTGGGTGGGATTTCTGGAGCGAAAAATCAACTCATCACGGCGAAGGAGTATCAAAAATATGCGAATTCGCATTTCACAGAGACGATTGCGGAGCTGTATCCGCCCTATCAGAAAGCGCTTCGGGAGAATGGTGCGATGGATTTCGATGATTTGATCATGAATGTGGTGACGATTTTCCGTACTGATGCAGCGGTACTGACGGAATATCAGGATCGATTTGGATATATTTCTGTCGATGAGTATCAGGATACAAATCACGCGCAATATACTTTTTCGAAATTGCTTGCGGAGAAGTATCGGAATATCTGTGCGATTGGAGATGAAGATCAGAGTATTTATAGTTGGCGCGGTGCGACGATTCGCAATATTCTGGATTTCGAGAAAGATTATCCGGAGGCGAAAGTGATCAAGCTGGAGCAGAATTATCGCTCGACGCAGCCGATTTTGGATGCGGCGCATTCGGTGATTCGCCTGAACAGTCAGCGCAAAGAGAAAAAACTCTGGACGGAGAAAACGATTGGCGATCCGGTGAAAATCTGGGCGTGTCGCAATGAGCGCGCGGAGGGTGAGATGGTGGCGCAGGAAATTCTGAAGACGATGCGGACGTATGAAGCGCCGGATTATCAGGACTTCGTAGTGCTGTATCGCACGAATGCGCAGTCGCGTGTGATGGAGGAAATTTTTCTGCGCAATGGAATTCCGTATAAAATTATTGGTGGGATTAAATTTTATGATCGCAAAGAAATCAAGGATCTGATTGCGTATCTGCGAGTGATTCAGAATCCTCGTGATTCGGTGAGTATGATGCGGATCCTGAATGTGCCGGCGAGGAATATCGGCGCGAAGACGATCGAGGCGGTGCAGCAATTTGCGTTGTCGCGTGGTGTTTCTTTTTTCGAGGCGATGGATGACATCGCGTCTTTTGGAGAACTCGCGGACGCGAAAGTTCTTGCGATTCAGAAGTTTGTGGCGCTGATTCGTCGGTTGCAAAATTTCAATACACAAGAGACGGCGGCGGGGATGATTAAATATGTTTTTGAAGAAGCGGGATATCGCGCGTTTCTGGATGATGGCTCTAGCGAGGGCGAAGAACGACTCGAAAACGTGCGGGAAATGATTTCAGTGGCGAAAAAATATGATGCGCTGGAACCAGGAATGAGTCTGAAAATTTTCCTGGAGGAAGTGAGTCTCATCGCGGATGCGGAGCGGACAGAGGAGAAAAAGAATTCAGTGACGATGATGACGATTCACTCGGCGAAAGGTTTGGAATTTCCTGTCGTTTTCGTGGTGGGAATGGAAGAGGGGATTTTTCCGCATGGACGCAATGCCCTGGAACGTGATCTGCTGGAGGAAGAACGTCGCCTCATGTACGTGGCGGTGACGCGCGCGAAAGAAAAATTGTATCTGCTTTTTGCGCAGGAACGCATGTTGTATGGCGAATATAAAAATAACCCGCCGTCGCAATTTCTCGCGGTGCTTCCGGAAGATGTGGTGGAGAGAAATTATGATCTGATGGGAGGACGTGGGCGTGTGGGTGGTTTCGGTGGTGCGGGTGTGAGCACATTTGGTAGCTCCGGTGGCCGACAATTTCAGCCGATTACAGATTTATCACAAAGTTCGAAACCGGTGCCGATGGAAGATGTCGAGTCGGTGTATCAGAAAGGTGATACAGTCATGCATCCTTCTTTTGGGCCTGGGACGGTGATGAGCGTCGCTGGCGGCGTGATTGAAATTATTTTCGAAGATCCGGATGTGGGCGTGAAGAAATTGGCGGTGAGTATTGCGCCGTTGAAGAAGATTGCGATCTAGGAATTCAACTTTGGGTCTCATTTCCCTTGCGGGGGCGCGCTTTGGATCGCCGGAAATTTCCCCCTGCGAGGGAAATTTCCTAAGTGCTCGCGACTCGCTCTCGGTCTTTTCAGACCGAACCATGCCCGCTCGTACTCGCAGTTGCGCTCCAAAGCGCGCCCCCGCAAGGGAAATGAACACAAATTTGCATTTCTAATTCGTCATGTCCTATACTTCAAACATGCACTTTCCTCAAAAATTTCCCATCCTCAAGGTTGGCAAATATTTGCTTCGGGAAGCGAAAAAGTCTGATGCGAAGTTTTATTTTCAATGCTTGACGGATCCGGAGACGATTCGATTTACGAGCTATGGCGTCAAAGATATTCTTGGGGTTGAGCAGTGGTTTCAGGACTATAAAAAACAGTTTCGTGAATCGAAGAGAATTAGCTGGGTGATTGAAGAAATTGAGACGGGTGATTTTCTCGGTGAGATGAGTCTTTTCGATGTTTCAGTGGAACACAATAAAGGCGAGATTGGATTTTTTCTGGGAAAAAAATATTGGAATCGTGGAATTATGTCTGAGGTTTCAAAAGCAGTTTTGGATTATGCTTTCGGCACTCTGCAGATGCACCGACTGCAGTCAATTGCGATGGGCAAGAATATGGGATCGCGTCGGCTTTTGGAAAAAAATAAATTCCGCGAGGAGGGGATTTTGAGACAATATAAATTGTGTCGCGGGAAGTATTGCGATTTTATTTTGTACTCGAGGATTGCTGCGAAGTGAAATTACTTCTTTCATTCCGAGAGGCTTCTTCCCAAGAGCTTTTCTGCTGATTCGCGCGTCAATCTTCCTCTACTGTCCATCTCTTCATCGTGAGGACGTAGGTATTGATCGCTCTCTGGTTGCAATTTCCCCATCTTAAAATCTTCATTCCACCCCTTTCCTTTCGCTCTTTTTCCCCCTTCGGGATTTTGCCCCTCTGTCTCTCTTCTCAAAGCATTGGCTGCCATATATTTTGAATTTAGAAAAATAGAAGAGTATTCTAGCACTTTTTCTTTTCTTTGCAAGTTTTTGCGAAAATAGCTTTGAAAAACCCCCGGTTTGTGGCCGGGGGTTGCGAGTGCAGTGTGATTGTCCGTCCCGCGGGGCGGGACAACGTATCTTTCTGCGGATTTTCGAAGGCCTGGATCTCCGGCTTGCGTCGGGATTTTTGGACACTTTCAAAAAGCCTGTTTTCTTGGGATTTTTTTGGAAGAAGGGGAGAATGCCGAGTGGCTCTTTTGAGCTACTGGCACTTTTTGAGGGCGACGGTTCCGGAGGTGTAGAGCATGTTGCAGGTGGTGCCGCCGCTCCAGAGTTTGAGCTGGAGAGTGGCGGTGCTGGCGGGTGGTGTGAATGTGAATGAGAAGGAAGACTGGCCTCCGTAGTGCATATCACATCCTGATCCTGGCGCGTTTTTCAGAACTTTTCCGTTGGTGTCGACGAGACTCCATTGAATCGGATTGGTACTGAAGGTGCTGCTGTCGTTTTTGGTGACGACGGCCGTGCAGGAATTTGCCGAACAGTTTTGAACTTGGAGACAGATGACACTTCCGCAGGACGATCCTGTGCTGGGTGCATAGCTTTTCGTAAAGATGCAGGTTCCTGGTGTCCACTGGCACGAATTTGAACAGGTATTTGTTGTCATCCCTGGTCCGCATTCGTCAAAGTAGTTGCAGAAACCCCCACTGGTCGTTCCGGGGGAGCAGACACCTTCGTTTCCGCAAACGACATTGTCTTGTCCACTGCATTTCCAGGTTCCACATTTGTTGCCGCAGGTGGTTCCCGGAGTTGCTGAGAGATTTGATGTTCCGCCGCAGGCGTTTTTGGTTGGTGGAGGTGGTGGAGGAGGAGGTGGTGGTGGACTACCGCACGCGTTCGTTGT
>JBBTWG010000024.1:0-11326 GCA_038062935.1 Patescibacteria group bacterium
GAGCGGTTCATTGTAAAAAGTCTCTTCGCCTTTTTTGGCATCGCTACTATCGCTACTCACCGGTGGCGTCCCCGCAAGCCCCGCAGGCGCCGTGCCGGGACTCGTGACCGTTTCGCCATTCGAGAGCTTCTGAAATATCGGATCCGCATCTTCCAAAACCGCCGCAGGTGCATTCCCCGAGAAATTCAACGCCACATGATTCGCATCTCCATTGCCGACAAAATACCACGCCTCAAAAGATCGATCCTGCCGCGACAAAATCTCTGCATGCTTTTCATTGAGCGACAAATTTTTCCAAGTAAAAATCTGTTCCAGTCTTGCCATATCGAGGCCAGTTCGCAGTGAATTTTTCGAAAGTCCGAGAGTATTTTCCGCGTCGTCCAATTTTTTCAGAAATTCATCCAGCGTTGTCGCTACAAAAGCATTCGGATAGAGAAATTTCTTCACGTTGCCGTCACCACTCTCCAGACTCGGGCTCCGATACGTCACAAATCGCGGCTTATCAATCGGGAGAACATCAGAGAGCATCGACTGAAATTGCGACTGAAGTGTCGTAGCTGTCGGTTCTTTGTGAGGAATCATACTCGAGATCTGTTTTGCAATTTTCGGCTTCAATTCAAACCAGAAATCACTCGACTCTTTCGCAAACGTTTGCATTTCAGAAGCCGTTGGCGCATGGAAAACAGAGATTCCATCATCCGGAACCCCGAGCGCTTTCAACGTCAAAAGTCGTTCACCATCACTCTGCTTCTTGCGTGGTGTCGCAAAAAATTGCGGCTGCGTAGAGTGCCGGAAAAGCTGCACAAAGGCATTCCAGTCTTTTTGTATACCTGCGTTGCCTGCCGCATTTTTCTCACCAGGTTCATCGACACCATAGTCTCCACCAATAAATTCTCCCGAATACGTCTTGCCATCATCCCCCGTACACGGCACGCCCAGGGAAGTCGGCGCCAGAGGAATCACAGTCGTTTCCGAAGTATTTTTCTTGTAAATCTCAGCGATCGGCGCTTCTTTCGGACAAAAATCAATTTTCTTATTAGCATTCAAATCGATCCAAGCCATCTGATCCTGCACGCCATTGCCATTCGTATCGACAAAATTTCCATTATCATCTTTGCTATTCATCTCCGGGAGCAAATTCAGGAAATCCAAAACCGAAAACTGAACCACTTTATTTGCATCGAAAATATTCCGCATCCAAAGAAGAAAAGTTTCATTCGCTTTCGGTATCGGAAGTGTTCCGGGAACCTGCTGACCAAGAGGTGCTTTCCCAGAGCCATCCTTGTCTTCTCTGAGAAATTTCTGAACCGAATCATAATACGACAAGAAATCTTTCGGATCTTTCGTCACATCGGCACGGAGCGGTGATTCATACGGGTGAAAGTCGAAACACGCATTTTGCTCAGCGATGTGACTTCCGAGCTCACTGGCCACCATCATCGTTCCAGAAAAATCATTCACCGGTCGCGATGCCGCAAACGGATAACATTTCTCTGGATGCTGAAAATTGCTGCCCGTACATCCGCCATACCACGCCGGATCATTCGCATTCAGAAAAGGAAATTTCCCCGTCAATTCTTTCCCACCAGAAACATATTTCACTTTCGCAAAATCGTTCACTTCAAAACCATTATCAATCACATTCATCCCCGGATGATGCGGTGCCAGCGCAAAATCGACAGGAAACGATGGGGAAATTTTCTTGTCATCAAGAGTTAAAATAATGTCACCTTTTTTGAAAGAAGGTTTTCCTGCTCCGAGATTCCCCGGAAAAACATCAGTGACGACAGCGCCAAAGTCGTATTTTCCATCAGTCAATTCTTTCGCTTCCGCCTTCGTCAGCGTGCGCACCGAAACTCCAAAACTCGGCACCACATGAGTATTCAGTTTTTTCTCCATCACGATCGGAGAGAAATTCATAGTTCTCGGATTCAGCGCTCGCACCGACTCCACGCGCTGCGTCGATCCCGCCGTGAGAAGACATTGCTGACTACTCAACAGATCAGAAACCGCAACCCCATGCACAAATTGCTGCGGTGCAGCATTTGTCCCCGGCTGCCGCAGAAGCGACTGATTCGAAAAAACCACGAAATCTTGAGTCAATTTTGAATCTGCATTATAGAGCCCCACATTCTTCTCAAAAGCTTTCCCGCGAACTTCCAGACTCTCCGGGAAATCCACGCGCTTCTCAATTTTCCCAATCTGCGCGTCAATCGCATTCTCCAAAACCGTATTCGTTTGCAGCAAAAACTGCTGAGAAAAAAGATCTTCTTGAGTGATAAGTGTCACAGTACTGTCGACATGCTGAGTATCCCAACGACCCGTATTCGACACAAAATCATTGATTTTGCTGAGATAATTTCCGAACACTTCGATGTACGGTACATGAAATTTCTGGATCATCGGCGCAGTGAGAATATCTTTCATTCCTTCCGTTGGAGCACCGCCATTTTTCAGAGAATCGACCAAAGCTTTTTGACCCGCGAGAGCTTCCGGTGGCAAGAACTTATTCGCTTCCGCCAGAGCTTTTTTGCTATCAGTCGTATCGAAGCCTTTCAGCATCTTATCAATCATTTTCAGTTCTTCTCCAAACTGCTCAGAAAATTTGCCCTGCAATTCCGCCAGCCACTTCGCGGTATATCGGTTGTATGCCAAATCCTCCATATTTTTCAGAAAATTCTGATACAACGGATATTTGGAAGGATTTAGATTTTTCTGCTCCGACACCAGATCACTCATCAGAATCCGTCGATCAAACTTCGAAAACGCCGCATCCCCCGTGTGATACAAATGATTTTTATCAAAATACGTTGCGAGCTGCTCGAGTCCAGCAGCCCCAACAGACGACGCCCGAATAATCCCATGCCACACGTCCGGCCGCGGATTCGTGACCACAGGCTGAAAATCAAAAGACTTTGCAATTTGGTTCCACACATAACTCTTGTCCGAAAAATCTGTATAGGGATAGAGACTCACAAAACGATTCCCATTCTTATTCACCACCGGCAAAGCGATATCGCCCACCAGCACCACGCCTCGCAGCTGGGTACGCACATCACTGTCCGGATCGCCCTCGAAATACAGTCGCTCCAAAATCTGCTGCAATTTCCAGGCCGTATTCTCGTCACCAGCGATCGGCAGTATCAAAGTTTTCGTCTCCGGCAAACTCTTTCGCACATCTTCAGCGTAACGCTCGATGCGATCGTCGAAAGTTTCGTCGCTCAGTCCGTCATATTTTTCCTGCAAGCCGACATACTCATTTTTGTCTTCATATAGCGATTTATCCACCACAATCGCCACCAAATCCCGACTCGGTTCACTCGAATTCTCCGTCACATTCGTGAGCGAAAAAGCTTCCACCGTCGGAGCAAGCTCCATGGAGACGATACAAAGGCTCAAAAACAAGACCAAAAACGAGCGAGAGAGGCGAGACATGATTACGAAAATTATATAAAAAATGGCTGCTTTTCGAAAGCAGCCACAAAGCAAAAATGCGATTTGAACTTGCCGTAGGCAAGTTTGTTTTTTAGTAATAAAATTGAGGTCTTCGTATCGCAACTATTTCAACTGCTTTTTCAGATTTTTTATTGATTTTCAATGAGGGTTGAGGTAACCTGAAAGCAGAAGACTTTCGGCCGTAGTTTATACACTACACCTAGCGGAGAGTCTTTTTTATTCTGCCGGAAAGACTGAAATGAAAAACTTCTGACAGCTCTTTTTATCTTCTTTAATCTGCACAAAAAAGAGGTCTTTTTCTTGAGTCATACCTGCGAAACGATGGAGAATTTCATTCTTTTTGTTCGGATTTTCTTTTGATCTGGGTTCAAATGGGCTCTTCCGTGTGGGCTCAATCGCTGCCGGAAAATATTTCAGACGTCGCACTCGATCTTTCCAACTTTGCTTATCAAAAAGATGTTCCCAGAAAAGATCGATAAAGATTTTATCTTTCTTGAAATATGAAGATCGAACATATGCTCTTCTCTTACTTCGACGTTTTATTTCCTGGCAGATTTCAAAAGCCTTTTTACGAACTTCTTTAAATTCAGTCCCTGCTATTTTCTTGGATTTTGCCTGATAGATCTTCATCTTTCCTTTCTACCAGGAAAACATGAACAAAACATAACATCTTTCTGAAAAATTTATAAACCGGCTCCTCGGTATACACTGAGGATGTTTTCACCTCAACCGCTTTTTCAGATTTCCGTGAAGATAATTTCCCTTTGAAATCACGCTGCGACCCAGCTCTTTTTCCGTTTCTTTTCGCGCATTCCCGGCAATATTTCCGCCACGCTTGGCAACTTTCTTGTGCTCAGGCATCGCTTTTGGTTTTTCCTGTTGAGAAATTTCAGTTGTTACCTTTTTGCCAAGCATCGTAAAAATCAATTCCAGGTCGGTCATATTGTCGCGCAAATTCGCTTTTGTTTTGTCGGGAATGTTTTTGTATTTCTTGTATTCGCCCGGTGTCATCCCAAAAGTAGCCTTGGAAATTTCCGCCGTGAGAATCGAATATTCCATGTCAGTTTTCACGCCGCGTTTATCCCACTCATCGGTCAGCTCCTCCCGAATCGCGATGCCACGCATGCGTTTTTCAATCCACGCATCTGAATAACCCTTCGCCTTGTAAAGGGCCCGAGTACGCTTCGTCGCCAATTCAGGATCTTCGATTTCCTGGATGCGCTCATAACCCACTTTTGCCAAACATCGCTTGAAGGGTTCGGCCTTCGGAGATGGAATTGATTGGATGATGCGGAAGATACCTTCGGTATTGGCGCAGTTGAGTTTTTGCACTCCTCCTGGGGTCTCAACAGAAAGGGGGGTGGCAATTTGCCACCACCCTTTTGATAATTCCGCATCACGACGACGCATATCTTTCAAGTAGCCTGCTGGATCGCTAGAGTCTGTCAAAACAGAAATCACATCAGAAATGACAAACCACCACTCATTATTGTGAATAATTTTCCTGACTTCTTTGCCTTTGAAGAGAGCGATTTTTATATCCATAAATTCGATACGAATGATTGATAAATTCTGCCCAATGATAGGTGAGAATATACTCACTGTCAAGAAAAAATCACCCGAGCTTGTACAAGCCAAAACCAGATATTTTCCCGTCCCATGTTAAAATACACTCCATTCAGAGCATCCAGAAGCCAATTCAGAAAAAGAGTATTGCGCCATTTTGTTAGAAATTTTTTATAGTCAAAAAACTTTACTCAAAAGACGTAATCCTCTATACTAGAGCCATCACCACGGAAAAGACCCTTATACGGTTCCGTCCGTATCGGGGGCTTTTTCTTTCGCCTCCAGAATCGATTTCTGATCATCGAGATAAGAAATTTTCGCTCCCGTACGCTTCAAAAGAATTGAACACTTTTTCGCAATGGCTGGAGACAAAACAGCATTCAATTTTCTCTTTTCAAGCAAAAAAGAAACAAGACTCGCATAATCACCATCACTTGATACCAAAATTGCCATATCAAAGTTATTTTCATAAGCATCTTGCATCACTCGCACGACAATATCTGCATCACAATTTCCCTTCACTCGACCATTTCCATCATACGTCACTTCCTTGAATATCAAAGTAAAGCCCTGCTCCTGCAAACGGGTATAAAGATTTTTGTATTTTGGTATCAATCCTAAAAATAAATACGCCTGCTCGACCCGATATTTTTCCCTGAGCCATACACGAAACCTGCCATAATCGAAATTCCAGCCAAACTGCTCCACGCCTTTGTGCAAGTTCGCTCCGTCGATATACGCATAATTTTTTCCAAGGTTCTTCATTGAAAGCAAGGTACTTACACGTGATAAAATTGTCAATTTCCTGCTATTTTCTTGGATTTTAACTGGTAGATCTTTACCTTGCATGTCTACCAGGAAAACATGAACAAAACAGAACATCTTTCTGAAAAATTCCTAAACCGGCCGGGCAAAAAAGTGGCTGCTTTTTGAAAGCAGCCACAGGGCAAAAGTACAGTTTGAACTTGCCATAGGCAAGTTTATTTTTGAACGAGGGGTTATTGACGGATATATTGGTAATAATAGATCTTATTTGCAGAAGTGGTTACAGCAGGCGCAGCGGTACAGTCAGTGGTAGCAGATGCAAGTGCATCAGAATTTGCTTTCTCAGCGGATTCCAGTTTTGCTCCAACAATAAGACATTTGTTAGTAGCATTTACAAAGAAAATATAGTCAGCCGAAGTCCCCGGATCTTTCGGCGTCTGATTATTTGTAAAATATTTTCCTAAATCACTCAAGGTTGTCGGATACGCCCCCGTCGAACTCTCCAAATTAAACGACTGCACCGCCTGTGCAATAGAGTTCACATCACTGATCCTCCTCGCATCCCTCGCCTTCTTCGGCCCACTCAATACCGTTGGCAAAAACGCCACCGACAAAATTCCCATAATCACAATGACGATCAGGAGCTCAATCAGGGTGAAACCCAAGCGACTTTTTTTCATAAAACAGGTGAGTGAAGAAATGATTGTCTCTATTGTAAAAAAAATCCACGAAAAAGCAAGGAAGATGTTTAGGATTGGTGCGGAATTTTTTGACTTCTTGCACAATTTTTGATAATATAACTGTGGCGTTTGGAGGGTTCGCCCTCTCACGGCTCTCAAGCTGTAGCCAATCGCCAACAAAGAACCCGCTCTCGGAGCGGATTTTTTGTTTTAGTCTTCTTCCGGTGCGCCATCATGCAGAATCCTATTGAGAGTCTCTCTGTTCATTCGCCAAAATGGAATTATACTCCAGAAAAATTTCTGTCCATTTTCTATCTGCTTCACTATAACTCTCACTCTATTTCTTTTTATAACGGCAATAAATTCATAATACTTCACCGGTTTCAATATCGTATCTGTGCGACCATGCACACGCACGCGCTCAAATTTTTGAGTTTCAAGTATTCCCTGTAAAGTATGGGATAATCTCAATATTTCCGGCACAAGGTAGAGAAGTTTGAATCTCATGTACTGATCCTGTTCCAAGCGAGCTTTTTCTCGTCTCTTGAACTTCAAATGCTCAAGCCCATGAGATCCAAAAGATATTTTTTCCCGAAAATATGGGCAATAGATCTCGTGAAGAGATTTATAAAATAGTTCACCTTTTTCTTTGACTTCCCGAAATTGCTCATCAGTAAATTGCAACATGAGCTAAATCTATCAGCCCGTCATGAACAAAATATAAATTTTTTCTTACAAATTCATAAACTGGATACTTGCAGGCCAAGACCGATTCTCATCCCGGGACGGGAATCAACTCACAAAAACCGCATCACTTCCTCTTTCAGAATCCTTCGCACTTTTCGAAATTCCTCTGGAGGGAGAAGTGTATTCAAATCCTGATCAATAATCGTTTGCGTCACATTTTTTGCTATGAATTTTTTCAATGCCGTCAGAAAAGCCTGTACAGATTTCCCCGTTCTTTCCTCGATAATTTCAGGTTTGTAGGAAAAACCTTTCAGGAAAAAAGTGTGAATATCAAAAAGATCACGGCCGGCGATAGAGCCATATTTTTCATAACGATCCAGGAGTGCCACAAGTTTATTGGCAAACATCGTCGGGATGGTGTGACAGTACAAAATCCGGTCAATATCGACGAAGCGCACCGCCTCATATTCGTTATTCTGTGCAGGCGGAAAAGTAACATCAATTTGAATCGTATTGCGTTGGCCATCCTGGTTCGGATATTTGAGAAAATACTGTGGAACACTCCGGCTTTTTTGATCAATTTTCAGACCCAAATCAACAAAAATATGTTCGAGATGGCGGCGAGTCTCCTGAACCTTCGAAGAATCGAGAAGATCAAAATCCAGATCAATCGAAAAGCGCTCCAGCAGGCCACGCATCGCCGCACACGTGCCGCCCTTGAACCGCAGGACAGAAACCAGAAACGTATCGTCGGCGATAGAGGAGAGGAGGCGATAGAGCCAGGCTTTGTGGAGTGCGTCAGTTTTTTTTGGCAAAATCATAACGATGGGGGGTCAGAGGATATCCCAGTTTTTTCTGGAGAGAAGCGATCGCGCTCCAGTCAACAGGCCGGTCAAAATGATAGAAAGGGTTGAAATACAGGAGATCAGCAAGAGCACGCTCCGGAGTCGCAATCCTGATGCCATTTTGGAGCAGGACACCATTCGATTCATCAGCCTGATAGAGAAAAGAAGACTTCAGTTGTCGACTCAAAAATGCAAACTCTCCAATATGAAAACGAAAAGACTTCTCACTCACAAAAGTAAAAAAATCAATTTTTTGCTGAATATAGCCAGCCTGGAAAAGCACGGTCTCGGTCGTGAGATAACAGAAATCATGAATCGCCTTCGCACCCAGCAACTCAGGCTCGATCTCGGACACAGGAACAAGAGAATAAAACCCGCGATAAATCCGATGCAAAATCTCCGCATCAGTGTAGCGTTTCAGTGTCACGCGTAGAGTGTTCGGATCGCTCATGGACCACAAATTTGCGAGATCTTTCAGATGAAAAACTCTCTCTCGCTTCGAGGCAAGGAGTGCGATTCTGCGGGCAGATATGTTACTTTGAAAAGTACTCATAAGTACATTATAGCAGAACAAAAAGATTTTGAAAAGGAAAAATCACAGCCTCTACAAAACATACAACACCATGCTATCCTAACCGCCGATGTTCCAGAAATTGCTCGCCATTTTCAAGAAAACTTTTTCAATCATGTTCGGAAGCAAACTCCGAAGAGGCGCTTCGATTCTCACCATTTTAACATTCGCCAGCTACGCACTCGGGCTCGTGCGCGATATTCTTTTTTCGCATGTGTTCGGCGCAGACGCAGTGCTCGACACTTACTACGCCGCTTTCAATATTCCGGATTTAATGCTCAACATCTTCATCGCTGGCACACTGCTCGCGGCATTCACGCCGATCTTCACGCATCTGCGAGCCTCGGGAGAAGAGAAAGAAGCCGAAAAAGTCGCCACGACCATGCTCGTCATGATGCCACTCGCCATCGGCATCATCAGCGTGATCGCATTCATCTTCATGCCGTGGCTCACATCGATCGTCGCTCCAGGATTCGTCGGCGCACAGAAAGAAATGCTCATCGACATGAGTCGTCTCCTCCTCATCGCCTCAGTAATTTTTTCTATTTCCAACATGCTCGGCAGCATGCTCATCTCGTACGAACGCTTCATCGGCTACGCTCTCGCACCAATTTTGTACAACGTCGGTCTCATCTCCGCGATTCCTTTTGTAAGATATTTTGGCTCCAAAGCACTGATCTTCGGTGCCATTTTCGGCGCACTGCTTCACTTTGCCATTCGCCTCATCGACATCAGAAAAACATCATTCAAACTCGCACTTCCGCCTGATACAAAAAATCCACATTTCCGCCAGATTCTGAAACTCATGATTCCGCGCATGGCCGGCCAACCGGTAGAGCAGATTATGTATCTCATGTTCACAAGTCTCGCAACCACACTCGCCGTCGGATCCGTCACGATCATGAATTTCGCACGCAACTTCCAGGCCGTCCCTGTCAGCATTTTTGGTATTTCTCTCTCCGTCGCCATCATCGCACCGCTCTCACGAAAAGTTGCAGAGGGTGACCGTGCAGGTTTCATGCGTCATTTCTGGGAAACGATCAGGCCACTCGCATTCATGACAACACTTGCCGGCATCGTCTATTTCTTCCTCGGAGAATTGATCTTCCAGATTTTCTTCGGCCACGGCAAATTCACCGCCGAACAAATTCACCAAACCGGAACACTTCTAGCGTATTTCGCATTCTCCATCCCGACACAAAGTTTCATTTTCATTCTCGCGAGATCTTTCTACGCACTCAAAGACACCTGGACGCCGCTCATCGTCTCTATCCCCGGACTTTTTGCCATCGGGTTCATGGCAAAATGGCTCATTCCGACAATGGGTATGAACGCGATTCCATTCAGTTATTCCGTCGTTCTCGCCGTGCAAGTCGTGGTGTTATTTCTGATGCTCATGAGGAAAATAAATCGCACATTCCCTACACATTCCCCACATTCGACAAATCCATAATCGGAAGCATCACCGCCGCGACCATGCCACCGACGACGATACCGATCACGATAAGCATAATCGGTTCAAAGGCTTTGGTTAAGCCTTTCACAAGTGCGTCCACTTCATCATCATAAAATTGCGCAACTTTTTCGCAGACCGTTTCCAAATGTGCAGTCTGTTCTCCAACCTGGATCATATTGAGAACCATATCAGGGAAAAGTCGTGGATCGTTCAGAGTTTCCGCGAGCGGGATACCTTGTTCCACATCTTGTGCCGCAAGCTCGAGACGCTTCTGGTACACAGCACTTTTCACCGCACCAGCCGTGATACGCAGCGCCTGCGTAACCTGAATTCCACTTCCGAGCAGATCGCTAAATTGTCGCATAAATTGAGCCAGAATCGACTTCTGAAGAAGTTTCCCAATCAGCGGAACACGGAGTTTCATAGAATCCCATTCATATCGCCCCATAGGTGTCTTGATCCAGAGATTCACGAGGAGCACAGTTCCCACAAGTCCACCAATCATGAGAATCCAATAGCTCTGGAAAAAATTACTCGTCGAAATCAGAATCTGCGTCGGCACCGGAAGAGCTTTGCCAGATTGTGTGAAAAAGTCCGTGAGCCGTGGCACGACAGCAACCATCATCACAAAAACCACGCCCACGAGGAGCGTCATGACGACACCAGGATAAATCAGCGCACCGAGCACTTTGGATCGGAGACTGGCAGCCTGTTCGAGTTGTGTCGCGATATCACTCAGAATCTGATTGAGTTGTCCCGTCGCTTCCCCCGATCGTACCATGCCGACTTCCGCATCAGAAAAAAGATCCGGAAAACCGCGAAGACCTTCCGAAAGCGTGCCACCATTTTCCACTTTGCGGGCAATTTCTAGCACGATCCTCGAAAGTCGCACTGACTTCGCCATCTGCGCCGACAGTGTATCGAGTGAACGAATCAGTGGTACGCCAGCGTTGAGCATGACCGAAAGTAATCGAAAAAAAGTGGCTTTCTCCTGGGTATCCACACTGGAATGCGAAATCATCCAATCATTCACAGCATAGAAAAGATCGAGAATCGGATTGCCCGTAATTTTCCCTTGTTTCAATTTTTGCTCCTGTATAAGTCTTTTCGTGAACTCAATCTCCGCAATATTCAAACGAATCGGCTGCGAAGCATTCTGAGTATTGCTCGCCATTGTGCTACCCTGCGTCGATTTCCCAACGCCACTCGCATTATTCTCGGCTCCAGGCGTGAAAGTCTCACGAGGCTGGTCGATCGAAAACGACGGATTTGAGAGAGGAGAATTATTCGCCATAGATTA
>JBBTWG010000025.1:0-46014 GCA_038062935.1 Patescibacteria group bacterium
TCATCTGCGTCATCATCGCCGAAAACGCGACACTTTCCGCCGCAGCCGCAGGATGCCAAGCCGAAGTCGGTGCCGCCAATTCTTGTGCCGCCGCAGCCGCCGTTGAAATGAAAAAAGGAACCCCGCAGCAAGCTATGCACGCCGCCGCGATGGCTATGAAAAGCAGTCTCGGCCTCGTCTGCGATCCACTCGGCGGTCTCGTAGAAGTCCCATGCATCAAAAGAAACGCACTCGGAAGCCAACACGCCCTCGGTGCCGCAGATCTCGCTCTGGCCGGAGTAGAAAGTTTCATTCCATTCGATGAAGTTGTTGAAACGATGTACGAAATCGGAAAAATCATGTCCCCCAGACTCCGCGAAACCGCCCTCGGAGGTTTGGCAACAACGAAAACAGGAATGATGATCAAAAAGAAAATGGGTCTACCCGTGATACAATAGGATCCTACATCCTAAATCCTAAATCCTACGCCCTACCGCATCGCCATCCTCGCTTCCACCCGCGGCACAGACCTACAGGCCATCATCGACGAAATGAAGGCTGGAAAAATGCCCGGCGTCGAACTCACCGTGGTTATTTCAAACAAAAAAGATTGTTATGCAATCCAACGTGCCCGCGAGCAGGGATTCAAAGCTATTTTTATCGATCCAGCAGAAAAAACAAAAGAAGCTTTTGACGAAGAAATGAGAGAAATTCTCGACCAAGAAAAAGTTGATCTCATTGTCCTCGTAGGCTACATGCGCATCCTCACGACACCTTTCGTACGACACTTCAAAAATCGCATCATCAACATCCATCCCGCACTCCTTCCAAAATTCGGCGGGAAAGATTTTTTTGGCATCAGCGTGCACAAAGCCGTCCTCGCCTCCGGCGACACCGAGACAGGCATGACAATCCATTTCGTCGACGAAGGCATCGACACCGGAAAAATAATTCTCCAAAAAAAAATTACTATCGCACCAGGAGAAACACCAGAATCTCTGAAAGAAAAAGTCTTGGAACTTGAAAAAAAATATTATCCAGAAGTTATCTACCAACTTTCAAAATCTTTATGAATGAAATACTCATCAGTATCGGCGTCTCCATAGCGCTCATAGTCATGATATATTTCGCACTGATGCGAAATGCCAGAATATGGGGGAAATTTCCGCTTGATGCAGACGAAAAAGTCCTCTACGAAGAAGAAGGCATCAGAATTATGACGAGCCTTCGTGGAGAAAATCGTCAGAAAATATATTTCAATTCAGGATTCAAATTCACCAACAAAAGATTTTTTGTACTCAGTGGAAAAACTTTTATTCTTCAGATTATAAATTTTGGAAAAAATGGAGAAGATGAAATTCTCAAAGGCACGTTCTACGTCCCAAAGAAAAATTTCATGCTCAAGGAAAATGAAAAGGGCAAAAATGTACTCCGTATCGAAAAACCTATCAATGCCATGATGTCCTACCTTTTTGAAGCACCCGTAAAAGACATGCATGCGATAGAGCATATTTTGAAGTAAAAAGTAGAAGATTGACTTATTAGAATTATTCAGTATAATAGCTGAAATTTTTCACCATATTCGTCAATTTTTTATGGAAATGAGGCCGCCAGATGAGCCAAAACAACCACAGCTAAGAATGATTCATTCCCAAGGCAAATCTCCTGGAGCAGGGAAAGCTGCAGAATCGGGGCCAGAAAACAGGGGGGCCGAAGAGGAAGGGAGTGTCATAAGTTTGGCCAGTCAAAGATCGCCATCTCAAATAGACCAAGTGGCAGAAGAAAGGATTCAGTTCCTCGAATATCTCTACGGTGATGATTTGAGGAATATTCTCTCTCCAAAAGATTTTCTATATTTGGCAGAGAATTTGGGTCTCCAGCTACGAATTCAGGAGCTTATTGATGCTGCCCAGCGCATGAAAGATGGAGGGGGTGTGGAAAGAATGAGTATGGCAATAAATCTCCGAAGAAATGATCCAGGGCCTTTGCTAGAAGAAACGCGACAATTCGTAAGAGGGTTGCTGGCAGAAAAAAGTCCCGGAATACAAATCAATTTTACGCAAAAAGAGCCAGTGAGATTCATCGATAGAGGCTTTGTGTTGAAGCGCGATTTCAAAGGTCTCATGAGACGGATAAGAAGAGAAAGGGGTTCAAGGGAAGCAGGGGAAGAGTTTGAAGTTTTTGTACGGACAGGAGAGAGTGACAAGACAGTCAGTCCTGTCATTTTGAGAGAACTTCGCATCCTTCATGATGCGAAGGAGACCCCCGCACTCAAAACGGTTATTCAGCGGTTTTTCCGCCCTAATAGGATATTTGACGATCAACTTTGAAAAATCAGAAAAATATGCTATAATAAACCGAAGCCATAAAAGCTTTCAAAAATCAAAAAATAAAAATCAAAAATATGGATGTGCAAAATCCCGTTCCAACTCCGATCATAAATCCAGAAACTTCAGAGAAGAGGACGAAGATTCTAGGAATTTTTGTAGTTATCATTATTGCAGGTTTGGTGAGCTATTTTTTCTCACAATCAAGCCTTTTCCGGGGAACTTTTTTGACTCCAGGAAGTGAAGAAGAAGCTCAAGTCAAAGACACATTGAAAAGCATTGCCGACAACGCCGAGAGTGCTGAGTACGAAATGCATTATCAAAATAGTGTGGGCGATGAAAATCTCGATGGAGGGGGAAATATCGATCTCAAAATCACAGGAAAAGTAGATTTCACGGAAACTCCAGGAGTAGAAAAAAAATATCATATCGACATCACCGGAACAGGATCAGGGGTTGTAGTAAACGATACGAGTTGCCAAATTGCAAAGGTAGAATTCATGAAACCAGCAGGTTGGTATTACAAAAAAAGCACATCGACAATGCCACTGACACAAAGTTCAGGAGGTGATAATTTTGCTATAAAAGGCGAGGTTCTCTGCGGAAAAACTCCAACATTGAAAGCGATTATAGGGTTCAACGGAGGTGATCCATCAGAAAAAGAAGGCATACCTTTTGATCTGACAAAAAGTGTCGATGTTCCGGGAGTTTATGTTTTTAATCTGGAGAAAGCAAAAGAAGGTCTCAAGCAGGGATTATATAATTTCAAATTCGTATTAAGCACAGAAGGTTTTGAAACAACCAAGGAATACACGCTTGATATTCCAAAAGGCATTCCAGAAACGATGACACTGAAGTCTGTCATCACGGGACAGAACATAGAAATTACGGCATCAAAAAATACTGATCATCCGGATGGCGAGTACACCTACGCCATCTACACATCAGCAACTCTCCCGGTCAAAACACCAGTAGAAACGCCAGCAGGAACTCTAACAAATGACAAATATACCGACACATTGGCAGACGGAAAGAGTCGGTATTACAAAGTCATCGGACTCGATAGCCAGAAAAATATTATTGCCACGAGTGATTCGATTCTTGTACAGCCAGAAGGCACTTGCATAATTTCAAAAATAGAATATATCAATTCTCCAAATTTCGTGTACCAGAGTGCATCAACACTGCCGCTCAGTCCTCAGGAAGCCGAAAAGGCGTCAATCAAAGGAGAAGTAACATGTGATACAACAAAGGCAGCAGATCCAATCCTCAATGTGGTTGCAACATCAGCAAAGGATGGAGTGAGCCCAAAAATAAAAATTAATTTAAAAAAAGAAGCAGAAGGGAAATATTCTTTCCAGGAAAGTACGGAATCGGGGACAAAAGAAGAGCCATTAAATCTCAATTTTATATTGAGTGCAGGAAATACAGACACAGAGCAGGCATATACATTGCATCTCAAAAAAGTCATTCCAAAAGAAATTACAACGTCTCACTATGAAAAAACAGATGCCGGAATAAAATTGAGCTGGGCCTACAGCAGACCACTCAAGGAATTTCCAGGAAATGAAGGACTGTATAAAGTCTATAGAAGTGAAACCTCATTCAACCTGCCAGCAAAAGTCACAGGAGATTTCATAGATAAAATAGTCAGCACTGTAGTGGTAAAAGAACTCCCAAAAAACACAGAATTTGGAGAAACAACATGGACCGACACAGGGGCAACAGACAATTCAAAAAATTATCATTATTTTATCGCAGCATTTGAATACCTCAACTCGGAAAAAATAAAACAGAGAGTCGTAGCGATATCAGATGAACTGTCAGGTACCAATAGCATAGAGCTGAGCACAGTCACAACCGAAGGAAATGTAAAACTCAGCTGGAAAGTTTCGAAAGATCCGTCTGTAGTTATAAAAAAATATACTATTTACAGGTCGACCGTACATTTGGCGCCGTTCATCAGCACTAATAAAATTGGAGAAGTATTGGCAGGGGGTAAGTTCGAATACAATGATGCCCTCGCAGAAGAAGATGTGTACTATCGTGTACTCGCCATCAATGAAGATGAGGAAAATCCTGTCATTGCAAGCAATGAAGCTTATGTAAAATCATCACTCTTGCCAGGCACAAAAATAATTCCAAAAGAAATTACATCGTTCACAGGAACGAGAGTGGAAACCGGAGTAAATCTCCAGTGGACATATGGAAAACCAGCGGCAGAATTCCTCGGATATAAAATATATAGAAGTGAATCTCCATGGAATCTCAAAACAGAAGATATAGAAAAGTTTATACAAGATCAGAAAGAAATAAAAAATCTTCTATCAACTGAAAAATCATGGGCAGATACAGGGGCAAGTGACAAGGAAAAAGATTATTATTACATGGTTATTGCCTTTAATAGTAAATTCAAGCCAATTGGAATATCAGACGAACTGAAAGTAGAAAAAGGCCCATTCCCACAAACTATCGCTGCGAGCGCTACAACGACGAAAGGAACAGTAAAAATTCAGTGGCCCGAAGATCCAGAAATAATGGCACGGACAGTCGCTTTGGATCTCACGATGATACCTGGCGGTACCATCTCTGTTTACAGCGAAAATCCTTCACAGCAGGAACAGATGGAGGTGCAGGATTATGTCCTCTACACAGCAGCATCGACACCAGTCTCAAAAGATCCAAATAAGAAAATAGTAATAAAATGGCCAAGAGATCAAGTGCTAGATAATTATGGCGAAACATACTTTGAGCCAGTGGGGAATATTTGTAACAAATATTACGTGATATTTGCAGAAAGACCGGATGGAACAGTAGTCGCGCGTTCACCAGAAGTCGCAGCAAACTTCGGAACTTGTGCAAAACCAGTAGAAGAGCAACCTGCTCCGCAGATATGGAAATATGAAATCCACAAATCGGCCATATCACCAGTTTCAGTAACAGGCGATCCTTGGGTCATAATAGATACCGGTTCATTGCCGATGTACTTGGATACAGTCCCGAGTGGAGAAAAAGCATACTATCGCATAGTCGTGGTCGACCAAAACGAAAACATCATTACCACGAGCAACGAGATGGCCGCTGAAAATGCAATAGCGATGTCTTTCGTCGACAGTCTCTACGCCAGCATTCTCGGTGCCAACACACTGCCACAACCAGAGAAATACACAGAAACAATAACCGGGTCAGGCGACATCGATGTGGCCAATCCAAAAGGTCCCTCTGGAACACTCGTGATCGACGACACATACAGAGTCACCACGAATGATGCAGTCGAATCGGTCATCATGACAGCAAAAATAGTCTTCTCACTCGACTCTGAGAACCAGAAAAAAACAGATATAACAGTCACAAGAACCGAAAGTAATGACAGTGATGGAAATACAATCAGCGAAGAAAGCAAAAAGAAATTGTCATTCGTGACAGAAGGATATGTGAAGCAGAAACTGCTCAAAGATCTGAAGATTTTGGACAATATAAAAGAGCATCAGGAGTTCATCGAGAGTGGCATCGCAAAAGGAGGCATCCAGAAAAGAATCAAAAATGATGATTTTACCAAGGGCGATGGCCTCACAACAGGTCTGGAAATCAGAGGAGAGAGCGATCTTTCTGATGAAGAAAAGGCAGAAGGAATCACGAAAGTTTTAGAAACCCAGGATCTCAAGAGATTCTTCGGAGGTGATGGAGCCACAGGAAAACTCACCATCGCTCTCAACGAAAAAGAAGAAAAGGCAAAGTTCGAAGGAGCATTGTCATTCGTCGAAAAACAGAAGATCACTTTCAAAGTCCAGAATTTCGTGTGGAAAGCCGGCACACATTGGAATGTGACGAACATTCAGAGCCTCGCCGAAGCACTCCAGAATACATCCAAGGCCGAAATGGCATACTACTCATCATGGATCGGCATTAAGAATGAAAACGTTGGGCGAGCGCTGAGAGTAAAAGTAGACAGTGGAATAGTCGATCTCATCGGCGATGGAAAAGATCTCGAACATAATCTCATATTCGAGGGGCATGGCGAATATGTTCTTCCAGATGCCGCTTCAGTGCTCGTGCCAGAAGTGATTGATCTCAAAGTAGAAAAAATAAGCGATACGGCGACAGATAAAACAGTCAAAGTAACCTGGAATATAGTTGACTCAGAAATCGCAAAAAAAGCAAAAAGCTTCTATCTCTACCGATCAACGCAAAAACCAGTATATACATCAGAGGAACCGATTTTCAAAACAGACAGTCTTGTATCAAACACGCACACACAGAAGCTCCCCAATACAGGAGAGAGCTATTATTATAAAGTTATCGCAAAGGATAAACTCATAGGAGAGGCCGGTGCGTCAGCCATTGCCACATCATCGGAGTTTCTCAAGTCAGGAGTGAGCAAGGCTATTGCATTGACATGGGAGGAAGAAGAATCTGAAAAGATTGATGTTTATAACATTTACCAATCCTCAAAGAGCGATGTTGAAATGGACGAGGATCATTTTTTGGATATCGTAGACGTAAATGCATCAAATTCAGGTTCAGGGATCAAAAAATTCAAGTACATTGTAGAGTACATAGCTGAGGATCAGGAAATTCCAAAAAAATATTACAAGATTCAGGCCATAGGAAAAAAAGATGGGAAAACGATGAAGACATTTTCACTTTTAGCAAATGAAACAAAGACCGTGGAAGAATCTTTCAGCGGCGGTGGAAAATTGACACAAGCAGACACAGGCCTCACAGGAAAATTGACTCTTGCCCGTTCTTTCCAGGAATACAGCCAGGAAAAAACCAAAGGGGAGCCCGTCACATCTACATTGCAATTGCCAATAGCCAACAACACTTTCGAATATCAATTCGACCCGATGAGTCCACCGGTTCCAGCGAACCCGGATTTGTCATGGATAAGTCAAAATTACCTGAAGAAAACTCTCGACGAGCTTCATACAGATAAAATTTTGCAGAGATACATTCAGAAAGAAAACAGCATATATGGTCTCATGAAAAAAGCGATCAAAGAATCTCTCGTACAAAAAGGCCTTGCAGGAAAACTGAAGAAAACTCAAAAGGAACACAAATATACGACAACACTAGAAAATCTCTTCGGTGCAATTCCTCCAGGTTTTGAATTCCTGAAGGGCAGCGAGCAGGATGCCATAGCCACAAACACGGTACAATTCACCGTCGATCCTATCAAGAAACAGTTAGAAAAAATCGAAGTGGTACTGGCATACAAAGAAGGAAATCAACTTTCTTTCATCATGACGAACTTCGTGATGCCAGAAGTGATTCCAGCTTGTCCAGACGGAAAATACAAAACAGCAGGCATGACGGGTTGCGTAGACGTTCCAGCATTCCCAACTCCAGCAAACAAAACAGCATGCGATCAGTACGCAGCAATTGTCGCATCACCAGATGCAAATCTGAGTCCAAAAACAAAAACAGACATGCAGGAAAAATTAAAAGATCCAATCTGCGTCGAAATAATTGGATCTCTAGATCTCCAGCTCGATACCAAAGGCGACAGAGTCATAAAAATCAAATGGGTAGATATCCCAGGAACAAGCCCTGCAAGCAGTTATCTGGTGTACCGTTTTGAAGGAGCAGTATTCGATTTCGCAAAAGCTCAATCAGTCGCACAGCCAAAAGAAAAAACAGATTTCACTGAAACGATGCCGCTCGTGAACGGAAAAACATACCAGTACATGGTGACTGCTATCGATGCCGAAAACAAAGTATTGAGATTCTCAAATGTACTCCCTATTCCACTCCCAGGCATCATTCTGACCAACACCGTGGTCGACAAAGAGGTGAAACTCGCCTGGACCGACACCACCGCAGGCATCGATAAATATAAAATTTTCAGATCCGAAGACATCGCTTCAAAAGGAACCGAGGTTGTAGCACTCGGAAAAGATGCAAAAACACACAACGATACACCGGCCAACCCAGCAAGCGGAAAAACATATTACTATAGTGTTGTTGGAACAGATATCGCTGGAATCGAAATGGCTCTTTCAAACCAGATTTCTGCAGCACCAGTAGCAATAGTCGTAGACTGCCCAACGATGATGCTCGATCTGAAAGCCAAAAAAACAGCATTCGACAAGTCACCAACCGCCGAAAACGCAAAAGCATACAACGATGCATATGCGCTATTCATTGCAAAACCTTGTACAGCCACACCAGGTGTTACCCTTCCAACGTCGCTCATCGCTCCAGTAGTAAATACATTCACACTCTCAGGAGTCGCTGCAGAAGGCGGTAACGTCAACCTCAGCTGGGAAGACACGAAATATGACCCTGCAAACATTTATTACATCTATCGCGGCACGGACGCATTGACCTACAAAGAAGGCGACAATATGTTAGGAATTCCAGAAGTCACGAACGTCCAGGGGAAAACCAATCAACAGACAGTCCCAACCGTGAACAAAGATTATTACTATGTCATGGCACTTCTCGACGCCAACAAAAAGATTATCAGAATTTCAAACAACATCAGTATCAAAATCAATTACACGCCACCGGACAACGGAAGTGTCAATCTGCCAGTGGGAGGCGGTGGTATATCAACAGCAGAAATTCTCGCACTCCTGAAAGCAAAACAGGATGCAGAAGCTTTCCAATTTAAGATTCAGCAATTCCCACAATTCCACAACGTCGGACCTTCACCATTCGTCGATCTCGTCCCTCAAATGTACGGATACGACGCTATTATGCGTCTCTCACAGGCTGGAGTGATCGAAGGCTACAAGAAGCAGGGAAAATTCTTTTTCGAACCACAAAAACCGGTGAATCGTGCAGAAGCAGCGAAGCTCGTGCTCGCCGCCGCCTGCGTTGACGTCAGTGAAGCAGCAAAAAGACCACCAAAGATTTTCAAAGATGTAGAGCCATCACTCTGGTTCTTCAAATACACAAAAGAGGCTTATTTCCAGGGATATTTCAGTGGATACAAAAATAAAGTAGGCCCACCAACATTCAAGGCATCGAGCAAGATCACCCGCGCAGAACTCGTCAAAGTATTAGTGCAAGTGCTCCGCAGAGGAGGTGTTATCAACGTTCCATCGATCCAGCAGACAGCACCATGGTGGATTCCGTTCATGCAGATCGGACTTCAGGTGCAACTCACCACAACAGAGGAGGCTATGTATCCAACAGAACCCCTCACCCGCGCGCAGACCGCAGTCATGGTCGACCGTGTGAAACAAATCTATAATGGCTGTCAAAAATAAAAATAAAATTTTTAACAAATAACAAAAATTTATTTATGGAAAATCTCAACAGCGTCCCAGCCCAGACATCTCCAACTCCAGCCCCAGCACCGAGTGCACCACCTTCCCCAGAGGGCGACCTCAAAAGGAAAAAAATGCTCGTCGGACTCTTCCTGGTGATTTTCGCCGGAGCAGTCGCCTATTTCTTCTCCAGCTCAGACATGTTCCGAGGAGCATTTCTCGCAGGACAGGAGAAGGAAGTTTTTCAGCAGGCCATGACAGACCTCTCAAAAACTGATGGTGCCGATTATGAGGCGACATACAAGAATAAGATTGTTGTCGGAGA
Source organism: Patescibacteria group bacterium (assembly GCA_038062935.1). GTDB lineage: Bacteria > Patescibacteriota > Gracilibacteria > UBA1369 > UBA12463 > JBBTWG01. The sequence continues at coordinate 9,849 of JBBTWG010000025.1, forward strand.
TCAAACGCGAAATGTTGAGATAGCAGCAACAGGGAAACTGAATTTCGCTGGAACCGAAGGAGCCCAGCACACGATCAAATTCACAGGAACAGGAAGCACAAAAGATCCAACGAGTTCAGAAAATACATTATTGCTCAGCGCCAAATTGGGCGAGTCTTTTCCAGAAGATGGGGAACAATTAGTGGATATTACCTGGGGAGATCTCGAGATGGAAGCAGAATTCGATCACACATATAAACTCTATAAATCAACAAAAGAAAGTGACCTGAGTGATGCGGGAAATCTGGCAGGAAGCAATACCTATTTCAACAATTCATTTGGTGCCACAGTCCCAAAAAAATATACAGATCTCCTCACATCAAGCGGAACATATTTTTATAGAATGTTGAAAGTATCGAAGACAGAGCAAACGCAAGTTTTGAAAACTTCAAAGACCGTCAGTGTCACGCATTCTACAACGCCAAAACCAGCTGAAAGTGTCGTCATTAAATATCTCTACACAGATGACAAAGGCATTAATCTCACGTGGTTCGATCCAAATCCAAGCACTGGTAAAAGATACGAAGTATACAGAATTCGAACCGTGGGCGCAAACCCTCTGATCGATGGAGCGCCAATCAGTTCAGTAACAATAACAGCAGAAACGCAAAGTCAGCAGGGAGCAACATATGCAGATACCAACGCAAAAATTGGAGAAGAATATTATTATTTCGTCAGAAAAATTGGAGCCAACGACATAGTTCTTATCCAATCACCAGATTCAGCGCATGTGACATGGAGTGGCGAGGCAGACATTGATATTGAAAACATCGATGGATTCGGTCTCAAGGTTGCATTTCAGTCTCCAAATACAACAACATTTTATCCAGTATCGATTACACTCGAACCAACATTCGAGGTGGATAGCTACAAATTATTCAAAAATACATTCGTCGATGGAGTAAAGATAGGAAAAACAGAACTGGAAAAAACTATTCCAGCTTCTGCAGACGGAAAAACTCTCATAAACATGGGAGAAGGTATCGATCCAGGAACCTATCAATGGATCATCGTCGGGATGAAAAATGGAAAAGGAGTAGCAAAATTTGAGGACGAGGTCAGAACTTTGCCACATGTTCCAGACGCAGGACCTTCGCCAGAATTTTTCACAGCGACCGGCAATGTGGAAGGAGCAAAAATCACTCTTAATTGGAAAGATGACGCAACGACTATTCCAGCAAAAGACTGGGCATATTACATCCATGAAGGACCAACAGAATCTGCGGCATTGAAAAAAACATTTGTCGGTCAAAATCTTGGTACTAGTTGGAATGCATCGCCAGGGACATACTTTTTTTTCATCGTCAAAAAAACATTGGATGATAATGTCATGGTCGCCCAATCACAACTCATCAAGCTAGAAGTGCTAGCCCCAGAGCCAATGATTTTGAGCGGAACAATGAATCCCGGAGTGGGCATTACTTTAACTTTCAGCGATCCAGCACAATCGGAAAACGACCAGTATATTATGTACAAAACATTATCTCCGGGTGCAGTGAAAAACACAACAAGTTTGGTGGCAGCAGAAGAATACATTTTACAGCAGTTGGCTCCCGGCACATGGGATTATAACAATGCTAATTTTCCTGAAGAACATCAGTTTAAAAATGGTGTGACATATTACTTTGTTGTAGGGAAATACATCACAGGAGCCGCAGAATTTATTTCTGTATCAAACGAATTTTCTATTACCTATGAGGATGCACCACCAGTCGCCTTCCTCCCAACATCAAAATCGTTCGCTTCGATGCTCATGGCTGACGTATTGCCTCCAGCGGGAGAGAAATCCCCATACGAAGAAACGATCTCCGGCGGCGGAACACTCACAGAAACAAAAGGTGGACTCCAGGGAACATTAACTCTTGCTGATCGCTACGAGGTACTTGGCACGGAATACACCCAATCCATCATCATGCAAATAAAAAACGGAAAAATAGAATCCGTAGTAGGAAATTTAGGGAGTCTGGAAAATAACAATGAGCCAGCACTCCAGTTCATCACTCAAGATTTCCTGGAAAAGGGCTACGAACAATATTTCAAGATCAACGCATTCCTCGAAGCATATCAGAAAGATTTGAACGCTCTCAGGGATGGAATCCAAAATGCCGCAACAAACACAGCATTGGCAGACGCGACATCCAAGAATGATGGCGGATATGAGTCGACAGTCGATGCATTCACAACAAAAATGGCATCATACCCAGAAAATGCAGCCGACAAGAAAATTATCTTTCTCACAGACAAAAATAAAATCACAGCCATCGAAGCAACTCTCAAGTTCGGAGAAGGAAAAACATCTTTATTTTTCATCAATAATCTCCACGCCGGAACAGGTGCACCAGCAGGGAACCCACCAGTAAACCCACCAGCAGGCGGCGGAGGCGGCAGTAGCGGCCCAAGCGTCACCGGCGGCGGAAGCGGCCCATCCACGCTCGACATTCTTGCCCTCAAAAAAGCAAAAGAAGATGCCGAGAAGCTCAAGAGTCAGGTAAATATAACCCCGGTAGTAGAGCAACTCTCTCCATTCGTCGACGTCACTCCAGGGACATACGGTTTCAGCGCTATCGTACGTCTGTCGAAGAACGGCCTCATCGAAGGGTATCCACAAAAAAATGGAACTATCCTTTTTAAGCCAGGGAAATCAGTCATTCGCGCAGAAATGTCAAAAATGATTTTGGGCAGTATCTGTATGGAGCCAAGCGATGTCGCAAAAAAGCCACCACAAATTTACGGCGACGTACAGCCAGGAACATGGTTCTTCCCATACACAAAACAGGCATACATCAAAGGATATTTCACCGGATACAAAGGTGAGAGAAACGCAGCCGGCCAGGAAATAAAATTATTCCGCCCAGGAAACACCATCACTCAGGCCGAAGTCATCAAGCCATTGATCGAAATCCTCCGAAGAGAAGGATTCCTCGATCTCAAAGGCATGAAGACGGAGAATCCATGGTACCTCCCCTACATGAGAGTTGCCAAAGACCTGGAACGATTCTGGCAGGACAAAGAAAATCCACCAGAAGTCACTTCACTGCTCAGCGAAGATGAAGAAAATCCAGGAAAACCAATGACTCGTGGAGAAGCAGCCGTCTTCATCGACCGCATGTTGAGTATCTACGGATCCTGCAGAGAATAAACCCTATCGCCACTTCCAGAAATATTTCGTCGCACTCTGAATGTGCAGCCAAAAAACTTTCCGGAAGAGAAGATGCAAAAAATTTCCCCCACTCAGGCGCTTGTGATAATGATTCACGAGCGCTTTTGGGAAATAGATGACTTTGTAGCCAGCCTTGCGAATCTCTTTGCACAGATCGAAATCTTCCATAAACAGAAAATATCGATCATCAAAACCGCCGACTTCTTCGTACACTTTGCGCGGAATCAACATCGCAGCGCCTGTCACGAGCTCCACTTCCTGCGTCGAATCGTGGTGAAAATCACCCATCAGATAGCGCTGTAAACGTCGTCTTCCCCACGAAGTTTCTGAAAGAAAAGTGCGCTTAATCACGAGATCCCAAAACCCCATATCACGTCGACACGACTCCTGGACGCGTCCATCCGCATACACAAGTTTCGGAGCCAGGATGCCAATTTCTGGATGCTGTTCGATGTAGTCCATCAAGATTTGCAGCGTATCTTCTTGTACCGTCGTATCCGGGTTCAGAATGAAAAAATAGTCACCCGTCGCGTGGCGTACACCGAGATTGTTCCCACCCGCAAATCCCAGATTCCGGTGACTGCGAAAAAGTTGAATGCGCTTTTCCTGTGCAGCACGTTCGAGGAAGCCGAGACTGATAGGATCGGTCGACCCATTATCTACAAAAATAATTTCAAAATCAAAATCAGTTACACTTTTTTCGAGAGCCTCCACCGAAAGTTTCGGAAAATGCTTGTGGTTGAAATTGACGGTAATGACAGAAAGTTTCACCACGAAAGTATAGGGAAAAATCACGAATTGCTCAACTTTTTCTGAGCTTCTCCATCATTTTCTCGCGAGCGCTCAGGTCCATCTTTGTGCGATTTTCACGCTTCTCCAAAGTCCATTTTCCGTACACAAACTGTCGATCTCCGATGTCTTCGCCAATGCACAAACCCGAAGCAACAAAAGAGTTATTCCCAATTTTCACGCCCGGCATAATGCTGGTATTCACGCCAATCCGCACACCCTCCGCAATCATTGCGCCGAGTTTATTCGTGCCGCTCTCAATTTTCTCTACGCCATGTGCTCCCGCAATCTGCACCGAAATCGGCGCTTCATCCAGCCGCAAATTCGCTACCACCGCGCCAGAACCAAAAGACACATTCGACGCAATCACGCTGTCGCCAATGTAATTCGTATGTGTCCACACATGCGACGCGAGATAACTCCGCACAATCTCCGTAGAAAAACCCACAACCGAACCTTCACCAATGTGTGAATCACGCACCAAAGCATTATTCGCCACCACCGCATTTTTTCCGATATACGCCGGACCCTGAATCACCGCATGATCGAAAACTCGCACGCCGTCCTCGAGAATCACATCGCCGCGGAGAATCGCAGTTTCCGCAATCTGCGCGCCAGCGCCATGCAGCCTGTTTCCCGCGCCTTCCATTCCGCCGCCAGCCGCCTTTCGCAAAACCATCTCCCGCGCAAAAAGCATTTTCCACACCGCAATCAAATGCCAAGGAAATTTCACCGCCTGCCAAGCCCCCGTGTATACACACGCACGAATCTCCACGCCCGCAGAAATCATCGCATCCAGAGCCACTTCATAACGATCATCGCGCCCAGTCTTCGCATTCTTGAGCGCCTCGAAAAGCCTCCCCGGTTCGCGGTGGAGATGCGCCACAATGTTCACGAGATCACTCGGCTCTTTCCCGGCACCCGGTTTTTCAAGAATTTTTTCGACCAATCCATCGGACGAAATTTTCAAATATCCGCCAGGAAAATAAGACGTCACTTTTTTTGCCAGCAGCGCACTCATTTTCTCTGCGAGAAGCGATGTATAGGCGCTATCCTCGATCACATCATTGCTACTCACCACCAGAAAAGGCTCATCACCAATCAAATCCTCCACACTGAGTACCGCACCCGCCATTCCATCTTCCAGTTTTTTCTGCTCAACAACGCTCACCATCGACCCGAAAACTTTTCCCAATTCCTCGAGATTATGTCGCCCACCCACCACGATCACATCTTCAAAACCGCATCGTCGCAACTGCTCCACTTGATGCACGATGAGCGGCTTCCCCAGCATCGGCAAGAAATTTTTATCCGGCAACGGCGCCATGCGTTTACTCTGTCCCGCAGCAAGAATAATGGCTTTCATGCGACCATTGTAGCAGGCATTCGATATTTCTGCACGACACGGTCGATTTCATACTTTGGATGCTCCATGTCTGGCTCCATCAAAACTTTCCAAAATTCCGGCGCCTGATCTTCATGTGCAATCAAACTTGTATGCGCAATCCGCTCATGCGGCTCACAGAGCGGAACAATGGTATCGGGATTATGTTCGCGCCGCAGCGAAAACCGCTCCGTATGGTGCCAAATATCCGCTGGTTTATTGCAATTCGGAAACCCGCAAACACCTTTATATTTTTCCTGGATTTTCCGACGAATTTCAGCAGGAATATGCCGTGTCACGCATTCGGATTTTTGCGAAGATTTCCCGGGAACCCTCGCCGAAACCGGCTTTTTCTGCGCCTCCGCCAGTTTCAAAAATTCCTCCATCACTTCTCCGAGAGTCAGAGGTCTCCTGAATTTCTTCTCAAGCTGTTGCTGAAAAACACGAATTCGCGCCGCCGTTCTGCGGCTTACGGAAAAGGACAGAGTTTCGCGATCAGATACTGTCGATGAATTTTCAGCTTTATTTTCCCAGCCGGCTGGGAATTCAGCTTCAGAGTTGACTTTTTGTAACTTGAGTTCATGAACATACGTTTGAAGTGCCGATTTCGGCATCATCACGACTTTTTCAAGCCACATATCTTCATTTTCGGGTCGCACAAGAGAAGACACCACCTGCAGTTTCGACCACCCAACCTCACCAGACTGCAATTTTTCCTGAAGTTTCGGGGTTTCTTTCAAGTGCTCATTTACACGTAAAACTTCTTCCACGGTCTCACGGCTTACTCCAGCCAGCCGCGCAGCAAATTCGTAGACCGAATGCATGCCATATTTTCGATATAATTTTCGCCGTTCCACCTCCGGCAACATACCCAAGAATTGATTCCGATACTTCAAAATCAGCGTGCCAATTTCACGACAACGCTCATACATTTGGCAATCAGAAAAAGTTGAAAAATCCATACTCAGTGACGATAAGGAATATAGGTAAGTATATACTCACCATCTATAAAGTGCAATAGAAAAATCTGGGAACAGTTTACGTAAGAATGGAACGCAACTTTCCAGCCATCTCCGCCTCCGAAATTTCCTTCGCAATCCGTTCCCCATAACTCATCGAATCACCCCAAAGATAGCCGCTATACGGCGTAAAAGCGGTCCCCGGCGAACCTGGAATGCGCATGCTCACATCGAACACAAAGAAATTTTCACGGCCATCATCTGTGTTAACCGCTCCCTGCAAGGCAAAAGGTCCAATCATTCCGGGTGGAACCTGGAGCTTCATAGTATTCACGAAATCTTCTCCAGCTCTAAAAAATTTTTCCAACAGTGATTCTTTCACCGTCACCGCGATGTGCCCCGTTTCGATACGAATTGCCTTCTGATGAGAAGCCGGGATGAGAGCCTGTTCCCATGCAGGAAGTCGTAGAATGCCATCTAGATTTGTTTGTCGTCGCATATCTGTTCCCATAATTTCCAATTCACTGTTCATGACAGAGTAGAAATAATTCACATTCACCTGCGCTCCTAAAATATATTCTTCGATAGTTGCACTCTCCAAATCTCGACGATCAATTTCACCAGCCTGGATGCGTCGTTCCGATTCAGCAACGTATTCATTATAATTGCTCGCAATAAAAAACGCGCGCTCATATTTCCGCGTCGCTTCATTCACTTTCACAATCACCAGTCGATCAATATCACGCGGACTGGCAAAAATCTTCGGCATCCGAATCCCAGCCCGAGCCAAAATTTCATACTGATTTCCCGGCACATTTCTCTCCTCCAATTTCACCGCTTCACGAGTCCCATACATCGGCACCAGAAAATCATTTTCAATCTTTTCAAAATCGCAATACACCCAAAAATATCGATTGTGCACGAAAATTACATTCTTCGCCCGTAACTGTTCCTGCAACCCCACGATATCCCCAAATTTTTCCACCACCAAAACTTCATCCACACATCCACGACCATCACGAGTCGCATAATACTGCGAATACGTCTTCTCGCGCCCTTTCTGCGCCACAACCAAAGTCCGAAACCCATATTTCTTCGCTCCCCGACACACATCCAGAGCACTATGCCCCCCGAGGACCCCGATCGTTAATTTCGAAAGATCATACTTGGAAAGGACTTCGGCGAGCTGTTTTTGGGAGATCATGGCGAGAGTATAGCAGAAAACCCTATTTCCGCTCAAACGTGCCAAACACATGACTCGTATTCTGCGCCGGATCGACGAGGTTCATCAAACTCGCAGACGACGTCCTCTTCCACAGCACGAAGTGTCGCGCGCCCTGCGCTTCCATCAATTTCAAAGTCACGTACAAAGTTTCCGGTGAATCAAAAGCGACCGCATCATCGCCTTCATCAGATTTTCCAATCGCAATCGACTTTGCCAAACCCAGAATTTTTTCAAAATCCACCGACTCATTCGACTCCAACCACGCAATCGCCCGCGCATCATTCTCCAGCGCATCTTTTTCGCCAACATAATGCGTAAAATCCACACTTGCGAGCACGAGCGTCTGCACATCCACACGCGGTAAAAGTTCCTTCACCAACGCATCCAAATTTTCCTGCGGCGTCTGGGGTTTCAGAATAATCGGAAGAATTTCCGCATCAGAAAAATATTTTTTGATGAAAGGAATATGCACCATAATCCCATGCTCTTTCGGAAAATATCGCGGTGACTCCGACATCTGAACATAGCGCAATCCATATCCAAAATGATTCGGACTCAATAAAATAATTTTTCGCACATCAGAAAACTCGCGCTGCAAGTGTTGATAAAATTCATCAATGAAACTTTCCACCAGCAGATGATGCGGCAACACCGCACCGCGCAGCAGCGTATTTTCACGCACGTTCGACATTGACCCACACGCCGTCAGCAGAAGCAGCAAACCGCCGCACAAAATATGCTTTAATATTGCCATGCGCTGGATGAAGTACCGCCCCATTCGATGACCGTGAAGCCTTTTCTCGCAATGCTTCGGAAATCCTGTGGAATCGGAGTGAACCTCGTATTCACCGGTTGATAATACATAAACACGCGAATCAGCGTGTCAGGTTTTGGAGTGATATTGAGCGGCGCCACGTGATTGAAATCCCGTGTTCCGAGGAAACTCACAAACACATACGGTTCAGGATTTTTCATCATTCGTGGAACCCAGAAATCCATAAAATCTTTTTTTTCGGAATCATTCAGTCCCATTTTCCCCAAATTTTCTTTCAAGAAAGATGAAATCTCAGTGCGAGAAATCACGAACCCGCGATCCGCACTCACGCTTTTTTTCGACATTCCTTCCCAGAAAAGATACGGATAATTTTGCCCATCCGCATAATTCAAAAGTTGCCCACTTGGAGACGCTTTCACAAACCAGCCATCGCGACCATAATCAGGAATTGTCTTCGTAAAATGATCGATATCCACACCCACACGCACATCCATTTCATGAGTCGGATAGAGATAAATCACAGGTTTCCCACATTCTGCCGGAAGCTGTGTATCACGACTCACGAGATACGACCAGCGACCCAGAGGATCCTGCCAATAGAGAATCGGTTTCGTCTTCAAAAATGCAGCCATGGTCATCTTTTTTGCCCCCGGTTTCTCTTTGGAGCTATATTCAAAAATCGAACTGTATTGATTGTATTGATCCTGAATAATCTTCTTCTCTCCATCTCGCAGTTCAGGAGTATACATTTTGATCCCTCTCGAAGTCGTCCCCGCAAGTGTCAGATTTTTTTCGTTCACATCCGGGACGACCACATAGCAGTTTCCCTGAACACCGCATCCACCAGAGATATATTGATAACGCTCTCCCAATGATTCAGCAGAATTATCATTCCAGGTAACAACATCATCAAAAAATTTCGGATCAAATTCATACCGTGAAATCGTCCCATCCACTGCCTGGACATAGAAGCAACCCGAACCATCTTTCCCATCTCCATCAGAAAAGTACACATTCCCAACCACGGGATCAGTAAAAGCAACTTTGCTACCAACAAGTCTATCCTGAAAAACACTCTGCAGCGCACCATTTTTCGACGAATCAGAGTAATAAGAATACATCAGATCATGAACGCCCAAATGCAAAAATTGATTCGTATTTGGAATCCGTATTCTCTCTGGAAGTTCGAGTCCAGCAAGCGTCGTGCGATCATCATTATTTTTCAAAAGAGCTTGAATTTCTGGCGACATTTCTTCCTCCTCCTTGTCCATATACTGGGTCAGATGCACAATTTTTTTGTTACTTTTATCCCACGCCAGGCGATAAGCATATGATCGGAAACACATTCCATCACACTCGGCGTCCAGTAAAACCAGAGACCAGTCCTTGTAAGGAGCGACATTGATCGTTCCAATTTCGAAAAATGAGAACATGGGCTGTGAGCCTTTATCCGGAACCGGATACCCCGGAATCATAGCGGCAGGAATAATTTTTGGGATTGCAAAAGGAGTGAAATCAGGAGAAATCGCAACCGGTTGATTCTCAACAGAAGTGGTTTCAGGAGAAGTGAGCACTTCAGGAGTCGATGGAGTTTCCAGAGCAACTGGCGCTATTGCCGGTGTCTCCGCCCGGCATCCAGCAAAAATAGCAAGCATCAAAAAAGCAATCGGAAGAAATATTTTTTTCTGCATAATCAAAAAAGTCAGAAGAATAAGCGTCTTCAGTATAATGTCATCCCAGAATTTCCTCCAGTCGATCATCCTCGATCGCATGTTTCACTTCACGCGCGATCCTGCGACCCGTGCTCATCGGTTCGTTGTAGCGCAGCCACGTGTACGGCGAACCATTCACAAAAGGATTCGTCCCCGCCACGATGCGTGCTGAAATTTCAAATGTGAAGAAATTCAATTGTGGATCAATAATTGTCTCCAGACAAAAAGGTCCAAAAATCCCGCGTTTGCCAACACCCTCCAGTTTTCGTGAAGTCTCCACCACGCGTCGACCCATCTGGAACAGTTGCGGCAAGAGCGATTCCCGGATCACCAGTGGCATATTTCCTGTAATCGTATAGCTCGTTTTGATATGCGCATCCATCTGATCGCGCGCTGCAATGCGCCCAATCGAATCCGCATTCGACTCATATCGTTTGTCAAAACTCATAATTTCCAGTTCATCCGTCAGTGGTGAATAGAAGTAATGAATATACATCGGCACACCCACAATATATTCCTGAAGCACATATTTTCGCTCCTCCATGGGATAATCCCGCACATGGTCATAAAATTCTTTTGGCGTATTGGCAATGAAGTATCCACTCCCACCCATCGCGCCATGAAACTTCACAATCACTGGACGGTCAATATCTTCCGGTTTTTCCAGAACTTCCGGCTGGCGAAGACCGGCGAGAGCAAGCCATTCTCGCTGTTTAATCCGATCCGATTCCCAGGCGAGAATCGACCGCGTTCCGAAATGCATCATCGACACTTTCTGCACTTCTTTCGCACCGATGTAGCTCACAAAACTTCCATGCGGAATCAAAACTGCATTCTGTTTTTTGAGCTCTTCTTCAACCGAAAAAAAGTCAGAAAATTTCTCCACTTCGAGGATCTGATCCGCCACCCGAAAACTCTCATAAGGCTCTTTCGTGCCTTTCGTACACACACAAATCGTTTTGAACCCCTCGTCCTTTGCTCCCTTCAGAATCTGAAGAGCCGTGTGGCTTCCAAGCGTCGCAATGGCGTAATCAGCAGGAGAACTCATGGGCAAAAGGTGAATATTTTCAGTGATCATACGATTATTTCAGGATTTTGTCTAATGATTTTTCTTAAAAAGTGAGCAATTCTATCGAGTGACCGTCATTCTTTTTTACTCATCATGATGCTTCCGATGGATTTTTTTGAACGGCCGACGCTCATTGTCGCCCATGATATGCTGGGGAAATTTTTGTGTTGCAGCGATGGGAGGGCATTGATGATTACCGAGGTGGAGGCTTATGATGGACCGCAAGATCTCGCCTGTCATGCAGCACGGGGTCGAACTCCTCGTACGGAAGTTATGTTTGGCGCGGCGGGACATTTTTATGTGTATCTGATTTATGGCATTCACTGGATGCTCAATGTCGTTACTGACCGGAAAGACTATCCTGCGGCCGTGCTCATTCGTGGCCTTGAAGGAATTTCTGGTCCAGCACGTTTGACCAAGGCTTTGAAAATCGATAAAAAGCTCAACACTTTGCCGGCTCATCCTGCGAGTGGTTTCTGGTTCGAAGATCGTGGCACTCGCATTCCGTCGCGTGAAATAATCAAAACTCCCCGCATTGGCGTCGATTATGCAGGGCCTGAATGGGCCACAAAACCATGGCGATTTTTGGTGAAAAATGGGTCGAGCTAGAATCAAAAACAAAAAAGCCATAGCGTACTTCAGAATTTTGGCTTACAATGGACAAAATTTTCAAAAACTATGCTTTCACCCCAGGCGCTCGAACAATTTTGCAAAGCTGAAAAAATTCCCGCTTTTCGCGTGAAGCAGATTCTGGAAGCCATCTACGAAAAAGGCGTGCAATCATACGACGAGATTTCGACACTTCCAAAAGATCTTCGAAAAACACTCAGCGAAAAATTTCCCATCTCCACCGTCACGCCGAGCGCTCACGAAATATCCGCAGACGGCAGCACCGAAAAAGTTCTTTTCAAGCTCCGCGATGAAGGTGTCGTCGAATCCGTGCTCATGCATTTCAAAGATGGTCGCAAAACTGTCTGCGTTTCCAGCGAAGTTGGCTGTCCGCTCAAATGTACTTTTTGCGCATCAGGAACTTTGCTTTTCAAGCGCTCACTCCAGGCCGAAGAAATCGCAGACCAAGTCATCTATTTCGGACGCGCACTCAAGCGAAAAGGCGAGCGCCTCAATCACGTCGTCTACATGGGCATCGGTGAGCCATTTCGCAATTACGATAATCTCATCAAATCCCTGAAAATCCTCATGGACGACAAATTTCTCGGCCTCGGCGCCCGCAAAATCACCGTCTCGACCGCCGGCATCGCCGACAAAATCCGCACCTTCGCCGATGAACCTTTTCAGGTCAATCTCGCACTCAGTCTCCACGCGCCGACGCAAGAACTCCGCGCCAAAATCATGCCGATCTCTCGACGTTTCACGCTCGATGAAGTCATGGAATCCGTCAAATATTATTTGAAAAAAACCAACCGCCGCATTTCGTTCGAATACGTCATGTTGAACGGTATCAACGACACCGAAGAATGCGCTCACCAACTCGTGAAACTCATCCGTGAAAAACTCGGCCCGCTGAAAAAACTCACGCACGTGAACATGATCCCGTACAACGCCACCGACATCGCCGAAATCAAAGGCTCCACAAAAGAGCAAATGCGAAAATTCCGTGCAATCCTCGAAAAAGCCAATATTCCAGCGACAATCCGAGTGTCACTCGGTCAAGACATTGCCGCCGCGTGTGGACAATTGGCGAACAAGGTGGAGAAGAAAGAGAAAGTTTAAATGCCATAAACATCTTTCCGATGTTTAATCCGCAGAATCATGAGAATAAAAACACGACCTTTTGCATCGACATCGAAAAGCGCACGATAGTCGCCAATCCGAAAACGATACATTCCCAAACGCGAGTCAGTAAGCTGCTTCGCAAACGAAAGAGGATCTTCTTGCTCACTATAAAAAGCAATCTTCTTCACCACGCGCTGAGCAATTTTTCGCTCAAGCTTCAAGAGATCCCGCCGTGCGTATTCTGTATAAAAAACCTGATGCATGGGAAAAACTAAAGAACTCCAAATTCTTTCAAAATATCCTGCTGCGTGCGAATATTCCCTTTTTTGACATCTTTCCGAGCTAAATTGATCTCATCGGAAAGTTTTTCAAGTAAAAAATCTTTTTCATCAATAGCGCGAATCTCAAGCACCGGAACGTTCTTTCGCAGCACAATATAGCGAGTATTCTTCTGTTTCGCCTTCTTCGTATAGTGCGCTAAATTTTGACGAAATTCTTTGAGTCCTACAAATTGAATTGTCATGATACCTTCAGTGTACACTTGAAAAACACTTTTTTCAAGACAGAAAATATCAACAAACGCTTTTTTCTTGCACCCCCCCCAACTCGAGGTACGATCCAAAAAGACATGTTTTAATTTTTCTTCACCCTCTCTTTTTATGGAAAATCAAAAGAAACTGATCATCGGTCTCATCGCACTCGTAGTCGTCGGCGCAGGAGTCTATTTCGTCTCAGCGAGTAATCTCAAAGGCGATTTCTTTGACCGTCGTACCGGGAGAGCTATTGAAAAAGCGCCAGTAGAAGAACAAAAAGTAATAACTGGCACAAGCAAAACAGCAAAAGATCTTTCATCAATAGTGAAAAATGCCCAAGAGGTTAATCCAACACCAATAGGGTGTATTATGGGGACAATATTTGCAGGTACAAAAGAGATAGGAAGTAATCAGCAGGCAGGATTTATAGAAAAACAGGAATACCCATTCCAAAATCTTGTCAGCGAAATTAAAGATGGAGGGAAGAATAATTGTGTTTATATGCTGAGAATTGTGGTTCATGATAAAGAAAGTTCTACCGTTGAAAAAATAGCGTATGAAGCAAATAGAATGGTATTCAAAGGCTTTGAAGCAACAGTAAAAGATGATGGACAGAGCATTGAAGTGATAGATCCAGCGTCAGGTCATGAGATTTTTATAAAAAAAATCAAAGAAAATGGCCAAGAAAAGATTAGAGTACGGCAAGTATTCATAGATCACGGTGGAAGGAATATCTTCACTATTTGGAATGGCTTGAACTCTGCAGCAGGAACGCTACAAGAAAAACTCACTGTTGTTGTTACGGGCGTGGGCACTTACAACGTGCCATAGATTGGCCCTCCTAATGCCGGAAAAGTCTCACCCCCGTCGTCACCATCGCAAGCCCGAGCTCGTCCGCGCGCGCGACGACTTCATCATCACGGATGCTGCCGCCCGGTTGAATAATCGCCACCGCGCCAGCTTTCGCACACGCCTCCACGCCGTCCGCAAAAGGGAAAAACGCATCACTCGCCATGACGCTGCCCGGCACATTCGCGCCGCCTTTGTGTGCACCGATGAAAACCGCATCCACACGCGACATCTGACCAGCGCCGATACCCGTCACCACCTCCGCACCATCATCCAAAACTTTCGCAAACACGATCGCATTTGAATGTACGTGCTTCACGATTTTATTCGCAAAGAGCATCGCCTGAATTTCGCGATCTGTTGGTGATTTTTTCGTCACAACTTTCAAATCCGCGACCGTCACATCGGAACCACCCTGACTCTGGATGAGAATGCCACCTTCGACTTTTTTGATGTCACGACTATCTTCATTCGGCCGTAGTTCGCCAGTTTTCAAAAGTCGCAAATTCTTGTTTTTCATGAGTATCTCGAGCGCGTCCGGCGCAAAATCCGGCGCAATAATAATTTCCAGAAACCATTTCTTCTCCGCAATAAAATTCGCAACACTGATGCTACATCCGCGATTCAACGCAAGGACTCCACCAAAAGCTGACATCGAGTCGACCTCGTATGCGTATCGCAGTGCTTCTTCCAGCGTCTCTGCACTCGCAACCCCACATGGATTATTGTGCTTAATCACTGCAGCTGTCGGTCGAGAAAATTCTTTCACAAGCTCCAGCGCACTATTGCCATCCACAATATTATTGAAAGAAAGTTGCTTTCCATGCAGCACCGCAGCGTTCGTAATATTCGCATCTTTGTTGAAAGGATTTTTGAAGAAAGCCGCTTTCTGATGAGGATTTTCGCCATAACGCATCGACGACACTTTTTCATAATGCAGATTCATCAGTTCCGGTTCTTCGAGTTGTTGTCGGAGATAGCGCTCGATTTCTTCATCATACATGCGGGTGCGGGTGAACACCTTGCGCGCAAGCAACTTGCGAGTCACCAAAGTCGTATCCCCATGTTCTCGAATTTCTTCCAAAACTTTTCCATAATCCGCAGGATCCGTGAGCACTGTCACAAACCGAAAATTCTTCGCACTACTGCGAAGCATCGACGGCCCACCGATATCGATCTGCTCGATCACATCCAATTCACTCACACCTTTTTTCGCTGCCGTCGCCTCGAAAGGATAGAGATTGATCACCACGAGGTCGATCTCCGGAATTCCGTGTTGCGCCAAAGTCTCCATATGCGCAGCATTATCACGCAAAGCGAGAAGCCCACCATGAATTTTTGGGTGCAAAGTTTTCACACGCCCATCCAAAATCTCCGGAAATCCAGTCATATCGCTCACCAAAGTCACCGGAATATCATTTTCCTGAAGGAGTTTTGCTGTACCGCCAGTAGAAAGAATCTCGATTTTCAGCTTTGCGAGTGCCTGAGCGAAAGGAAGAATTCCGCTCTTGTCCGAAACGCTGATAAGGGCACGAGACAAACCCATAGCGGAAAGACTCTACCACAAAAATCCCGCCAGAACAAGACTGGAAAGATGTGATACCCTGGCATCAGGGGCAGCTTCAGAAAATACTGTAACCAAATATTGAAAGGAATGGTATTTACATACAGAAATATAAAATATCCCTCACATGCCACCAAAAGAAATCAAAGAGGAGGTAGCGACCACAGGCCATGACAATGACCTTGATGATGGTATTCTCGATCGTTATGAAGGAGATTTATCCCGAGAAACTGTGAGGCTTTTCAAGAAACATAATTTTAAAAAAGGCGAAATCGTTCAGGTAACAGAAGGTTGCTTCGGCGTCATAGATAATTTTCGTGGCACGGTGAAGTTTCCTCCTGGCATAGAAATGAACGAGAGAGACTACAGAAAATCAGTGGATCCCGGGGACTGGAAAAGGGAATTTTTCGCAGATGTGATTCGTATGCCCGATACAGGGAGCGGGACAACAGGGATATCGCTCCAGCAGTTGATCCAGATGAATCCAGAAGGTTCAAAAAAGATGAGTCTCAAAGAGAGCCTCGCGGCACATATTGAGGCAATAAGAGCCAAATTGGGAGAGATGCTTTAGAATCTCCCAAAACAAAAAGCCCTACTTCACAAACGGCACCAGTGCCATATGTCTCGCACGTTTGATTGCCTGCGCGATCTTTTTCTGATTCTGGAGATTTGCACCACTATAGTAGCGAGGCACAATACGTCCGTATTTCGAGATATATTTGGAGAGAAGTTGCAGATTTTTGTAGTCAATGTACTGAACACCGGCTTTAGAGATCTGACATTTACGATTTTGGTAGGTAGGCATGCGTCGAGGATTTAGGATTTAGGATGTAGGAAGTTACACGTCAATGGTCACATGTCACACGTTTTTCACTGTATTTCCTCAGAAATAGCGTCGCCGAGGTCGAGTTCATCGAGAGGTGGTTCATCAGAAGATGGCTGGTTGCCGCCATCGCCATTCATCATATCGTCACCCATTTCACCTTGTGGACGTTTTTCGAGCATCACGACGTCTTGAGCCACGATTTCTGTTCGGAAACGCTTTCCCTGGCCATCTGGAGAATCCCAGCTGCGGGTTTTGAGATATCCTTCGATATAGACGAGTTTTCCTTTGCAGAGGTACTTTTGTGCAATCTCAGCCAATTTTGCCCAAGCCACGACTTCGTGGAACTCTGTGGAAGAGTGTCTCTGTCCGTCGCGAGTGACCCAATCACGGTTTGTGGCAACGCCAAAAGTTGAAATAGGTTGACCACTCTGGGTCGTCTTCGAGACAGGATCGCGAGTTAAATTGCCGATGATGATAACTTTGTTAATGCTTCGCATGGGAGGATAGAGGATTTAGGATGTAGGATTTAGATTTGGATGTCAGGATTGTCCAAAAGACTGTCTAATTTCTTCTCTTCTGCTTTCAATTTTTCCTGCATCTCTGCCTCAGAAAGAGCTTTTTCTTTCTTCATTTCAGGAACAGGGAGCTCAGCAGGAGCCTCAGGTTTTTCTTTCATCGGAGGACGTCGGACTGGTGGTCTCTTCTTGTCTGCAGCATCAGCAGCTTTTTCTTGTTCAAATTTCAAACGAGCAGATTCGAGTTCTGCATCATACTCTTTCAAAGTCTTGAAAGTATAGCCACTTGGAACTTTGATCAAAAGATGACGAATAACGCCAGTTTCGATACGAACCGTCTTTTCAACAGTAGGCACTTTTGCTGGATCGTGTTCAAAGTGGAAAACAAAATAGCATCCACGGTTGTGTTTTCCGATACGGTAAGCCATATCGCGAATACCCGCGAGGTCTTCATGTAAAATCTTGCCGCCATCTTCTTTGATAGCAGTACGGATTTCATCGAGACGCGTCTTGAGCTGTTGGTCAGACAGATCCGGAGGGAGAATGACCATGAGCTCATACTGGAGAAGATCGAGATCTTGCATAGGTCGTTTTATTATGGATAAAAGCCAAGAAGCAAAAGCTTCAGAGCAATAAAAGAAAGCACAGGGAAGTTAGCAAAAAGACTTTCGAATCGCAAGGTGAAAAAATTGACAAAAAGATTAAAAGTTGAACAAATACAAATTAAAAAAGCCCCCAAAAATAGAAACAAAGAAATAAAGAAGACAAAATGTCAACAACAAGAATATCTTCAAAAGATTCCAAAAAAGAAAAGATAAAAAGAGTAAAAAAACATGGAAATAAGCCAAAAAAATGAGAAAAAGAGAGTTTTTTTTAGAAAACAAAGGATATTGAAAGTCAAGACCCCACCCCTCGACGAAAAAGACAGGATCGGGGTAGGGTGAGGATACAAGACAGGACAGAGACCGTAAAAAGTGATCCGAAAATAGAAAATTAAACTTTGACGATCTTGATTACAAAGCCTCTCACCAACAGTTTAGAAGTAAATCTCGCGGCGCGCACAGAGCGTCAGCGAAAGCTATTTCGAAGCTACAGCTTCATTTCACTGGCCGCCAGGAGCGCAGGCCAGGTTTTTCATGGTATTGAAAGCAAGATTCGTGCCATAGGACCGAGATATCAGAGGTTTTCACCGCTCATTCACTGGGGAGAACATCGTCAGAAGGTAGCGACAGCAATCGTCAACCCTCGAACCATCTACCAACGCATCGCAGCTTTGAGTGTGGGGCTTTTCCTCATGACCGGCTTCATGGGAACGGGTATCGAGCAGGGTTACGCCGAGGCAGGAGCTATGAATTCAGCAAATTTAGCATATGTAGTTGATCAAGAAGGATATTTCACCAACGTGAGCCCACAAACCTTCGACGGAGCCCGAATAGTCAAAGGAAAGATGAATCACACAATAGAAGAAGGAGAAAACTTGAGTCTCATCGCTTCTAAGTACGGAATCAAAGTCGAAACGTTACTGTGGGAAAATAGTCTGAGCCTCGGAAGCACCCTCAAAATTGGACAGAAGCTCTCTGTTCCACCGCTCGATGGAGTGAGTCACACAGCAATAGCAGGAGAAAATCTCGAAAAAATTGCAGCTTTATACAAAGCTGATAAAGCATCGCTCGTTGCCTATAACGACATGAGTTCAGGCGTCATTCAGAAGGGTCAGGTGATTTTCATTCCAAATGCCAAACCGGTCTCAGGAAGGAGCGTTCAGAGTACCCAGAGTGTTTCGAGAGGATCACAAGCTCGTGCAGGTGTCTCAGTCGGTCGTCTCGCAGGCACCGACGCACGCCCAACCGCAGGGAAATTCCTCATTTTCCCAACGATCGGATCTCTGACACAGAAATTTCACAAAGGACATTTTGCATTTGATATCGGCAACAGAGGTAGACCACCAATTTGGGCAGCATCAGCAGGAACTGTTATCAAAGCCAGCTCCGGCACATGGGGTGGTGGATATGGAACTCATATCATCATTGACCACGGCAACGGAGTACAGACGCTCTACGCTCACATGGAATACTTGACAGTCAAAGTTGGCGAAAAAGTGACACAGGGTCAGGTCGTCGGAAAAATGGGAAATACAGGAAATGTTCGAGGTGTGACAGGAATTCATCTCCACTTCGAAGTTATCGATCGCGGCATCAAACGAGTTCCATCAATGTATTACTAAAATGCTTCTCCAAAAAATCTGGCATGCACCACGAGATGCCGCCGCCTTTTGCATAAGACTTTATCAAAAAACCATCTCTCCAGATCACGGCCTGCTGCAGAGATTCTTTCCACATGGATATTGTAAATTTGCCCCAAGCTGCTCCGAATATGCACGTCAGGCTTTCGAGAAATATGGCTTCATAAAAGGATTTTTCAAAGCTACATGGCGTATTATACGCTGCAATCCGTGGAGTACAGGCGGGCTCGATTGCATTGAATAGAAAACATTGCACAGTAATCATCGGAGACTTGCCTTTTTCACAGAAAAGAATAAACTCCCCATAACGCAAAAAATATGAGCCTCACAAAAACAATCAGCAGAAAAGAAGATCCACTGAGTGCTAACAATAAAATCACGCTCTCTCGATATTTCCCAAAAGGAACACAGTATTTTTATGCCTATCCAGCAGAGGAAGCATCTCATTTTTATAATGCTGTTCCGCCAGAAGTGGAGGAGGTTGTGGCTGCACGGCCACTTTCATGTTGTGGGCCAAATGTGAAGGTCATCTGTTTTGCAGAGTCACTCAAGCAAAAATCATGGGAAATGCTCAACGATCTCAACGCAATCAATATCGAGAGGAAGAACATTCTCACACTTCCAGAGAAAATCACGACAGCTATCAAAGGAAATGAAAGAAATGACCTCATCTGTGAATCGCTCTCAAAAATGGTGAAAAAAGGGAAATTACTGATGGCACAGCCATTCCTCGATGCAAGATTGAAGTCTTTTTACCAGATACCTCCTCAGCGCACGATCTGGCTCAACGACAAGAGAAATCTTTCTTCTTTCATTCCTCAACAATTTTTGCCTCGCCGGTATTTCGAATTTTTGGATGGCATGTGCTTCCACGAGACCGAAGAAAAAGTTCCACTGCCATGCGTCGTAAAAGTATCTTCTTCTTCGTCAGGTGATGGTGTGAGAATCTGTAGAACCAAGAAAGATCTCGAAGAAGCAAAACATGAATTCAGAAAAATAGAAGGAATGATTATCGTAGATGAATACATCAACATCAAAAAAAATCTCGGCGTTCAGTTCGGAATTCCATATGACTTGAAAAAGCCGATTGAAATCATCGGTATCCACGAGCAGCTCACGAGCAAAGATGGTGCTTTCTTGGGAGGAATTCTCGATCTCGAAGAAGAGAAATTCTACAGGAAAAAACTCAGCACACTTTTAATTAAAAAAATTCTCCCAGAAGTCCAAAGAAAAGGATGGTATGGAATCGGAGGGTTCGATGTTCTGGTCGACAAAAAAGGAAAATTCCATTTCGTCGATGCCAATTTCCGAATGACCGGAATGACGACATACGATTTTCTCGTCAGAAATAAAATTATTAAAAAATCACTTATCAGTTTTAGTGGTCTTTTCCATGGAAACGAAAGCGAATTCAGGGAAAAAATTATGAAGATTGCAACACCGAAGAACAAAGACCAGATGCTCTTCATCACGGCGCTCACAGAAAAAAACAATATGTATCGATTCAATGCAGCAATGATTTTCGATAACAAGCGTCAGATGAAAGTAAACGCCAAAAAACTGATAGAAAGCGGCGTCATTTCAGAGGTAATGTCTCAAGTCTGCGAAGGCAAGATATAAACTTTCGGAACCGGATTGATAAATTCCTGAGAGAGGACGTATTTGTAAGCTCCCTGATATGGAACGACAATCACATCGTTTTCTTCGATCTGCGTGGCATATGAATAATATCCCCAAATATCATGTGGAGTGCACAGAGGTCCATACACCGTACAATCAATCTCCTTGAGCGACGGATGAGTGAGATTGATGAGTGGATAGTAGAAGTGCTCACCATATTCCCAGCCAACAGCATTCACGCCACCATCAGCGATCACGCACTGAGGATTTTTCACGTCCACCACGCGCGTCACGATGTGCATAGAATTATTCGAAATGATGCGCCCGGGCTCACTATAGTAATCACACTGGAGCAAAGGATCGAGATATTCTTTCACGGCACCAGCAATCGTCTGGGCAAATTGTTCCAGGGAAACAGAATTGGTCACAAAGTACTTGTCATCAAACGGCGTTTTGACCCCAAAATAGTTATCAGCAGTTTGCAGGAGCGCTCCGGTCGGGAGACTCCCCGGATAATGAGATGTCCATGGATAATATCCCTCCGTCTGATTCGGGAAAAAGCCACCACCGAAATCAATAAAATCGATTTTTTTCAGCATCTCCGGACTGAAATTCGCCCGGAGGTACTCAGAAAGTTCTTTGAGAATCTGGACATATTTCGAAGGATCACGATTCCAACTGATATGAAATTGAATGCCGCACAAATCTAAAAACGAATATTGCCGAGCTTCTTCCCAGAAATATTTCAAATCACTCAGTGGAATGCCGAATTTCGACCATGCACCATGAAACGAAGAGAAAAAGCGAACACCAGCACGGATGCGAATTTTCTTTTTCTCGCTCAATTTCCCCAGCTTCCGGAGTTCAGAAAAGCTGTCAATATTCACCGTCACGGTGTCGGCGTGATCCAAAGCAGTTGAGAGGCTTTTGAGTGTCTTTCCGGGTCCAGAAAAGAGAATATTTTTGGCGCCCGCTTCCAGCGCGAGATTGAGCTCGCGTTCACTCGAAACGTCCAGTCCGAAACCATGCTGCAAAACTGTCTGGAGAATAAACGGATGATGATCAGACTTCATCGCATAAAAAGGCTTGCAAGAAGGGAAAAATGTAAAAAAAGCGTTCTGGAATCGAAGGATGCTATTTTTGAGTTCATCCTGATCCAGCAAATAGAAAGGCGTCTCATATTTCTCAGCAAACTGCAAAATCCGGTCACCTTTCTGCTGAACATCCTGAACAACCTGGACCAAGCTTTGTGAACTCCTTTCAGGGGATGTTTCCAAAAGTTTGAGCAGTCGCTTTTTACTTTCTTCCAGGTTTGAGATAGACATATGATCCTGTGAAATATATGAGCAAAAAGGGCATTTGTACAGATCTAAAAGTTAGAAAATATTTGACAAATATGTAAAAACACCTACCACTCAACATGATGCCAGGGCTTCAGGATGACATCCTGAGTAATGGTGCTCGCACGTTCCACAGGCGCCAGAAGGCACTTTTCAAGTGGCCTTTGGAGGAGCGCTTCGGTCTTCAAAAGACCTGCAGCAAGCAAAGGATTGAGTGTTCTAGAAGTTTTGATTTCACGGGCATGAATTTTCCCGCCTGTTTCGATAAAAAGGTCGACCTCCAGTCCATCATTCGTCCGAAAATAAGAAAAAGCGGGATGTTCTCCAGAGAAACTCGCCCATTTGAGATGTTCCAGAACAACGGCTGTTTCGAAAAGAGGTCCCAGGAAAAGCCCCTGATTCAAAACTGCCGGATCGTGAATGCCCATGAGATACGATGCGAGAGCCGTATCAGCAAAATAAATTTTGGGGGCTTTGACGAGACGTTTCGAAAGATTGATATGAAAAGGCTCGAGCAGATACACCTGATAGCTCGCCTGAAGAATCGAAAGCCAGCGTCGCACGGTGGGAACGCTGATACCTGTATCACGAGCGAGATCGCTCATGTTCAGAATTTGTCCAGTGCGAATAGCGACAAGTCTCAAAAAACGTTCGAAGAGTGTCAAATCGGTGACGTTCAGAATCTGTCGAATATCGCGTTCCAGATAGAGCCGGATATAGCTCGCACACCAGATATTGCGATCCAGTTCAGGACGACTGCGAAGTTCCGGATATCCTCCACGAAGGATCCAATCAGCAATATCATCAGTTTGAGCATGCGATAGTTTTTTCTTGCCATCCACTTCACGAATAGAGCAGGGATAGAGAGTGAGAACTGCGGCGCGCCCGGCAAGAGACTGGGAAACATGCTGCATCATAAGGAAATTTTGTGATCCCGTAAGAATATATTGCCCATATCTCGTACGATGAGCATCCACAATACCCTGAATATAACTCGGCAACTGGGGGGCGTATTGGATTTCATCAAAAATAACTGGAGCAGGAAAGTTTTCCAGAAAAGTTCTCGGATCTTCGAGCGCCTGACGTCGAATATCGGGATCCTCGAGAGATACGTATTGGTGCGTTTTTTCCAGAAGCATTTTGCACAAGGTGCTTTTCCCCGTCTGACGGGCACCAGTCAGGATGACAACAGGGAAAGTTTTGACCGATTTCAGAAAGAGTTTTTCCGTAAAACGCTGGTACATGACGACATCATAACACATGCAAATTAAACATTCAATATTAAATTTGCACACAAAAAGGTATATTTCAGCTTGAAATAAGAAATTTCATTGGAGAAATTCAAAGATAAAAAATAAATGCTTATGGAAAGAAAGAGACATCCAAACCGGCAGCTTGCGCCCAAAGCTATTTTCTGGTATAATAAAAAGAATTCTTCGAAAAATAAAAACATACAAAAATGCTCAAAAAACTCCGCACGAAAATTCGACTCAGAAGAGCTCTTGTAGCTGAGCAGCGTGCGAAACAAGTCACGCATTTCGATCATGGAATCCTCGATTGGCAGACAACGCAATACAATGCGTACGAAAAAGGCGTCCTTTGGTATGTCATTTTCACGGCTGTCATAAGCCTTTTTATCGTCTATGCGTTCTACAGCAAAGATTATTTCTTCGCAGCAGCCATGATCGCATTCGGAGTTGCATACGCTATTTTGCAGCGAGAAAAGCCAAAAAATGTGAAAGTTATCCTCTCGAAATACGGGATCAAAGTCGGAAATGATGTATATCCATACAGTGAGGTAATCGCATTTTGGCTGATATACAAGCCACCATACGTGAAGACGCTCAATTTCAGAATCAAAAATCGCTGGGCACAGGATCTCGTGATCAACATCCACAAAGAAGATCCAGCAGAAATTCGCGAGATGCTTGGTTCGATAATTCCGGAATGGAAAGGCAAGCAAGAAGCCTTTGCAGAAAGCCTCGTTCGCCTCCTGCGCCTCTGAAGCACGAACGCCGTTCGTATACAAAAATAAAAAAATATGAGCAATCAAATTCCACAAATAGACGATTCAAAAAAAACCTTCGAAGATCGACAGATCACGTCAAAAGAGGTGGAGTACAACGAAAGAGTAGAACGCCTCGTCAGAAAATATCTCGAAGATGATATTGGAAAAGGTGAAAATGCCGATACTCAAATAGCGCAACTGATTCACGAATTGAACGAAAATGGAATTCACAAAGTATTCGAAAAAGTGCGAGAAAAGCTCAAAGGCGCTTCGGCCAACGATCTTTCGAGTGTCGTCGACGACATCAATCAGAAAACAAAGTATCTCGATGAGTACATGGACTACATCACAGCGGTGATTCTCACATACGCAGCGCAAGATTCAGAAGGAAAGAAAGACAAACTGAACATTCGTGAACTCTATCGCTTCAACGTTGCCGCAAAAGGCAGTTTGAATGCGCATCAACGTGGATACGGAGGCATGGTGCAAAAGATGGCACAGGGAATCAATCTGACGCAGAAAGAAGAAAAGAAGCTCGTACAAGGTTTGAAATCGCTCTCAGGAAATCCAGGAAATCGCAGCGGTCCACTCGAACAGATTCAGAATTCTGGCGCATGGGCGGTCGTGGGAATGATGAACGAACAGCAGCGATTCAATCTCGCGGCAACTTTTATCAAAGAAAAACCCGCAGAAGCAAAGTCATTTTTGGAAGGTATGACCACATCAGGAATCTTGACGATCGCAGATGCAAAAGCATTGTGGCCAGATGGGAGTTTCCCAGAAAAAGACCTTCAGGAAAAACAGCAAAAAGTGGCCAACATGCAGAGAGAATTAATGCAGCGAGTCGCAACTCAGCACAGCGATCAAAATCAGATTTTACGATTTACAGATCCGAAGAACCTCGCAGGAATCGCGCTTCAGGTTTGGGGGGTCACCGAAATGATTTTGAATGGCGCAACCATGGCAAAAGCAGGAGATTGGAAAGGATTCGCCAGCAATCCATGGTTTCTCGGAGGCGCCGCCGCCGCAATGGCAGGCCACGGAATGACAACAAAAGGCGACATGTTCGCTTTCATCAAAGAGCCATCCGCAAATGAAAAAGAAGCAATGAGATCACAGCAAAATCAAGAGAAGATCGGAAAAACATTGACTCGATATCCAACACAGTTTCAACAGATAGCCTGGGACGTCGTGGTGGCAGATGCGAAACTCATGCGCGAGGATGCAATCAAGAGAAGCAAAGACAAGCACGCAATTCCATCAGTTGAATTAACGCTCAAAGATATCATCATCGGCATGAAAGAAAAAAATGCAAAAAAACCAACCAAGCCCTATGGAGATCGAATTGCTGCACTCGAAATGATCCAGAATGCGAGCGACACCGGGACAAAGTTGGCGCTCAACGAAGCCATAACACTCATAGTCAAAACGCCAGAAATTGCGACAGCAGCAAACATAGACCAAATCTACAAACAGGCCATCAGAAAACAGGGAGTCGCCCAGAAAAAACCGATCATAAAACCGGTCGTTTAAAAAAAACAAAAAATGGAAAATAATATCAAAAAATTCGAACACAAACTCCAGGAAAACGGCATGGATATCCGTGAAAAATTCCTGAGAAATCCAGCAGGTATGTATGTTGGCGAAGTTGCCAACACCGACAATGAACTTTTCCGTGCAGAGGTTCGCGAGACGAGCACGGGTGTGGTGTACGCATTCCAGCCCATTCGCGAAGATAAAGTCGAGATAGGTCCGAGCATTTCAATACCAGAAATAGCACTCAACCAAGCCATCCCACTCTTCGCACAAAAAATAGTAGAAGGTGATGTAGCGCGCAAAATCGCAGTACAAGAAATGGCAAAAAAAGCACTCACGCAAAGTCTCGCGGGAAGCGCAGTCGCTCGAGTAGTCGGCCACGAACTCAACGAACGTCTCATGGATCAGGCGATTCAGGAAAACGAGCAAGATCAAAGTGAAAAAGAGACAAGAAAAAAAGATTTTTTCAGAAAAAAAGCGAACAAAGAATACAGAATCAATAAAAAAATAAGCGAAGTTTTCGACGGAAAAATGACATTTACAGAAGAACTTCCCACCGGAAAACTCCCCGATCTCCAGAAAATGAATCCAGAAGCAATATTGCGACAAGAAAAGAAAGGTTCAGGAAGAGCTACTCAATCACCAGGAGAAGCTCTCAAAACAAAAGAAACATCGGGATTTCAGGATGCTCGAAAGAGGTATGACGAACAACAGAGAGAGCAGGCAAAGAACACGCAGCAACAGGAAGCACAAAAAGCAGAACAGAGGAAGCAGCAGCTCGCCCAACAAAGACAAAGATCAGGAAAAAGTTCCAGTACCTCATGGCTGACAGGAGGCGCCATCGGCGCCGGAGTCACGATCGGCGGAACAGGATTATTCACTCTTCTCTTCTCCTAAAAATATGAACACCAAGCACACAAAAATGAGAAACCTCCGAAAAAGTGCCATCATGATCACGATCACGCTCGCGTGTGTGCTCATATTTTCCGGAGTCGCGTCAGCAGACACGACCACGACATTGCCACAAGAATTCGTCTCGAATTTTGCCAAGCTTTTGAGTTTCATTCTCCAGGCGCTCTCGAAGATCTTTTTGCCCATCATCATGCTCACGGGAGCGTTGATGAAAAGCGATTTTATCTTCAGCGGAACGATGAACGAGACACTCCTCACGATCTGGACGCAGATCAGGAATCTCGTGAACGTCATCTTCGCCGTCATGCTCATCGTCGTCGCACTCTACAACGTTCTCGGACTGGGAGAATCCGCAGAAACAGGTGCCTATCTCCAATTCAAAAAAGCCCTCCCGAAAGTCGTCCTCGGACTCATCCTCGTCAATTTCTCGTACCTCGGAGTGAGAGTCTTGATCGACGTCGTGAATGTCGGAACCACGATCGCATTCTCGATCCCGAACTCTACGGGACTGCCAGCAAATGTTCAGAAAGAGCTCAAGGCAGACCAATCGCTCAACGCATTTTGTAGAATAGCAGCCAGTGACAAGAAACTCTACGGCGCCATCCAAAAAGCTCCTGCTCCACCAAAAAAAGGAGAAGAACCAAAGCCAAAACCAGTAGTCGCTCCCTCAAAAGAAATTTGTGATGAGAACCAGAAATTAACAAAAGAAACACTCGAAATGCTCACAAAGTGGAACATCGACGGTGCCGTCCCGATCATGGCGATCAAATTTATGAATCTCCAGAAGCTCGATAGTGTCAGCGCAGAAATTCAAAAAAGCGGCGGCAAGATTGAGAAGCTTACCTTAAATCTCATCGTCTCGATCGTGCTCTATCTCCTCTATGGAGTCAGCTTCTTGGCACTTTTTGTGATGCTCCTCGGGAGAGCCGTGGCTCTCTGGATGGTCGTCGTATTTTCACCCGTGATCGCTATCCAAATGGCGTTCCCGCAACTCATAAGCTCTGTAGGCGGCGGCAATTATGGCCAGCAAATTATCAAAACACTCATCGCCCCAATCATCATCGGATTTGTGATGTCGATCGGATTCATGATTATCGGAACGATGCAGAATGTGGACTATAGTAACACTTCTCTCAACATCCTCTCCATCAGCACCACCGCAGCCGATCTCCAGACCTCGAACATCGAAACATTCCAGCAATTCCTCATCGCCATCGGCGCCGTCGCTTTTGTATTCCTAGGCGTGCAGAGCGCCACCAAAGACGCCATCGGCGGAGAAATCGCCGGAAGTATCCTCAGCGGTGCACAGCAGGTCGGAACCTGGGCCGCAACAGCGCCATTCAAATACGCTCCTATTTTCCCAGTGCAGAGTCCAGACGGCGAACATTTCAACGCCAGCCCTGCAGCGATGTTGAAAGTAGTGGGCGCTATTCCGGATGCCATGAATACTGCCGCGAACGAACAAGCAAAAAAAATGTTTCCCACCGCTTTTGGTAATTTTGAAGCACAGCTCAAAGAAATCAAAGATGGTGCAAGTGCAGAAAAATTTGCAGACATAGTGCGAGGAACCAGCAAGCCAGAACTTTTGAAATCAAAAGAATTGGTATCAGCAGCAAAGAGAATGATGGATAAAGGAGGCATCACGGATAAAAATTTGAAAGAACAGATCGAGGCAATAGCAAACTCAGGTGGAGATGAAGAGAAAGTCAGTAAAGCCATCGAAAGAATTCGAAATTTGGCAAAAACAGGTCCAGTAGCTGCCGCTCTCGATACCAAAAAAACAGAAGTCCCACAACTCGTCAGTCAACGTCTCTTGGAAGGAGAAGAGCAGGGGAAATTAGAGAGACTCCAGAAAGCCTTAGCAGATGGGAAGATCAAAACAGAAGAAGATCTAAAAAATCATGAAGGATATGCAGCCTCCGAAAAAGCCAAGAGGATCAGTGAAGCAGTAGCAGCAACAACAGGAGCAGCAACCGGCGCTGTCGGAGCCGCAAAAGCAGATCCAGCAAAAGTGACCGACGCACTCAACAAAGCAAAAGGAGAGTTGGAAACCGCAAAAGTGCCAAAAGCAAAACAGAAAGAAATTCTCGTCAAAATCGTCAATGATGCCACGAAACCGGAAGAAAGAACGGCAATAGCAGATGCTCTCGAGAAAGGCCAAGATGCAGAAATAAAAGCGGTCGGACAAGAAATAAGAAAGACTATTCCTCCGACACCACCAGCAGAACCTACTCCTGTGGCAGTTTCGAAGCCAGTAGCGCCACCAGTCGCTCCGGCAGCCGCCCCGCCAAAAGCTGAACCCCCTGCGGCAGAACCACCAAAACCAGGCCCAGCCGTCACCCCATAACCTCACCCATCTCGTCTCAGAAAAAACTTGACAAAAAACAAAAAGTATTGAATTATACCCATGAAAGAAACTCAAAAACACACACAAATCAGAAAAGCAGCAGCGCAGATCGTAACCCCTTTCTCGCTCATGCACAACACACAGCATCATCTCATGTTCTGTGATCTCGGAGCCTCCACAGCGGGGTCGCTCACCAGTCTCTACGGAAGGTCGGTTTTTTTCGCAGATAGCGGAAAAGCACAGACATCCGGAAATGATGATGTCACCAAAAAACTGTCATCCGAGCAGACAACGCATGATGATAAAAAGACAGGAACAAAGCTCGAGCAGCAGCTCGAAAAAAATAAAAAACGTTTCCATCCCACGACCTACAGCAAAGCACATGATGCCCTCAAGAGAGGAACATTCTACGAAGAAACACTCGTCGAACGTCTCATAGGAGGCACCATCACGAGCGAGCGTTTCGAAGAAATGGTGGAAAGACTCGGCAAAGAATTGAACGATCCCGAGAAAAATCTCACAGAAATGGAGCTCACCGGCAAGATCAAATCCGGAACATATGATCAGGCAATTCAGTCGCTCCAGGAAGATGACGAAGCGTTCATCGAGCACAAAATGGCCGCGCGAGAACTTTCGAAAGGATTCATGAAAGAAAAAGAATTCCTCCTCTTGCTCAAGAAAAAACCACTCCCAAAAAAAGAGATAACGAGATTAAGTGCTCTCGAAACATACGGGAACGAAGCCATCGAAGTCGGCCGCGAAAGCACGCATCAACTCCTCGATGCGTACTCCACCAGCTACGAAGAATATTGCGACGCAAAAGTCGACACACCAGAAATGGCTGAAGAGTACCAAAAAAACATGGAAAAGATGCGAGATGCAGCAGCAAGAAAGGATACTGTGGGAAGGCAGCTCGATGCTGTTTTGCACGAGGTGGCAGAAGGCGATCAGATACTCGAGAAAAAACTCTCCGATGCTCTTTTTAGTCTTCTCAAAGACGAAGAAAAAGTGACTACAGCGCACATTCAAACAGCATTCCAAAAAGTCCGGGAAGGCAGCAAAAAGCAATTTCAAATTGATCCTCAGCAGGTTCAGCAGATTGAGGCACATTTTGAAAAAATCCAGAAAATCGGAGACGAATTTGCTGCAAAAAGCAAAGCAATGACCGATCATCTCGCACTCATTCAGAAAAAATCACTCGAAAAAGCAAGCGTCGACAAAGTCATCGCAGACGGTCAGAGAGCCACCGGCATCACACTCAAGCCCGGCACAAAGTTGAAATTCAAACAGAAGTATTACGACGAGGAAACTGGAAAGACGATCGAGAAAGACACTGAAACAGAAATCATCGGTATCTACGTCGACACATCCGCCAAAGAAAAAATCGAATGGAACGATCGCGAATTTCAGTCGGATGAAATTCCACTCGTCGTCATGACCGGCCAAGGAGTGCCACTCACCATCACACGCCTCAAAAAATGGGTCGACGAATCCGGCGCACAGGAACAGATAGAAACCCAGCAGGAGCTCGAAAAAGAACTCGGCTTCAGCGTGAAGCCAGGGACACAATTGCAATTCAACACAGTAGTTCGAGAAACAGGAAAAATGCGAGCAGAAGAAGTTTCGAACACCGTCACAATTATGCCAGCACTCCAAGTACCAGGCGCAGAACCTCGCATCCAGCTCAACAAAAAAGTCACTCTCAGAACTCCAGAATCCGCCCCTCACGCTCGCCTCACGCAGCGCGTCGAGAAACAGAGCCTCACTTACGCCGAGTTTCTCATTTGGGCTAGAAATTATGAAGTAAGTCCAGAGCACACCAGCGTCGCAGAGCTCGCAAAAGCCGCAGAAATCGAATCCGGTTTGCACGAGAATCAAGTCCTGGTCTCCGGCGACGCCGCACGCTCGATGATGTGGCTCGTGAAAAAGATCGAACTTCCACAGCCATCAGGAAAAACAGGAAAAATCACACTCGGCAATGCACAGGGTGACATGACGCTGTCATTTGGAGAATTCCTCCGCATGGCTCAGAAGCAAGGTCTCAGAAATTACGACGTGAAAGAAGAGGTCGATCAGCGCATGGCATCGCTCCAGGGCAGCGATGATTATTTCCCAGAATATGAACGCGAAACAAGAAACACAGCCAACAAAGTGGAAAAATTTACCGCACAAGCTTCGCGTGACGGAGCAGAAAAACAGCAGGAAAGTCAGGCACTTCGGAAGGCAATTCAAAACGAACAAAGAATGGCCGCAGACAAAGGTGGGCACGGACCAACACTCCCTGTAGCCACCGCAGCACTCGAAACCGGTGCCGCCAACGACAACAAAGAACATCACGGCGAACACAAAGAACATGCCGGAGGAGCACACGCTGAAGGCGACCACCACCATGATAAAAAAGAAGGCGACGATCACCATGACAAAAAACATGGCGACGATCACGGTAAAGGCGACGACCACGGCGGTGACGACCATGGAAAAGAAAAAAAACATGACGATCACGCCGGAGGGGATGAGACCATGAAAGGTCTCAAAGACGTCGAAGTTCCAAAAGACGGAGCCATGAGAGCATTTTGGAGAAAGACAACATTCCTCCGAGGAGCGGATATCTGGGAGCTCGGAAAAGCCTGTTGGGAATACTACAAACGTTGGTACGAACGCGAATCCAAAGGTCGTTACGCCAATTACGGGAAAGATCTCCCGTACCTCATGACGGAGATGTTGAAAGTCAAAGAAGACACCGAGCATCACGAAGTAGGACAGTTCAAAAGCGCCATGGTTAACATGGGTGTCGTCGAAATCCAACACATCATGCATCAGACCACCAATAAAGATCAGCTCAAAGCCTGTATCGAAGCACTCGTCGATAAAGGTCAGATGGACTGGAACGACATGCATTTTTGGCAGGCGCTCAATCTCCACCTTCCCAACGACAAAAAAATTCGCTACGACAGCAATCACCTCGATCCCCACAAAGGTGTCTACGTCGATCCCACCACCGGCAAGAAATTGTCCGGTATTGATATGGTCAAGAAAGGTATCGACTCCATGTGGGGCGATAATCAATTCAACAACTGGTGGAGCAGCAACGATGGCAAATACACCTCCCAGATGAACACGTTCGATGCAAAAGGAATGCAATTCGAAAATGATCCCAAAAACAATGGTGGAGTGCGCGCACATCTTCAAATGATGTTGCGGGTTCACATGGAGGGTCAAGGTGGATGGACCGATCCACACGAGTATGAAGGCATTATCCGATTCATCATCAAGGCAGGAAAAGCGAGCGTCGAAGACAAGTTTTATTTCATCGTCATGGGAGTAGCAACAGGACTTCTCACGCTCGATCGTATCGGTGCTATCAATGGCGAATATCTCAATCAAATCCCATGGCTCGATTGGCTCACCGACAAAGGAACTCGAAAACCTTTTCAGGAAGGCGAAGGTCCATACAAAATTTCAGAGCTCAAAGAGCTGGCTGGATATCTCTTCCATGATCCGAATATCAAAGAGCCAGGACAGAAGTATCTCCCTCACCTTCGCACCCGAAAGTTACTATGGGAAACAGTTTTGCAGGACGACAAAACGCTCGTCAGAACGAACAAAGGCATTCGTCAGGCACAAAAAATCGATCACGAAGATACGCCATTTATCGTTCCACTGGTCTCAGAAGCAAACGCCGAAATTCTCTGTAAGCTCAGAAGTAGCACAGAAGGTATGTTCACGACAGAAGGTTATCTGAACGCCTACACCGGTTATGGTCAATTTATGCAGGTCACAGCCAAAACAGGAGCAGCAGATAAGCTGGCAACCTGCATCAAAGCGTATGTCCGTTATGACGGCATTCTCGACAATCGCTACAGACCCAACGAGATAGCGTATCAACGTCTGAGTATTTCTGACTACAGAAGGCCAGCACTCACGGATACCAAAGGGATTCATGTGATTCAACACAAACAGCAGCTCAGCGAAATGATTATCAATATCGGTCGTGCCTATGGCTATAACTGGGAAAAAGTCTTTCAGAAGAACGAAAAAGATAAGGATAAACAGAAAGAAATTCATGACGCCATCAATCTCTTCAATACGGAATTTCAGGAGGCAATCGATAATCAGGGCTCACAAAAAATGCTCGATATCGTGAAAAACACCGACCTCTACGGAACCGGCGAAGACTTCCTCACGCCACAAGAAACTCAGGCAAGAGCCAGAGCCGCAGAAGCACGAGTCGCCGCCGCATCAGAAGCCGCCGCCATGGCCGGAACCGGCACAGACGGGATGTAGATCACCCCTCCAACGCAATCTTCCCCGCTGAGATCTCCGAAATTTCTCGTGTAATCG
This sequence comes from Patescibacteria group bacterium, assembly GCA_038062935.1. Classification (GTDB taxonomy): domain Bacteria; phylum Patescibacteriota; class Gracilibacteria; order UBA1369; family UBA12463; genus JBBTWG01. The sequence goes on from JBBTWG010000025.1 coordinate 43,328, forward strand.
TCGCCTGACGGACTTGATTCATGTGGAACGTGAGATCGTTGATGAAGTCATTCGCATTATTCGTCGCGCTCTGCATCGCCACCATGCGTGCAGAGTGCTCTGACGCCGTCGTTTCGAGCGCCGCCTGGAAGACTTGCATCTGCGTCAATTGTGGCAGCAAATTTCCGAGAATTGCCGCTGGTGAAGGTTCGAAGAGATAATCCGTCGGATCTTCTTTGCCAATATTTTTCAGGTGTTTCAAGCCGAGATCCTCCGCCAGAGTCATCACCGCTTCTTTCGAAAAAGGCAGCAGCTGATAGGCTGTAGGTTTCTGGACGAGCGGAGAAATGAAGTTCTGATAGAGCATCTCGATCTGGTCATACGTCCCATCCTGGAACAAATCCATCACATATTTCCCCACCGACAGAGTGTCCGCAAGTTTCGGATGATTCGTGAGAGCACCATACGAAAGCACGATATTTCGGCCACTGCGAGCCAAGAAATCCTGACCTTTTTTCCCGATCGCAATGTAATCCACCTCGGCACCATCTTTTTTCATCATTTTCTCGAATTCAAAAACTTTCTTGAAAAGATTCGTATTAAATCCTCCACACAGCCCGCGATCCGAAGTGAAAACCACTGCCAAAACTTTCTTGATCGGACGTTGGGCGAGGAGTGGATGCGTAAAGCCCTCCACGCGCTCAGACAATTGAGTGAGCAACATAAGCGCCGTCGACGCATACGTACGCATCGTCGTCGCACTGTGTACAGCCTTTTTCATCTTCGCCGCCGACACGAGTTCCATCGCCCGCGTAATCTGGCGAGTAGAACGGATAGATTTGATTTTGCGACGAATTTCGCGAGAGGAAGCCATGGGACGAGAATTTAGAAAATTACTTCTTCAAAAAATACGCCTTGAAATCTCCAATCACTTTCTTCAATTCTGGCTCAATCTCCGGAGTAAAATCTTTTTTCTCACGAAGCTCGGTCATCAATTTCGCCTGCGCATTTTTCAAATGTTCGAAGAATGCTCGTTGGAAATCCATCATGTCAGCCACAGGAATTTCATCGAGATAGCCGTTCACCGCAGCGTACAAAATCGACACCTGTTGCTCGACTGGAGTTGGTTCGTATTGAGGTTGTTTCAAAACTTCCGTGATACGGGCACCGCGATCAAGTTGTTTTTTCGTATCAGCATCGAGATCGGTTCCGAACTGTGCAAACACCGCAAGTTCTCGATATTGAGCGAGATCCAGACGCATCTTGCCAGCCACTTTTTTCATGGCTTTGATCTGCGCGGCAGAACCCACGCGAGACACCGAGAGACCGACGTTGACCGCTGGTCGAATACCTTTGAAGAAGAGATCCGATTCCAGATAAATCTGTCCGTCTGTGATAGAAATAACGTTCGTCGGAATATACGCGGAAACATCGCCTGATTGCGTTTCGATAATCGGAAGCGCCGTCAGAGAACCTCCACCGTGCTGTTCATTCAAACACACAGCGCGTTCGAGGAGACGAGAGTGCAGATAAAAAATGTCTCCTGGATACGCTTCACGTCCTGGTGGACGTTTGAGAAGGAGGGAAATTTGGCGATATGCCCACGCCTGTTTCGAGAGATCGTCATAAATCACAAGGACGTCTTTTCCTTTGTCGACAAAATATTCACCGATCGCGCAACCGCTATACGGTGCGAGAAATTGGAGAGGAGCTGGATCAGAAGCACCTGCGAGAACCACCGTCGTGTATTCCATCGCGCCATGTTTCTCGAGCTCAGAAACGATCTTCGCGACTTTGGAAGCTTTCTGGCCAATAGCCACATAAATACAGATCAAATCCTGACCTTTTTGGTTGAGAATCGTATCAATCGCGATCGCTGTTTTTCCGGTCTGGCGGTCGCCGATGATGAGCTCACGTTGACCACGACCGATCGGAATCATCGCATCGATGGCGCGAATACCTGTTTGCATCGGACGGCTCACGCTCTTGCGAGTGATGACACCTGGAGCCACTTTTTCCACTGGATAAAATTCTGTCGCAGGAATTGCTCCTTTTCCATCAATCGGTTGTCCCAACGCATTCACCACACGACCAATGATTTTTTCGCTCACTGGCACCGAGAGGATGCGCCCAGTCGACTTCACGGTGTCCCCCTCGTGAATGCCTTCTGTTTCTCCCAAAATAACCGCACCAATCGTGTCTTCCTCCAGGTTCAGAGCCCATCCGAAAGTTCCATTCGGAAACTCCAGAACTTCAGAAGATTTGGCTTCTTTGAGCCCAGAAATCCTCGCAATACCGTCACCCACTTCCAGCACAGTTCCGACGTGCTCGGTGGTCGATTTCGCGCGAAAATCCTGAATATGTTTTTTGAAGAGAGAAATGGTGTCGGAAGACATGGGGGAAGGATTTAGGATGTAGGATTGAGGATATAGCCAGTCACAAGTCACTTGTCAAATGTCACACGTAGCCGCTGTAATTGTCCAGCCACAGTTGCGTCAAAATACAGATCACCAACTTTGAGTGCAATACCACCGCCGAGCGCGGGATTTTCTTTTTGCTGGAGCGAAATTTTTTTCTTCAGAGATTTTTCCAGATCAGTCGTCAATTTCGTGAGTGCTGCTGCATCGAGCGTTTTTGCGACATACGCCGTGACCGAAACGATGCCGTTTTCTTTCTTCCAGAGTTCATCAGCAATCATCAAAATACGA
>JBBTWG010000026.1:0-21176 GCA_038062935.1 Patescibacteria group bacterium
CGACGGTGAGGGCGAGGGTGAAGTAGAAGATGGAGCTGGCTCCGAAGATGAGCATGGCGATCAATGTGAGCAGTGTGGAGAAGGATGTATTGATTGAGCGACCCATTGTTTCTGTGAGTGAGATGTTTGCGATTTCACGGATGCTCTTGTCTTCGTTGCCTCGGAGGCGTTCGCGGACTCGGTCGAAGACGACGATGGTGTCGTGGACAGAGAAGCCGAGAATAGTGAGGAGTGCGGTGATGAAGAGTGCATCAATTTCCACGTTGGCAAACTTTCCGAGAATGAGGAAGAACCCGAATGTGATGAAGAGATCATGGAAAAGTGCGATGATGGCACATGCTCCAAATCTCCATGGATTGACGCGTTTTGGGATTTTGCGGAATGCGAATGCGAGATATATGAGAATCATCAGTAATGCGAATGCGAGTGCGAGGAGCGCTTTTGATTTCATAGCGTCACCGATGGTTGGGCCGATGGTTTCGAAACGTTTTTCTTGTAGGTCTCCGAATTTATCTTTGAGTTGCACAATGATTTTGTCGTGGATGACGGTAGAAATAAACTTGCTCTTGATTTGGTACGAACCTTCATCTGAAGCTACGACTTGAGCTCCTTTGAGGTCGAGAGGTTCCTGCGCTGGTGCTCCGATTGCTGCTCCTGCGCTGTCGGATTTTGCTGTTTCGCCTTTCAAGTTGTCTTCAATTGTTCCTAATTCTTTCTTGAAATCTTCGATAGCTACTTTATTTTTGAATTCTATTTCCGTGAAAGTACCACCGGTGAAGTCCATACCGAGCTTGAGGCCGAAGAATATCAGCGCTAGAAGACTGATGCTGATCAATGTTCCAGAAATTCCCATCCAGAGGTTCGTTTTTTCTACGATTTGATATACTTTTTTCTCTGCTTTTTTCTCAGGAACGAAGAGATTTTCTTTTTCAGCGAGTTTTGTTTTTACGACAGCACGGAGGAGAGTGCGTGTGACCGTGATGGCAGTGAACATCGACACGACGATACCGATGGCGAGGTTGATTGCGAATCCACGGATCAGGGAACTGCCGAAGTAGAAGAGGATGGCACACGTGATGAGTGATGAGAAGTTCGAGTCTCGGATGCTGTTCCATGCCCGATCAAAACCTTTTTCGATTGCAGAGATCATGCCGTGTCCGGTGTGAACTTCTTCTCGTGTTCTCTCGAAGATGAGAATGTTGGCGTCGACAGCCATTCCGATCGAAAGGATGATACCAGCGACACCAGCGAGCGTGAGTGTGATTGGATTACTGAGGACGGAACTGACGAAGAAAAGGATGATAATACTGAGGATGAATGAGAGAAATTTTTCTCCATTGCCTTCTTCGCTGTTGAGAATTTTGTATAATGTTATGAGGAAAATTGCTGTTCCAATCAGAAGCGAGAGCCATACTGGAAGTTCGCTCTTCACGAGGAAAATCATCAAAAGTGTATAAATCCCGAGTGCAATGCTGGCGATGAGACCTGGAAGTCTGTAGTAGGCGATCATGAAAATGATCACGAGTAACATGCCGATTGCTCCTGCTTTCACGCTTTTTGCGAGCGCATCTTGTCCCAATGTGGAGCCAATTGTGTGTTGTCCGACGAGAATGATTGGTGCAGGAATTGCGCCGGTGTTCAGATCTCGTGCGAGGGTTGTAGCGTACTCTGCAGTGAATTGTCCTGTGATTGTGGCGCTCCCTCCAGGAATTTTTCCTTGTACATTTGGAGCTGAAATTTTCCTGCCTCCGACGAAGATGGCAATTGGTTTTCCGATATTTCTTCCAGTGATTTCTTCAAAGAGTTTTGCTCCTTCGGCATTGAATTTGATTGAGACATATGGGCTGAAAGATTGTTGATCAAAAGCCATGTCTGCATGGACGAAGTGTTCGCCGGTAAGGCCTGTATCTTTCCAAGGATCAGGCATGGTAGAGATGAATATTTTCTCAATTTTTACCTGATTTTCTTTGATGTCTTTTTGAATTTTGTTGGCCTTGATGATGTGGTATCCAAATTCTGATTTGACTGGATCGGAAACGGCTCCTTCTTGATCCAAATTTAATGTTGCTTCTTTGAATTCTGGGACGTAGCTCGCATCTTTATTCACTGGAGTTGTGAGGACTCCTCCAGATGCTTTTGAGCCTGCATCATTGGAATTCTCCTGAGCGAGTTTTGTGAAATCTCCACTGTTTTTTGCTTTTGCTGTCAGATCTTTTGCGAGTTTTTTTGCTTCTTCTTCTGTTCGCGTGACATCTGATGCAGCATCTTTTGCACCTTTGTATGCGATGAGAATATGACTTGCATCTACTTGTTTTTCAAATCGTACGATTTCTTTTTTCTCTGCTAATTTCAAAATATAAACACCCTTTGTTTGTTCTAATTCCTGATCTTCTCCCAAGACATACTCATTTTCTGAATCGATGAGCTTCGAATAGATTTCTCCTGGTTTGAGTTTGTCGACAATATCTTTGATTTTTGCATCTACTTTGCTGATGAATTCAGGATTTTCACCTTTGTCGTGACGGACTTTTCCGCTATTTGATTGCGATTCTTCTTCTGCGATGATGCTGAAGTTTTCTGGTTTTTCGAGAGTTTTCTTCAGAACTCCTTCTGCATAATTTCGTTGTGTTTTCTCTTCATTTGGATCTGGATTTGTTTTCTGTTCTTTGAATTCGAGCTGAATCGTTTTTCCGACGATCTCTTTTGCTTTTTCGAGATCTTTGATCTCTGCAAGTTCTACGATGATATGTTGCTCGCCTCCAACTTTTGACAGGTAGATGCTTGGCTCTGAAACTCCAAGTCCGTTCACTCTCTTGTCGATAACCTCCATGACGCCGTTAGTAATACTCTCTTGTTCTTTTTCTGGAACTTTTCGCAAATCAATTTTATAATCCAGCTGTGATCCTCCCTGGAGATCGAGACCGAGATGAACTTTGGTTTTGGTGACGCCTTCAGGAGTCCATGGGAAAATCTTTTTTTGTGTCTCGCCGGATGCATCGAAGAAACTGAGTCCGAGTGCGAGAACGATGATGGCGATAACTTGCCAGGAGAGAAAACGTTTCATAGGGGGATAGGATTTAGGATTTAGGATGTAGGATTTAGTTTTGAAAGTTACAGGTCACACGTCAAAAGTCACATGTTTTTCTGTCCGCTCAGTATTTCGTCTTTTTTCTCATCATTGCCTTTTCCGGTTCTTCCATAATCGTCTGCGAGCTTCACGATGTCGTCGAGTTCTGGAGTGGAAACTTCGAAAATTTCGCTGTCTTCCAGTGCTTCGATGCGATGGATCGTTTTTGGAGATATGTCTATTTTTTCACCTGGTTGTAGTATTTTTTCTTCCAGACCCTCTGCTGTTGCACCATAGCTGACTTTTATTGAACCTTTGAAGAGGTATTGTGTTTCCATTTTCTGCTCGTGATATTGCAAAGAAAGTCTGTGACCTTTTTTGACACGTAGGATTTTTCCTGCGTATTTCTCTGTATGTGCAAACCAGATTTCTTCACCCCAAGGTTTGAGTTTTTTCTGAATTTCCATAGTTTTTTCGTTTTTTGGCTCGTCAAAAAACAGGCCGCACGCACTATAGCGGAAATTTTTATATTTTCAAAGTATTGGCTTTGGTGGAAGCTGATTTTCTTTGCTTATTTAGGCCTTGTCGTTTGTGCTTTATGGCGCATCGCATGGTTCCCATTTTGATCCAGCGTTTTGGTTTTTTCCGTTACAATCATCGTCCTGATATGTTCCGCAGTGTTCGAATGTCAGTGGAGCACTGCTGTTACATACTGGTTTCTCTGGATCTGCACAGCTTGTTGTTGGTTGTTTTCCGCATGGCTCTGGTTCATCTCCAAATGCTGTTTTGCATGGGTCTCCTTCTTCGAAGCCGAGCTCTCCATCGCAATTTTGGTCAATGCCGTCACATGCGATTTCTTCATTATCTCCTGGACTGACTACTGGAATACACTCATTTTCGACTTGATATGTTCCATTGGGGAGTTTTGTCGTTTTCATTTCTCCCACGGCACATACTCCTGGCAAATATGTTTGGCATGAAATTGTTGGTGCACTTCCGTCCTGATTTTGGTTTTTTATAGATCCTTCATCTACCGATCCGTTGCAGTTATCATCTATATCATTATTTGGTATTTCCGAAATATTAGGACTTACTCCTTCATTAGCGATACAGGTCATTTCTGAAGGATCTTTGCATTGCGCTGTTCCTAGACATTTTGCTTCTGTGAAACAGGCTTCTCCGATTTTTTTTTCTATTCCTTCCAATCCTTCATCTACGATTCCGTCGCAATCATCATCAGCTCCGTTGCAAACTTCCTCTTCTTCTTTTGATGTAGGAATTGGATTTCCCGATGCGTCGAGATCTGCAGTGCATTTCTGAAGTTTTCCATCGACACATTTCATGGATCCTTCTCCACATTCTTGTCCGTTTGCTGTTTGAATTGGTGTTATACATGTGGTAAACGATCCCTCAGGGAGACATTCTACGGGTGGTTTTGTTGTGTCGGTATCTGTTGTATCGTTTTCTCCTGTTTCTAGAGAGTTTCCATTGTCAGAAGGTTCTTGAGTATCAAGAGGTTTTTGGGCATCTGTGTTGATGATGGCTACATCTTTATTTTCTCCTGTATCGTCTGCGCTAGGAGAACTGGAATCGTCTGTGTCCGCAACGGCTATATCGTTTGTGGATGTATTTGTATCGTCATCACCTTTTGTATCTGGTGTTGCAGCTATATCTTCCATAATTGCATCAAAAGTTCCTGCATCTAGTATGAGCAGTCCATCCTCTGCGCGCATCATTCCCTCATCAGAAATTCCACTTTGACTGTCTGAAGAAATGCTATCACCTCTTATGAAGCTATCATTTTCATATGATACTCCATCACTATATGAGATGACATCTGCTGCATCTGGCTGACTCGGATTTCCACTGCCATTTGCACCAGTGGGTGTTGGCCCTCTCTCCATGGTTAGGACAGGTTTTCCTATTGATGGATCATCTCCACATGCCACAGAACCTACCATTAACATTCCTCCAAGGCTTGCCCTTGTTATATTCCTGGCAATGGCGTCTATTGCTCTTCTTGTTCCTTCGCTTATGGACCTTATTCCTACTGTGAATCTTCGCCAGTTGCTTCCTTCCTGGACTGTTCTTCCTGGTAATTCTGCTGGTCTGGTTCTTTCTGCTGTTAACATGGTTGAGAGTTGATAAAGAGTCATTATTGTACCGTTTCTTCTACTTTCTGCAACTTTTTTTGTTACAGTTTTTTAGAGTACCTCTTTTCTTTTTTTCTGAAGCTGTTCTACGATTTTTTTTACTTCTTGGCTTCGACCTTTTTTGCAAATGAGGAGCGCGTCTCCGGTATCGACGATGACTAAGTCACGGATTCCGATCGTGGCGATCAGCTTTGACTTCGGTCCGTAGATGATACTTCCTTCGGTGTCGATGGTGATGATATCAGCTTTGGTGAGATTTTCTTTTTCGTTATTCGTCAGTTCGTCGAAGAGTGATTCCCAGGTTCCTATGTCGCTCCAGCCGAGTTCTGCGGGAATAATTCTCACTTCTTTTGGTGAAACTTTTTCCATGATGCCGTAATCGATCGAGATCTTTTCGCAATTTTTGTAGAAGTCTTGTATGGCTTTTTCTGTATTTGAAGACTTTGCAATTTTTTCTAATTCCTTGGCTGTTTTCGGCATGTGTTCTTTGAATTTCTTGAGAATTGTCTCAATTTTCCAGATGTAAAATCCGGTGTTCCAGAGATATTTATAGGAATTGAGAAGCTTCTTCGCAGTTTTGAGATCTGGTTTTTCGATGAATTTTTCGAACTCGTAGACTTCGACTCCGTTTCTTTCTTCGAGGAGTTTTCCGATTTTGACGTATCCGAGACTCGTATTTGGGAAACGTGCTTTGACTTCGATGATGTTGAGTGTGTTTTTTTCTTGTGCAATTTTTTCTGCTTCTTTCAAAAGTTTTTCGAATATTTTGACTTCCTGAACGAGATGATCTGCATAAATGATGGCCATAACTTCTTGTGCTGATCTCTTTTTTGCCATGATTGTCGCGGCGAGTCCGATGCATGGAGCGGTGTCGCGGAGGCATGGTTCGATGATGATCTGTTCTTTTGGAATGCCAAATTTTTTGGATTGTTTGCAGACTTCATCAAAATATTCTTCGTTTGTGGAAATGAAAATATTTTTTGCTCCGGCGAATTGGACTCGTTCGATCGTTTCTTCGAAGAGTGTTTTGTCGCTTACGAGTTTTTGAAATTGTTTTGGCTTATTTTTTCTCGAGAGTGGCCAGAGGCGTGTCCCGCTGCCGCCGGCGAGGATGAGAATGAGCATAGTGAACGTGTGACGTGTGACTTTTGACTTTTGACGTGTGACCGGTCACATGTTACATGTCAATTGTTACATGTTCAACAGGCTTTCTCCTGTCATTTCGCAGGGTTTTTCTATGTTGAGAATTTTTAGAATTGTGGGTGCTATATCTTTGAGTTCGCCATTTTCTTTGAGTTTTGTGGTGGCGTTGAATTCTTTTCCTATTACAAAAAATGGGACGGGGTTTCTGGTGTGTGATGGGCAGGGATCACCTTTTTTTTCGCCTTCGTCGTAGGTCATGTATTCGGCATTTCCGTGATCGCCAGTGAGGAGGATGGTGTAATCTTTTTCGATCATTGCTGGAATTATTTTTCCGAGACATTCGTCTATGATTTCGACTGCTTGAATTGTGGCCTGCAGATTGCCTGAATGACCTACGAGATCGAGATTTGCGAAATTGAGTATGATGAGCGGGGGAGTTTCTTTCTCTGCTTTTTTCAATAAAGCTTCTGTGACTTCGCGGGCGCTCATTGCTGGTTTTTCGGCGTATGAAGCGCATTTCGGTGAGTCAATCATGAGGCGTTCTTCTCCTGCAAATGGGGTTTCTATTTGACTGTTGAGGAAGTAGGTGACGTGTGCGTATTTTTCGGTTTCGGCGATGCGAAGTTGGGAAAGTCCATGATCGCTGATGATTTGTCCGAGATTGTTTTGAACTTTCGCTGGCGGAAATACAATGGCTGCTTTTTCGCTGTACTGTCCCATGCAGACGAAGTAGGGTTTCGCGATTGGTGAAGTGATTTCTTTTTCTCCTGTGAAAAGTGAGGTGAGTTGTCTCGCTCGATCGGTACGGAAATTCCAGAAGATGGCGCTGTCTTTGTTTTTGATGATTCCGTTTTTGTTCAGAATGATGGGATCGATGTAATAATCAGTTTTGACATCGCGTTCGTAGGCGTGATCGATGGCAGCTTCTGGATCAGTTTCTTCGATGCCTTTGCCGAGCGTCATGAGATCGTATGCTTTTTGAGTGCGGTCCCAATTGGAGTCACGATCCATGGCATAATAACGTCCGACGATGCTGGCGATTTGTGCTTTCCGTGGACCTTCTGGCATTTTCTCATCGAGTCCGAGTTCGGTGATTTTGTTGGTGATTTGCGTGATGAATTTTTTTGCCGTTCTCTCGGGGACGTCGCGTCCGTCGGTGATGGCGTGAATGAAAATAGGGAATGCTTGTTCTCTTTTGGCGAGTTCCAGAAGTGCAAAAAGGTGACGAATGTCTGAGTGTACGCCTTGATCGGAAATCATGCCGACGAGATGGAGTGCGGACTTCTCGGTTTTTTTCATGTTTGCACACGCATTTTTAAAAGACGTTTTTTCGAAAAAACTTCCATTCTTTATTGATTCGTTGATCTCTTCGAGTGGTTGGAAGACAATTCTTCCAGCACCCATTGTGAAATGTCCCACTTCGCTGCCGCCCTGTGTACCTTCGGGGATTCCAACTGCTCGTCCGGAGGCCCCCAGGAGCCCCATCGGATATTTTCCCCGAAGCATCGTGAGTGTCGGTGTTTTGGCTCTGGTTATGGCGTTTCCTTCGTAATCTTTTCCTTCACCGAATCCGTCGAGGATGATGAGGATGACTTTTTTTTGCATTGCTTCGGTCATAATTGGCTTATTACAGCATATTGCTGTACCAGTGTACTATAACGTCTCCGAAAAACATTGCAAAAATGCTTCCTGCCATGAGGAACGGTCCAAATGGAACTGCCGTTTTGGCGTGAGCTTTTTTTCGGAAAATGAGTATCAGTCCTGTGATCGCACCTGTGATGTATGCGAAGAAAAGTGCGACGAGGAGATTTTGCCAACCGAGAAAAAGTCCCATGAGTATGCCGAGAAATATATCTCCTTCGCCAATCCATTTTCCTTTTGAGATTGTGTGCTGTATTTGAAAAAAGAGAAATCCGATGAGTGCGCCAATCCCCATTTGGTTAATCTGAATTTCTTGAAGAACGAGGTTCCCCACAAGAGCTGTTAGAATTCCTGTGATAGAAAAAATATCGGGGATTTCCTGAAAAAGTCCATCGTACCAACTGATAGCGCTCATGATGGTGGTCATGAGTGCTACGAAAATGAATGTTGGCACGTCTGGTGAAAATATCCACTGAAGTCCGAAGAGGAGTCCCGTGATGATTTCGAGGAAAAAATATTCTTTCCCGAATTGTTTTTTGCAGCATCTGGATCTGCCTTTGAGAAGTATGAAACTTGCTAGTGGAATGAGATCTTTTGCGGTGAGATTTTTTTTGCAATGACTGCAATGCGATCGTCCGAAGATAATTCCTGGTTCATTTTTTTTGTATCGATGGATCAGTACACTGAGGAAGCTTCCGACGATGGTGCCGAGGAAGAAGAGGAGTGTGGGGAGGATGGGGGAGTTGGGATGTAGGATGTAGAATTTAGGATTTAGGATTTAGGGTGTCACGCTGGTTTTCAGTGCATTATTTTCTTTTTGTGTGATCAAATTGTATTTTTCTGCTGCGCTGTTGCTGATGCTGGTTCCTTTTCCCATTTCAAATGCGGTTTTGTAGTAGTCCTTTGCGGTGGATTGATAGTTGATTTCTTCGAAGAGTCTTCCGAGATTCAGATATGCGACTGCTAACTTTGGATCTTTTTGGATGGCTTTTCCGAGATTATCTCGGGCACCGTTGTAGTCTTTTTTGGCGAGCAGCGCCCAGCCGAGAAAGTTGTAGCTCATGGCGTTTTCGGGATGTTTCTCAAGGGCTTTTTGTGCTAGTGCACTGGCCTTTTCTCCGTCCTGCAGTTTTTCAATATAGATCCAGAGGGGGCGAGTAAAGTAGCTCAGATCGTCACTGTTGAGATTGATGACATCTTCATAATTTTTTGCTGCCTGATCGTATTTTCCTGTGTCGAAGTAGAGATCTGCAAGCTTCTGTTTTGCTTGAATTTTTGGCTCGAATCCTTTTGTGATGGCTTCTTCGATGAGCGCGATTGCTTTTATTTTATTTTGTGATTGATAAGCAAGTCCGAGAAAGAAGACCGTTTCTGGTTTGTGAGGATCGAGTTTTTGCGCTTGTTCTAGTGCATCTATTGCGTTTTTAGTGTCGTCTTCGTTGAGATAGGCGTATCCGAGGAGAATCCACGCATCGCGATAATCTTTTTTCTCTTGGACGACTTGGAAGAGGAGGGGAATTGTGAGTTGAAATTCTTTTGCTTGATTCAGATTTTTGGCGATGAGCGTCTTGAGATAGATGAGTTGTGATCCTTGTGTGCTCGAGAAAACTTCGTAACTCTTCAATATTTCTTGTGCGTTTTTCTGAATTTCTGGATTCGTGTTTTTTTGTGTGACCACTCCGAGAATTTTTTTGCTGTCGTCGTATTTACCGAAGTACGCATAGAGAAGACCTTTGTAGTAGTCGATTGTGTCGTTTTGTTGCTGGATGGTCGTAGTGAGATCGAGCGCTTTTTGTGGTTTTCCTTGTCCGATGTAGGTTTTGATGAGGTTGATGTTACCTTCGATATTTGCTGAATCTTTTTTCAAAACGTTCAGAAAAATTTCGAGTGCGCGTTCATAGTCTCTTCTTTTCAGGTGAAGTTTTCCAATTTTCAAGAGCGGTTCCACCGCTTCTGGATTGATTTTATTCGCGAGCACATATTCGTTGAAGGCGAGTGTATCGTTATTTTTTTTGACGAATCCGTCACCTTTTTCGAGATGTTCGAAGTATGTCGGTGATGATGGTTCTGGATCTTTTCTGGTTTCTTTTTGGACGACGGTTATTTTTTGCGGTTCGTTGTTGATTTGGATGACGTTCGTCAAGATAAGCCCGAGAATGGCGAGCGTGAGTGTGAGGAGGATAGTGAGGCCTGTAACGAGTTTCTTCATGAGTTGTGAAATTGTATGTTTGCCGAGAAGCAGAGTGCGATGGCGAGCGCGTCGGCGGCGTCATCGGGAGTGGGAACTTCTTTCAATTTCAGAATGAGTTGTACCATTTTTTGTATGCTTTTTTTCTCCGCTTTTCCGTCGCCACAGATGTTCATTTTAATTTCGTTTGGGGTGTATTCCTGTGTCCAGATATTTTCTTCTTGGAGTTTCTGCATGAGCACTCCACGGCTTTCTGATACGGCCATTGCTGTCTTTACATTTTTGGAAAAGAAAAGTTTTTCGACCGCGGCGTATCCTGGATTCCAGGCCTTGATGATGCTATCGAGGTCGTCACGGATTTGCGAGAGACGTTGTGCTTGTGAATATTTTCTTTCGGTTTTGATGCATCCGTAATCAAGGAGCGTGACGACGCCTTTGATGACTTCGATGATGCCGAAGCCTGTTGTTTCCGTGCCGGGATCGAGGCCGAGGATGCGCGTCATGGGAGGATAATAGTAGAGATGATTTTTTGTTTTTTGCTGGCGTTCACGACGATGACGACTTCGTCTCCTTTTTTCCCAATCTTTTTTTCTTTCAGAAGGTTTTCAATTTCTTCCGAGATATTTTTGAAATCGACTTTTTTGACGAATACTTCGTTGCAGCCCCAGACGAGCGCCATTTGATTTTTGACTTTTTCGTACGGAGTCACGGTGATGATGGGTGTGTAGAAGCGATGTTTTGCTATGTGCTCTGCGGTAAAACCTGTTGTGCTTACTGCGACGATATACTCTGCATGAATATCCATGGCTAATTCGGCAGCGTTCAGACATGTGGCATTTGAAATGGCGCGATCGACGTCTTTTTTTCTTTGGTAGGAATTTTGAAAATGTTTTTGAATATTTCCTTCGGTGGCGCTGGCAACTTTTGCGAGTGTTTCCACTGCTTCTATCGGATATTTTCCGACCGCGGTTTCGTTGGAAAGCATGAGTGCGTCGCTGTGATCGAAAACGGCGTTTGCTGCGTCACTGATTTCTGCGCGTGTGGCTCGTGGATTTTCGACCATGGAGTTGAGAATGTGTGTGGCAGTGATGACTGGTTTCCCGTAGTGATTGCAGAGGACAATTGCTCGCTTTTGGACAATTGGTACGTTTTCTGCCGGAATTTCGATGCCGAGATCACCGCGTGCGATCATTACGGCGTCGGAGGCCTGGATAATTTCTTCGAGATTTTCGACGGCTTGCCGTTGCTCAATTTTTGCCATGATCTTCGCTTCTGATTTGTGTGAAGTGATGATTTTTCGCAATTCATTCATGTCCTCAGCGGTCCGGACGAATGAGAGCGCTACGTAATCGACTTCATGTGCAATTCCAAAATCAAGATCTTTGCGATCTTTTTCGGTGAGTGCCGACATTTGGATGTCGGACATCGGTGCGTTGATACCTTTTCTGGACTTTATTAAACCGTTATTCATCACGGTGCAGACAACTTCCGTGCCTTCAATTTTTTCGACTTCACATTCGATGAGGCCATCGTCGATGAGGAGTAAATCTCCCTCTTTTACATCTTCGTGAAATTTTTCATAGTCCACAGGAATGAGTTTTTTGTCTGCTTTTATTTCCTGAGTTGTGAGAGTGATGGTGTCACCTTTTTTCACGGCGATGCCTTCTGCTGGCGCGTCCGCGACTCGGATTTTTGGGCCTTGCAGATCCTGCAAAATCGCGATTGGTCTTTTGAGTTTTTCTGAAACGGTTCGCACATTGCGAATAATTTCTTTGAATTGATCGTACGTTCCATGCGAAAAATTGAGTCGCGCGACGTTCATGCCGGCGAGCACCATTTTTTCGAGCGTTTTGATATCACTGCTCGCGGGACCGAGCGTGCAGACGATTTTGGTGTATTTCGTTGTTTGAAACATGTGAGGAGGGGATTACGGTACTTTTTCTATCATATCCTGCTGCTTCATCGTAGCAAGTTTTCGTGGTTGTTTTCCAGTTTATCTTTTTTCTCTTGAGGGAAGGGGATTATTGTTGATATGGTCGCTTCTTAGTTATTTATTTCCCTTTGTATGGTCAATATTCTCTATTTGGAAGGATCCCGTGGCGACAATGACTTGGCAGAGCTTGTTCGAGTGAGCATGACAGAAGTCATCGAAAGGCGTGGCCATGCTGTAACTCCTGTTTCAACTCATGCAGAAGCCGTTTCTGCCTTGGAGGAGTCTCGTACTGGCACTTCTTTTGATCTGGCTTTGATTTCTAATGTTCGTTCTCCTCTGAGTGGCGTTGAGACTGTTCTTGCTGCTCAAGATGAAGGTGTTCCTCAGATTGTGCTTTTGGTCTCATTTGGTGTTCATTCCGCACTTCATGGTGACCCTCGGCTTTCTTCTGTGCGCCTCTTGGGTGATCTTGCTCGACCACCTTTTGTTACTCGTACAATTCATGAAGTGCTTGGATTGCCGGAACATCCCTTGGATGACCGGAGATTCCATGAGGATCTTCCTTTTGCTGAAACTATTTTACCGTGACGCTCTTCGCCAAATTTCTCGGCATGTCGGGATTATTTTGTCGAATGACGGCGATTTGATACGCGAGAATTTGCACGGGAATGATATTGACGATAGGGGAGAGTTCTCCTGCGTCTGGCACGCGAATCCATTCATCGAAGATCTCTTCTTTGCGTGGACCGATGCCGATAATCATGCCTCCGCGAGCTTTGATTTCCTGAGCGTTGCTGAGCATGGCTTTTCGGTTTTCGTCGTTGGCTGTGAAGACGATACATGGAGTGTTTTTCGTGATGAGTGCGAGTGGGCCGTGTTTCAATTCTCCGCCGGCAAAACCTTCGGCGTGGATGTAAGTGACTTCTTGGAGTTTGATTGCCGCTTCGAGTGCCATGGGATAATTTTTCCCGCGGCCTATGATGTACATGCTTTCGGCGTCTTTGATTTTTTCTGCGACTTCTTTGATGTGCTCTTCGTATCGTGGATTCAACATGTCGTTGATTTCACTCGCGGTTTCGGCCAAAACTCTGCGACCTTCTGAAATTTTCCCGGCACACGCGTGCGCGAGAAGCGCGAGGATGGCGAGCTGGGAGGTCGTCGCTTTTGTCGATGCTACTGCGATTTCTCGGCCGGCCTTGATCGGGATCACGAGATCGGACATGCGCGCCATGGTGGAGGATTCGACGTTTACGATGGAGATAATTTTGGCGCCTTTTTTCTTGGCGACTTCCAATGCTTCGAGCGTATCGGCCGTTTCGCCACTTTGAGAGACAGCGACGATGAGAGAGCGATCGGTGAGAAAATGATGATATGCTGGGAATTCTGATCCGAAAGAAAAATTCACGTGCTTCTTTGCGATTTCTGCGAAGAAGTATTCCCCGGTCATACAGACCTTTCCGGCGGTTCCGCAACCAATGAAATAGGTTCCGAATGCTTTATTAATTTCTGCTGCGGCTTTTTCGAGCAGTTTTTCGTCTTGATTGATGGCTCTGTAGAGTGTTTCTTTCTGTTCGGTGATTTCTTTGATCATGAAATGCGGGAAATCGCCTTTTTCGGCAGTCTCTTCTTTCCAGTGGATTTCTACGATTCTTTTTTCTATCGCTTCTCCTGTTGCGAGATCGTTGAAAATTGCACCATTTTCGTTGATGGTGATAACCTGATCGTCATCGAGATACATGACTTGATTGGTTTCGCTAATGAATGCCGGAATGTCGCTCGCGATGAAGAATTCATCCTTCGCTTTTCCCACTCCCACGATCAGTGGAGATCCGCGTCTGGCAGCCATTATTTTGTTCTCTTTTTGTGACATCACGAGCACGGCGTAGCGCCCCTCGACTTCTTTGAGTGCCTTCTTTACCGCGGATTCGAAATCCATTTTTTTGTTCAATTCTTCAATTAAATGTGCGAGAACTTCGGTGTCTGTCTCGCTGCGGAAGAGGTGTCCCTGTGAGACAAGCTTTTCTTTGACTTCGAGATAATTTTCGAAAATGCCGTTGTGAATTAATACGATTTCGCGATTTTCGCTGTAGTGTGGATGTGCATTGGAGTCTGTGACGCCGCCGTGTGTCGCCCAGCGTGAGTGGCCCATGCTGATAGAATTTTTCTGTGTTTCTGGTTTTTTTCTTCCTTTGAGTTCTTCGCAACGTTCGAGTTCCTGCGCTTCGAAATCACCGATTTTCCCCGTTTGTTTGTGGATAAAAATTTCATCACCGCGTTTGTCGGCGATACCCCAAGAATCGTAGCCGCGATATTCGAGTTTTTTCAGGCCCGCGATGACCATCGGGAGACTATCTTTTTGAGGACCGAAATAGGCAAAGATTCCGCACATATGGATGTATCCTAGCATGGATGCGGCTATCAAAAAAGCCCGTCCTTCGTTATTTTATTGAATGCAGAATTGCCTGTTCCAATTTCTGAGATTCATCCGTTCCCATCCTGTACATTTTCCCATTTTTCAGTTTTATTTCAACTGCATCAAGACCGGAAACATTGTAAATCCACATCTTGGGCCAAAACCACACCTTGATTCCCCAGCCATGATACCAATGATTTTTTGTAGATGTTGCCGAGGCTATTTCATTCAGGGGAAATTTTTTCCCAAAAATACCCCAGCCGAATTTGATTCTCAGGTAATTTTTATCAATCGTGACCGTAAGCGACGAAAATGACGCCAGGATAAACACAATGAATGCCATTATGGCAGTGACCGCAAAATTTGGGCCGGAGTTGTACGAGGGAGGCTCTGCCAAGGCTGTCATATGCATCCATGTGAAAAGTACCAGCACGGCCAGTGTTACCACCAGCATCAGGTAGCCGATTTGGGTGTGTTTGTAGTTCATGGGATTGGGATATTAGCATGAAATGCTGTGTCAGCGCCAAGACATATTCTCTATCAACAAACTGGTTCCAAGAATATTATTGATGGGGATATAGCTAGTTACGTGATGTAAATTTCATTTCTACCACGCCATATTCAGCCACAAACTCAGTATTATCAGTACTGATATTGTAGTACCGAGAACTAAGGAATGGGCTACCTCTCTAACAGACAGAACTTTCGATTCCCGAACCATTTTATATGTGATGATAGAAGCTGGAAAAATTATTAACTGCGACAATAGACCTGGAGAATATTCGGAGAACAGGAACGTTGTGATTATGTGGAAAATTCCATTTGTAAAAAATACGGTTTGCACTGCTAATGCCAAAAATATTGCAGTCTTTGAACCTTTTTTGATGCCCCACATCATCACTCCAATGAAAAGAATAATCATTGCATGCGAGAGCAGGTAATAATTTTTACTCGTTGTACCGAAATGTCTGGTAGCCCATTCCGGGAATCCAAAAAAATATTCATCAATGAAATGTGAAAAATTCAGGAACTGGATTGCTATCAGTTTATTGAGATTTAACCGACATGTTTTCAGCTTATCCACAATTTTGTGCATGATATGCGAACAAGCTTGAAAACGTTTTTTGATAAACATTTATTTCGATTATAAAGAATATATGTGCCGTATACCAATAAGAATCGCGATCATGTTGGTTGCGAGGGTTATTGTTGATTGTATTTTTGGGAATTTTTTTGTCAGGAAAACTGAAGGCATGCTTATCAAGAAACTCATGAAGCTCATGCTTAGAATCGAGCCAAGTCCGAAAATGGCGATGTAGAGAATTCCGACTGTTGTTGATTTGATTGTTGTGAGAATGATGAGCATGAGTGCGGCACTTCCTGCGAGACCATGCACGATGCCAATCCAAAAAGATTTATGATGATGAATGTGAACACCTTTGTGCGGATGCGCGTGTACTTTTTCACTTTCGTGTTTGTGGAGGAGATTTTTTTTGTATCCAAAAATGTTTTTTGTACCGAGGAAAATCAACATGATTCCGACTGTCATTTCAAAAATATTGGCAATTTTTTCTGGAATAATGAAATGCGAAGATAGGACGATCATCCCTGTTATGATCAATATGCCTGTGTGTCCAATGCCCCAGTAGAGCCCTTCGACGAGTGCTTTATTGAATGAGTTTGATTTTGATGTGATGGTGGAAATGACTGCAAGATGGTCTGCGTTGAGCGAATGTTCGAGCCCGAGGAGAAACCCAAGTCCGAGGAGTGAGAAAATTTCGAGCATGTTTTTTAGTAATGAAAAAGTACTTTTCCGATAATTTCCTCTCGTGTGATGAGTCCGAAATCATCGCTTCCTTCTGATTCTTTCCAGTTGTCGCCGCGGACGTAGTATTTTTCTTTTTCAATTTTTTGGACGCGTTTGATCATCGTCATGGCGTTTTTTTTGAAAACGACGACATCGTTCTCTTGAATTTTTCCATATCTGAATGCCACTAGAGTGTCTCCGTCTTTGTATGACGGTTCCATACTGCGACCTTTGACGATGAATCTTTTCAGCATTTATGCTTTCTTGGTTTCTGCGAAAATATGTGCAAAATCGTGAACCATTTCTTCTAATTTCTTGCATTCGTCTATGCTCACGCTTCTCTTCACGACGGAACATTGTTTTGCAATTTTCCAGACTTTTTCGTGAAGATCCGGCCATTTTTCGAGATGTTCTGGTTTGATGTAATCGGTCCAGACGATGAGGACCTCGCGTTTGCAGATGCCTGCGTATTCTTCTTTCGTACTGATCGCGCGAGCCGTGGTGTTTTGGTATTCGAGGACAGATTTTTTGTCGGACCAATTTGGGAGCTCGAGATTATTGAGTTTTTCGGTGAGCTTCGTGCACGTCGTGGCTGCCCACTTCATGGAATCGGTTTCGTAGACGCCGCAGGGGACGTCGCAGTGGGCGTGGGCGGGAGGTAACGTGTGACGTGTGACTTGTGACATGTGACTGGTGGGTTAGAAGATGTAGGATTTAGGAAATGCAGATTTGGGATAGTTTCTTTGGGGATTTAGTCAAATTTTCTGCTCGATCTTTGTGAATCAGGCACATGTCTTCGATTCTTACTCCGAATTGGCCTTCGAGATAAATGCCGGGTTCTGCGGTAATGATCGTGCCTTCCGGGATTTTATTTTTTGCGTTTGTGCTCACACTTGGTGCTTCGTGAACTTCCAATCCGATACCGTGACCGTAGGAATGGTCGAAGTTTTTTCCGTAGCCTGCTGCGGTGATATGGTCGCGGGCGATTTTATCAATTTCTGCTCCGGTGACTCCGGCGCGCATTTTTTGAATTCCCATTTCCTGAGCCTCGAGGACGAGGTTGTAAATTTTCTGTTGCAGTGGTGTTGGTTTTGCGGTGAAGAATGTTCGCGTCATGTCGGAGCAATATCCTTGGTATTTCATGCCCATGTCGATGAGGATGACGTCACCTTTTTTGAATTTTTTGTCGGTGTTTTGGTGATGGGGGACTGCGCTGTTCGCTCCAAATCCGATAATCGGTGCGAACGAGATCGTGTCGGCGCCGAGTTCGTGTCCGATGCGTTCGATTTCCCAGGCGATTTGTTTCTCGGTGACGCCGTTTTTCAGGTATTTTTTGGTAATTTCTTCGAGTGTTTTTTCGGCTATTTGTTGAGCTTTTTTGAGCTTCTTGAGTTCGGTTTCGGTTTTGACGATGCGCATGTCTTCGACGAAATTTTTGATTGGCTTGAGCTTTGTTTTTGTAAGCAGCTTTTTGGTGAATCCGTACTGCTCTACCGATACATGGTCGCTTTCAAAACCTATTGTTTTGATTCCGTTTTTTTGTAAAAATTTTTCTCGTGTGCCTTTTTTAATTTCTCGAGTATCGATGAGTGTCCAATCTTTGGATAATAGTTTTTTGGCGTAAGTCGTGTAGCGACTATCCGTGAAGAACCAGGATTTTTTCTTTCCGAGAATGAGAAAAGCATAGGTGCCGGTGAAGCCTGTGAGGTATCGAATGTTCGTAAGATTTTCGATATTCATTGCGTCGATCTTTTCGAGTTTATAATTGATCATGCGTTTTGGAGGAAGAAGCGAATGATGTCTTCAGTTTTTTTCAGGTGCTCTGGTTGCTTTTTGAGCGTTTCTCGAATGTGATTTCTCTTGTATCCGAGGCCCAAAAGTGCGGTCATGATTTCTTCGTTTTCGTGCGTGTCGGATGATTCGTATTCCAGTGATTCGCCTTCGCCAACTTCGATTTTATTTCTCATTTCGATCACGAGACGCTCGGCAATTTTTTTGCCAACACCAGAAATTCCCTGGAGTGCGGCGATGTCTTTGTTCAGAATCGCACCTTTGATTTTCTCGAGCGGTATGCCCATGATATCCATTCCGAGTTTTGGGCCGATGCCTGGAACACTTGCGATTATTTTTTTGAAAAATTTTAGCTCGGCCATGGTTTCGAAACCGAAAAGGCTCAGCGCGTCTTCGCGGACGTGAGTGTGAATGAAGAATTCTTTTGGCGTTCCGAGTTCCATTTTTTCCAGTAGGGGAGCGGAAATCGTGACTTCATAGCCGACGTCTCCGACGAGGAGTGTGACGCTTTTTTCGAGTTTTGCGAGGATTTGGCCGCGGAGGTAGGAGAGCACAGGATGTAGGATTTAGGATGTAGGATTTAGGAATTTTTTCAGGAACTTTTTTTTGAAAGTTTGGAACGTTCCTTTTTCGATTTCGGTTCTTATGTTCTTCATCAAGTCTAACAAAAACGCTAGGTTGTGGATAGTAATGAGTCTGTGAGCCAGGATTTCGTTTTCGACGAAGAGGTGGCGGATGTAGCTCGCAGAGAAATTTTTGCAGGAATAGCACTGACAATTTTTCATGAGCGGTTGGCTGCTCGTGCGGAATTCTGCGTTTTTGATTTGGTTGCGGCCGTGTTGCGTCCAGAATGCGCCGTGGCGTGCGATGCGCGTGGGCATGACGCAATCGAACATGTCGATGCCGCGATCGACGCCTTCGAGCAAATCTTCCGGCGAGCCGACGCCCATGAGGTAGCGTGGTTTTTCCTCTGGGAGATGTGGTGCAATCGTCTCGAGGGTTCCGTACATTTTTTCTTTTTCTTCGCCGACAGAGAGTCCGCCGATCGCGATGCCGGGGAGGTTGAGATCGCTCATGAACTTCGTGGATTCGATGCGGAGGTCTGCGAAAGTGACGCCTTGGATGATCGGGAAAAGTGCTTGTGGCGAGGTCGTTGTGCCACGTTTTTTCTCAAGTTTCTCGTGTTCTTTTTTGCAGCGCAGTACCCAGTCGTGTGTTCTCTGCATCGCTTCTTTGGCGTACGCATGCGAAGAATCTCCCGCCGCGCATTCGTCGAATGCCATGATGATGTCCGCGCCGAGGTCGTGTTCGATCTGCATGACTTTTTCGGGTGTCAGGAAAAGTTTTGTCCCGTCGATGTGCGATTTAAATTCCACGCCTTCCTGGGTAATTTTTCGCATGTTCTCGAGTGAAAAAACCTGAAATCCGCCAGAGTCGGTGAGCATCGGTCGATCCCAATTCGTCCATTCGTGGAGTCCACCCATTTTTTTGATAAATTTTTCTCCGGGTCGTAGATGCAAATGATACGTGTTTGCCAGAATAATTTCGGCGCCGAGACTTTTGACTTCGTCCGGCGAAAGCGTCTTCACCGCGCCGAGCGTGCCGACGGGCATGAAAACGGGTGTGTGGATCTGGCCGTGTGGAGTTTGCAGCACGCCGGTGCGGCTGTAGCCGGTTTTGGATTTGCTTTTGATGGTGAATTTGAAAGGGTTTTTTGTGAGCATGAATGTGGTCTCATGGTACACTTTTTTTGTCATTATGTGTAAGCCATCGTGTTTTTGACCACAAGATTTTCTATCCCTTCACCGCCGTTCCCTGATGAAATACGAGTTTCCATTCAGTTCCTGTCTTGCACCACAATGAGCTTCGATTGGCGATTTCGAGTTCGTCGTAGGTGACTTCGCTGATGTAGGTGACGAGGGCGACGTCGTCGCTGATTGTGTGCGCTTGGAAATTTTTGAGCGGAAGTTCGGCGTTGATTTTCTGTGGAGGTGCGTTGAGTGCTTCTTCTCTTGTGTAGATGCGGCCGGATCTACCAAATTCAAAAAAATCGGGGGCTAGAATTTGGTTCATGTGTTCGCGGTCGAATCGAGTTTCGGCTTTCCAGAGGGATTCTTCTAGGGGGAGGAGGGCAGAGAGTTCCTGGATGCTTATTTTCATTGCTGTTTTGGTGCGAAATATAAAATTAAAAAACTTAGAAAAAACCAATAAATACTGTCATTGAGTAAATGTATCAATTCTTGAGATCTTATAAAACCCACTATGATCATAGTGACTGCATGAATGAGAAAAGCCCATCCAGTAAATTTAATAATGCTTGAGTCTTTTTGAGGATTTTTTGCTGCTTGCCATATAAAAATTCCCCAAACCAAGAATAACCCTGCAAAGAATAATTCAAAATCCCATTGGTATGGATGACGTATCATCATGTCTCCGAGAGTGCTTCCTTCTTTGAAGAAAGGGTTGACTCGATTTATGTCCCAGATGATGAAAAAGAAAAGAGCTACAAAATACCACAAAAAAATTGCTGTTGTTTTGAGCGTCATCTTGAGATATTTTTCTTTTTTCATTTTTTTAAAAAGTTATTTTTCTACCTCCTCCCAAATATCTCTCTTATAATTTCCTCCATATCTTTCTCATGAATAGAAATATCATCAATCGGCAATTTTTTCAATAACTGTGCGGTGATTTCTGCTGTTTTCTCACGCGGAATTGTTATCGTTGCTCCGCTTCCTTGGTATTGAATGATGTCTCCAAATATTTCCAGATCCTGTCGCGCTACCTGTTCTAGGAACGTCATTTCTACTGTCTTTTGTCCGCCGTGCTGAGCCTGCAATTTCCTGTATTCTCCATCGTAAATGAGTGTTCCGTGGTCGATGATCATGACACGGTTGCAGAGGCGGCGGATGTCTTCCATGTAGTGGGATGTGAGGATGATCGTGGCTTTTTTTCTTTCGTTGTAGTCGCGGAGGAAGTCGCGGATTTTTTTCTGGGAGACGACGTCGAGGCCGATGGTGGGTTCGTCGAGGAAGAGGATTTT
>JBBTWG010000027.1:0-15411 GCA_038062935.1 Patescibacteria group bacterium
AAAATCATGCTCAAGGAAGGACAGGAACTCGAACTCACCAAAGTCAGCAAATCAGGACAGAGAATCTACGTCAAAAACGACATGATCAGAAAAGTAAAAAATGGCTTCGGAGTAAGCATCATGTCCACATCACAAGGCATTATGACCGGTACAGAAGCAAGAAAAAAGAAAATCGGAGGAGAATTCATCTGTACTGTCTCCTAAAGCTACATCCTCAATCCTACATCCTAAATCCTAGCAACAAATGTCTCGCATCGGAAAAAAACCAGTTCAGATCCCAAATGGAGTCACTGTCGAAATCAAAGGCAATGAAATCAAAGTCAAAGGCTCAAAAGGAGAATTGAAATTGCAACTCCACGATGCATTAATTGCAGAGATGGAAGATAAAAACATAGTCATCAAAAAGAAACCAGGAATGGAAGAACATGGAAAAAGCATTTATGGAACAACGCGAACATTGGTCGACAACATGATGAACGGAGTCACAAAAGGATTTGAGAAAAAACTCGAAATCCAGGGAGTTGGTTACCGCGCAACAGTCGGAGGAAAAAAACTCACACTAGCATTAGGTTTCTCTCATCCAATAGAATTTACAATTCCAGAAGGAATCACGATCACTATCGACCAAGAAAAGAAGAATATTCTCACAGTCGCAGGCATCAGCAAGCAACTCGTCGGACAAGTCTCAGCCAACATTCGTGAACTCAAAAAGCCAGAACCATACAAAGGGAAAGGCATCCGATACGTCGGAGAATACGTCCAGCGAAAAGCTGGTAAAGCTGCAGCCGGAGCCAAAGGTGGCGCATAGAAACTTGTGACCATTGACATGTGACGTGTGACTTAAAAATACTAACTCCTGATCTCCTAACTCCTATCTCCTAGCAACATGGACGCAAAAAAAGCTACCAGACTCAACAGACATCGCAGAATTCGTGCAAAAATCAAAGGCACAGAAGCTCGACCAAGACTCGTTATCTTCCGAAGCTTGAAATACAACTACGCACAACTCGTCAATGACGAAACAGGAAAAGTCATCGTCAGTGCATCAGATATGAAAGACGAATCAAAAGCAAAGAAGATCGAAACAGCAAAAAAAGTTGGTGAAACGGTCGCCAAAAAAGCAAAAGAAAAAGGTATCGAAAGTTGTGTTTTTGACAGAAACGGCTATAAATATCATGGTCGCGTCAAAGCAATCGCCGACAGCGCACGCGAAAACGGCTTGAAATTCTAAAAATCAGTTCCTCAATCCTAAATCCTAAATCCTAAATCCTAGCAATGGCCAAAGCTCACAAAAGATCAGGACCGAGAGAAATAAAAGAATTTGAAGAAGAAGTTCTTCAGATCGATCGAGTCACCCGTGTCGTGGCCGGTGGTCGACGCATGCGATTTCGAGCAACAGTCGTGATCGGAAACAGAAAAAAACGAGTAGGAATCGGAACAGGAAAAGCCAATGAGGTTGTGATCGCTATCGAAAAAGCTATTTCAAAAGCGAAAAAGAATCTCATTACAGTTCCAGTAGAAAACGATACAATTCCACACGAAATTAAAGTAAAATTCAAAGCATCCAAAATTATTCTCATGCCAGCAAAGACAGGAACAGGAATTATCGCTGGTGGAGTGCTCCGAAAAATCGTAGAACTCGCGGGAGTCAAAAACATCTTGAGTAAATGTTTGGGAACCAACAATAAACTTGCAAACGCCCAGGCAACCATCATGGCTCTCGGAAAATTGAAATCAAGAGGTCAAGAATCAATGGACAAATTGACACAGAAACCAGCTCCAAAAAAACCTGTAGAAAAAAATGAAGCAGCTCCAGAAGCTCCAAGAGAAGAAATGGCGAACAACTCCTAATTCCTACATCCTAAATCCCACATCCTACAACAATGTCTCTCAAAAATCTCAAAGCATATCACGGAGCAAAACATAAGAAAAAAACAGTCGGTCGAGGAATTGCATCAGGACACGGAGGATTTTCGACACGTGGCGGAAAAGGACAAACAGCTCGCAGCGGTGGCGTTCGACGACCAGGATTTGAAGGTGGTCAGACTCCACTCGTACGCAGACTCCCGAAAATGGGTGGCTTCCGAAATCCGAACCAAATCGAATATCAAGTCGTCAACGTTGGAGCTCTCGAAATCTTCGAAGAAGGCTCAACGGTAACTTCAAAAGAACTTGTTGCAAACGACCTCATCCGCGAAACACGAACTCCAGTGAAACTCCTCGGTGATGGCGAACTCACCAAAAAACTCACAATCGAAGTCACAAAAGCATCCAAGTCAGCACAAGAAAAAGTAGAAAAAGCAAAAGGAACTCTGAAGTTCCTGGTCATGAAACCAAAACCAGAAGTAGAGAAGAAGTCAGTATAAACAAAAGGCGGGATTAAAATCCTAAATCCTACATCCTAAATCCTACATCCTCCCGTGAAATATCTCGCTCAAATCTGGAATTCAAAAGGCCTTCGCAACAAAATACTTTTCAGCATTTTTGGAATTCTTGTTTTCCGATTTGTTGGACAAATCAGCATACCAAACGCAGACTTGGCAGCAATCCAAGGAATTTTCCAAAAAAATGCACTTCTCGGAGCATTCAACATTCTTACTGGTGGAAGTGCAGAACATTTCTCGATCCTCTTGATGGGGCTTTCTCCATACATTAACGCATCGATTATCGTACAGCTTCTCACGGTCATCAGCCCGCGACTCGAGGCTCTTTCAAAAGAAGGCGAACAGGGACAAAAAAAACTCAGCCAATATACTCGCTGGCTCACAGTGCCACTAGCGCTCCTCCAGTCATACGGCATGATCGCACTTTTGAACCGTGGATCAAGCACCCCTATCGTTCCAAACATCGATCAAGCTTCAGTGATTCTTCCTATCATGCTCACCGTCACAGCAGGAACAGTGTTCCTCATGTGGATAGGTGAACTCATGACAGAAAAAGGAATCGGAAATGGAATTTCGCTCCTTATTTTCGCAGGAATTATTACCGCAATCCCACAAACAATCGCTCAAAATCTCTTCATTGCACAGCAAGACACTGGGAAAATTGTCGGATTCGGAGTAACTATTCTCATAACCATTGCACTCGCAGTATTTGTCATTCTCGTCACAGAAGCACAAAGAAAAATCCCTATTACCTACGCAGGTCGCGGGGTCCGCATGAACGGTGGCGATCCAGCATCACTCCCGATCAGAATCAATCAAGCAGGTATGATCCCGATCATTTTCGCTGTTTCAGTCACATCATTCCCGGGACTCATCGCGCAATTCCTCGTCAACGCCAAGAGTGAATGGCTCAGAACAGCAGCAGGATTTGTCCAAACACATTTCACAGTAGATTCTCTGGCATACATTCTGGTCTATGGATTTATGATTATGTTCTTCACATTTTTTTACGTGAGCATCACCTTTAATCCAGAAAAGGTTGCAGAAAACATCCAAAAGAATGGCGGATACATACCGGGAATTCGACCAGGAACACAAACAGTCGAGTATATCAAAAACGTTTCGAATAGATTAAATCTCTGGGGAGGCCTCTTCATTGGCTTCGTTGCATTGCTTCCAATTCTATTGAGCAGCTTCATGTCTTCCGACATAGGAAGCCTTCCACTGCTCTTGGGTGGCGCAGGTATGATTATCGTGGTAGGAGTCGTTCTGGAAATCATTCGTCAGATCAATGCACAATTGATCATGCACGATTACCAGAAGTTTTATTAGTAACTTGTGACGTGTGACTTGTAACATGTGACAAAACACACGTTTTTGCTCTAGTCACATGTCAATTGTCACAAGTCACATGTTTGACATCATTCTCTTCGGTATCCAAGGCTCCGGAAAAGGCACACAAGGAAAAATCCTAGCTGCAAAATATAGCTTGGAAATTTTTGAAACCGGCAGTGAACTTCGCAAACTTTCAGAGCAAGACACTGATCTCGCCAAAAAAGTGAAATCGATTATTGAGGCTGGACATCTCGTTCCCAACGAAGTCGTCGTGGAAATCATCGAAAATTTCATGCAACATCTTGAACCAGGAAAATCAGTCCTCTTCGACGGCATCCCAAGGAAAAAAGATCAGGCAGGAAGTTTTGAAGAAGTAATGAAGAGAAATAATAGAAAATTCATGGGCGTCTTCATGGCACTTTCACAAGATCAAGCACTCGAAAGACTCCTCGCACGTCGCATCTGCGAAAAGTGCAAATCTGTCTTCCTCAAAAATTACACCAAAGAAACTTGTGAAAATTGCGGAGGAAAATTAATAACACGTTCCGACGACAATCCCGAGTCTATCAAAAATCGTTTCAAAGCTTTCAACGAAGAGACCATGCCGGTGATTGAAGATTACAAAAATCGAAAATTGATGATCGAAGTAGATGGAACGAAATCAGTAGAGGAAGTAAGCCAAGAACTTTTCAAAAAATTGGATGTGATTTTCTAAATCCTACATCCTCAATCCTAAATCCTCAGATGCAGATCACCTACAAAACACCCGCAGAAATCGCCGACATGAAACACGGCGGCAAGATTCTCGGAAAAATTTTGACGCACCTCGCGAACGAAATGAAACCGGGTCTCACGACCAAGATGATCGATGATCGTGCACGAGAACTTCTGGAAAAATACAAGGTCGAAGCCTCCTTTCTCGGATATCACGGATTTCCCGGAGTCATCTGCACGCCGGTCAACGAAGAAGTGGTACATACCATTCCCGGAGAAAGAGTTCTGGAAGAAGGCGATTTCATCACGCTCGACTTCGGAGTCATCTACAAAGGCTGGCATACGGACTCCGCAATCACGATAGGAGTTGGAAAAATTAGCAAAGAAAAACAAGACATGATTCGCGCCGGAGAAGAAGCACTTTTCGCAGCCATCAAAAAAGTTGGTCCAGGAGTAGAAATTCGCGTCATCAGCGAAACGGTTCAGGGCGTCATTGAAAAAAACGGCTACAAAATTATTCGCGAACTCATCGGTCACGGCATTGGCAGAAATCTCCACGAAGATCCTCAAGTCCCGAACTACAGTGCTGATGCAGGAAAACAGAAGCTCAAAGCTGGAATGACGATCGCCATAGAACCTATTTTCTGTGCAGGAAAGCCAGGAATCAAGACTCTCGCAGACGACTGGAATATCGTCACAAAAGACGGTTCCATGGCAGCACAGGTCGAACACACGATTGCTATCACAGAAGATGGCTACGAAATCCTCACAGAAAGAGAAGATATGAAGTCTGTCTACGAGACTTTCTATCAAAGCTAAAAAACACTTGACGACATTGGAAAAATTACTTGCATTACTAAAAAATCTCCGCTAGAATCTCAAAGCTTTTTTTGAACAAAAGCACCTCTCACTATGAGTAATGAAGACTACATTCGCGTCATCGGTGAAGTGGAAGAAACGCTCCCTGGAGCCACATTCCGAGTTCTCATCACTGACGAGAAATTCCCGATAAAAGATCACCGAGTAATCGCCCGAATATCCGGAAAAATGAGAATGGGAAATATACGAGTACTACCGGGAGACAAAGTGGATATAGAAATTAGCATTTACGATCAAACTAAAGGTCGAATCGTTTACCGCCACAAACATGAAAGTACGATCATCAGTCAAGCCCATCTGCGAAAAGTGTAAAAGAATCAGGAGAGGCGGTATCAATCGCATCATCTGCAAGTCTAAGAAAAAACACAATCAACGACAGGGTTAAACATATCTCTTAAATCCATTCCTACAAATGGCTCGTATTGCTGGTATCAATCTCCCAAAAGAAAAAAGAATCGAAGTCGCACTGACTTCTATCTACGGTGTCGGCCGAAAAATGAGTGTCAAAATTCTCAAAGAACTCAACATTAGCAAAGATATCAAAGTCGTAAACCTTTCAGAAAAAGACGAACAATCACTTCGCGAAAGAATTGCCAAAGTCACAACAGAAGGTGACCTCCGCAGAAAAATCCAGCTCGACATCAAACATCTCGTCGATACCGGGACATACCGAGGAACAAGACACAAAAAAGGTCTTCCAGTTCGTGGACAAAAAACGAAGAAAAATGCCAGAACCAGAAAAGGAAAGAAAAAGACAGTAGCAAACAAGAAAATTGCTCTGAAGTAATTTGTGATTTCCTAATTCCTACATCCTAAATCCTACCTCCTAGCAACATGACCTACAAAAAAGAACGAGTCGTCGAAGGACAAACACCGGAAGTAAAAGATCCAGCAGCAGTAACAGCTGCGGCAGCGACATCAACAAAGAAGAAATCAAAAAGAAGATCTGTTCCTCAAGCAAACGTCTACATTCAGGCAGGATACAACAATACCCTCGTCACTTTTGCCGAAGAGAACGGAAATGTTCTTTGCTGGTCAAGTTCAGGAGCTTGTGGATTCAAAGGAGCCCGAAAATCAACTCCATACGCAGGTCAGGTTGCAGCAGAAACAGCAACACAGAAAGCAAAAGCTTTCGGCGTCGAAAAAGTACATGTATTTGTGCAGGGAGCAGGTCCAGGACGTGAACAATCACTTCGCGGACTCAATACCGGCGGAGTTTCTATCGAAAGCATCACAGATACAACAGCAGTTCCACACAACGGCTGCAAAGCCCCAAGAACACGAAGAGTATAGTTTTCTCTCTTAAATCTTAATTCCTAAATCCTAATTCCTAGCCAATGAGATACAACGGACCAGTCTGTCGCTTTTGCCGCCGTGAAGGAGAAAAACTTTATCTGAAAGGCGCACGATGTGAATCACCAAAATGCCCAATCACACGAGGACAAGCATTCCCACCAGGAGTTCACGGACCAAAAGGGAAAAAAGCAAAAAAATCAGAATACGGCAAACAGTTGAAAGAAAAACAGAAGGCGAAAGTTATTTTCGGAATGGTTGAAAAACAATTCAAAAATTACTACGAAGCATCTACAAAAGCAGCAGTTACGGGTGACGCACTCATGCAACGCCTCGAAAAAAGACTGGATAATGTCATTTATCGTGCAGGATTAGCATCTTCTCGCGCACACGCACGCCAGGTCGTCGGTCATGGATCGTGGAAAGTAAACGGAAAAGTAGTTGATATCCCTTCATACCAAATGAAAGTAGGAGACACTTTCGAAATGAACGATAAAATGAAGAAAAACGTGATGATGGAAGAAGTCAAAAAAATGAAAATTCAGGTTCCTGCATGGCTCAAGGTTGATCAAAAAAATCTGAGCGGAGAAGTACTCAGAGAACCAGGAAAAGAAAATTTCGAGAAGAACCTCTCAACCAGCATGATTATCGAGTTCTACTCGAAATAAAGATTTCAAATTCCTACGTCCTACATCCTACATCCTAAATCCTCAACCTTCTATGCATCAAATTCAGGAAGAAATCGGAATTCCAAAAATGAAAACGACGAAGGTTGCAGAAAATCACGTGATTTTTACGTTGAGCCCGCTTCCTCCAGGATACGGAACGACACTCGGAAATGCTCTCCGCAGAATTCTCCTCTCTTCTCTTCCAGGAGCCGCTATTACTGGAGTCAAAATTGAGGGAGTAAATCATGAATATTTTGTTATCAAAGGGGCTACAGACAGCGTTCTGGACATCAATTTGAACCTCAAGATGATCAACATCAAGAAACTTTCAAAAGATCCAAGCTGGATTACTCTGAACGCAAGCAAAGAAGGAGTGGTGACAGCAGCAGACATCAAGACAACATCAGACGTCGAAATTCTCAATCCCGAGGTCTACATCACGACACTCGAGAAAGGAGCAAAACTCAGCATGGAACTCCGCGTCGAAAAAGGCGTCGGATACGTCCCAGCAGCACTCAAGCAAAAAGAAGAAAACGATGCGAAAGTCATCGTCCTCGACGCTGGATACACTCCAGTCAAAAAAGTTCGTTACAACGTCGAAGCAACTCGTGTCGGTCAAATGACGAACCTCGATAAACTCGTCCTCGAAATCAAAACAGACGGATCGATCACTCCAGAAGATGCACTTCGATTCTCAGCAAACATTCTCCAATCATACTTCCACCTCTTCAACGAAGAGAAGATTATGATCGAACCAGATTTCATGAGCGATGTGAACAAAATCATGGCGAAACAGACACAACACGAAGAGAAGAAACCAGCACAAGAAAGCTATACTCCTATCGAAATTCTCGGACTTTCTCCACGAACGCTCAACGCGCTCATCAACGGAGGTATTGGATCGATCGAGCAACTCGCAAAATGCACAGAATCCAAGCTGAGCAATCTTCGCGGCTTCGGCAAAAAAGCACTGACAGAGGTCGATAACGCCCTCCAGCCACGAGGCCTTTCTCTTGCAAAAGAATAAAAAATATATTAATCTCGCAGCCCATGAGACATCGCGTTCAAAAAATCAAACTTGGAAGAGACAAAGATCACACCACATCCATCATGAGGAATCTCGCTATTTCTCTGCTGATTAACGAAAAGATGGAGACCACAGAAAAAAAAGCAAAAGCTGTTGCTTCATTCATCGACCGTCTCATCACGATCGGGAAAAAGAAAGATGCGATGAACGCTATTCGACAACTCGAAAAACTTCTCCAACATCCAAACAGTGCAAAGAAAATTCTCGAAGAACTTGTGAAAAGATACGAAGGAAGAACTTCAGGTTTCACATCACTTCACAAAGTTGGATACCGCAAAGGTGACAACGCAGAGGTCGTCCAAATCCAATTAGTATAAAATTCCAATATCTCATGATGAAAATCACACAACCAGGAAAAATGAAGGAACTCGTCCGCAAATGGCGCATCGTCGATGCTCAAGGAAAAGTATTGGGACAGATTGCTGTTGCGATCGCAGACGCTCTCCGCGGAAAAGACAAAGTCATCTTCACTCCACACTTGGATCTCGGAGATTTCATCATCGTCATCAACGCCAAAGACGTCGTCCTCACAGGAAACAAGATGGAACAAAAAGAATATTACAGACACAGCCGATATTTCGGTAATTTGAAAGTAAAAACAGCAAAAGAAAAGATCGAAAACAATAAACCAGAAGAAATTATTATGGACGCTGTCAAAGGCATGATTCCTCGAAACAAACTTCGAAAAGATATGATCAGCAGACTCAAGATATATTCAGGCGCAACACATCCTCACGAAGCACAACAACCAACGCCAATGAACGTGTGACATGTGACAATTGACGTGTGACTTCCTAAATCCTAACTCCTATCTCCTTCCCCAATATGGTCGCAAAAAAAGAATCAGCTCCAAAGAAAGTTACTGCCAAAAAAGCACCAAAAAAAGAAGTAGAAGAAACAACTATGGTTGCTGAACCAGCAAAAAAAACTGCGCCAAAACAACAATCTTTCGAAAAAAATTACATCTACGCCAACGGGAAGAGAAAGACTTCTGTTGCTCGTGTTCGTCTCCACCTCAACGGATCAGGAAACATCACGATCAACGAGAAAACCATCGAAGAATACATTCCAGTCGTCGAACGTGTCGGAGCTGCAAAAACAGCACTACGCCTCACAGGACACCTCAAAACTTTTGACATCAGTGTCCACGTCGAAGGAGGCGGTCCAAACAGCCAGGCAGAAGCAATCCGTCACGGAATTGCAAAAGCTCTTCTCGAATTCGATCCAGCACTTCGCATCACACTCAAACGAGCAGGTCTCCTGACTCGTGATCCAAGAATGAAAGAGCGCAAGAAATATGGTCTCCACCGAGCACGCCGCGCTCCACAATTCTCCAAACGTTAAAACGCGCCTTCCATGCGTTTTGATATTCTCTCCATATTTCCAAATATTTTCGATTCATATTTGAACGAAAGTATGATGAAACGTGCCAAGGCAAAAAAACTTCTCGATATCGAAATTCACGATATTCGAGCTTTTAGCGAAGACAAGCACAAAAAAGTCGATAACATACCCTACGGTGGCGGTGCAGGAATGGTTATGACTCCCCAACCACTCTACGACACCATCCAACACGCCAAAAAGAAAAATCCTGGCGCAACAGTCATCTACCTCACGCCAACAGGAAAAACTTTCACTCACAAAACAGCCCAGAGACTCGCAAAGAAAAAAGGCCTCATCTTCATCTGTGGACGCTACGAAGGCATCGACCAGCGCGTCCGCGACCTCTGCGTCAACGAAGAAATTTCTATCGGGAAATACGTCCTCACAGGAGGCGAACTCCCCGCCATGGTGATTCTGGATTCCGTGAGTCGATACATCCCAGGAGTCGTAGGAAAAGAAGAATCCGTCGCCGAAGAAACATTCTCCGAAAAACTCGGTGGCAAAAAAGAATATCCACACTACACACGCCCAGCAGAGTTTATGGGCATGAAAGTGCCAGACGTCCTCATCTCAGGACATCACGCAGAGATCGAAAAGTGGAGAAAAGGGAAATTGAAGTAAAATCAACCCTGATCCCCTAACTTCTAACTCCTACTTGGTCTATAATGCGACCAATGACCCTTCAACAACCCCCAGGCCTCACGACACTCGAAGCCACAAATCGCCTCCAACAATTCGGGAAAAACGCCCTCAAAACCAAAAAAAAGAAATCCCTGATCATTCAATTCCTCGAAGAATTCAAAGATTTCATGGTGATCATTTTAATCGTAGCAGGAGTCATTTCTTTTGCAGCAGGAGACGAAAAAGATGGAGCCGTCATCACCGGAATTCTGATTCTCAATGCCATCATAGGGTTTAGTCAAAAATTCCGTGCAGAAAGAGCGATCGAAGCGCTCCAGAAAATGCTCGCACCCATGAGCCAAGTCATGCGCGATGGGAAAGAGCAAATGATCAAAGCAGAGTTCATCGTGCCCGGAGACGTCATGATCATCGCAGAAGGCGATCGAATCAACGCCGATGGCATCGTATTAGAAGAAAATGAATTCGAGACACAAGAATCGATTCTCACAGGAGAATCGGTACCAGTCAAAAAAACAACGAAAAGCACCGTTTTCGCAGGCACATCGGTCGCACGAGGAAACGCAAAAATACTGGTACAAGAAACCGGCATGAAAACCGCATTCGGAAAAATCGCCCAGCTCACCGCAGAAACAGAAAAAGATCTGAGCCCACTCCAGAAAGAACTCAATGAAGTAGGAATCATTGTAGGAAAAATGACCATCGTCATCGCAGGAATTTTGATACTTATAGGAATTTTTCTCCAAGGAAAAGGCCTCATAGAAGTCATTCTTTTTGCAGCATCGGTTGCTGTAGCAGCCGTTCCTGAAGGCTTGCCAGCGACCGTCACCATCGCACTTGCGCTCGGCGTCCAACGCCTCGCACAAAAAAAAGCGATCATGAAACAACTTTCATCTGTAGAAACTCTCGGTTCCACGACCATCATCGTCACCGACAAAACCGGAACACTCACGAAAAATGAAATGAGCGTTCGCGAAATCTGGTTCGATGGTCACGATATCAATCTGAGTGAAGAAAAATACATTCCAGAAAAAGAGCTCATTGAAGCCATCACACTCGCCTGCTGCATCTGCACACTCTGCAACAACGCAAAAATACAGAGTTCCGAAATGGGAGAAAAAGGCGGAGTCCCCGGAGGGGAAAAGGAGCTCGGCGATCCGACAGAAATTGGACTTTTGCGAGTCGTAGAAAAAATGGGTCTTCCAAAAGAAACAGTCGCAGAAAGATTTCAAAAAATTCACGAACATCCCTTCGATTCAGTCAGGAAAAGAATGTCAGTCATCGTCGAAAAAAGTGCCAGCAAAAATCAGTATGTCTTCGCAAAAGGCGCACCAGGAAGCATTCTGAACGTTTGTACAAAAATCTACAAAGACGGAAAAATAGAAGACCTTACAGAAGAAGAAAAACAAAAAATTATCAAAAAAAGTGACCAGATGGCAGAACAAGCGCTCCGCGTCCTCGCACTCGCTTACAAACAAAAAAACGAAAAAGGTGCACATCAGACACAAGAAGAAAATGAAAAAGATCTGATTTTCCTGGGACTCATCGGCATGATGGATCCACCGCGACTAGAAGTCCCAGAGGCCATAGAAGCCGCAAGAAAAGCCGGCATACAAATCATCATTGCGACCGGTGACAATGGCCTCACCGCAGCAGCCATCGCAAAAATGATCGGCCTCATCAAAGATGGAAATTCACACTCCATCATTACTGGAGAAGAGCTCGAAAAAATTCCTGATGAAAAATTAACAGAACTTCTCAAAAATAAAAAAAATACACTCATCTTTGCACGAGTCAGCCCACAGGACAAACTTCGCATCGTCAGCATTCTCAAAAATCTCGATGAAGTTGTCGCTGTTACCGGAGATGGCGTGAATGACGCCCCCGCTCTCAAAAGAGCCGATATAGGCATTGCAATGGGTATTATGGGCACGGACGTGACCAAAGAAGCCGCCAACATGGTTTTGAGCAACGACAGTTTTGCGACGATCGTCGTAGCAATAGAAGAAGGCCGCACTATTTATCAAAACCTCAAAAAATTTCTGATGTATATCCTCTCAGGAAATATTGGAGAACTTGTCGTCATTTTCATAGCACTCATTATTGGCTTACCAACACCTTTTTCTGCCATTACGATCTTGCTCGTCAACGTCGGAACCGACGTTTTTCCAGCACTCGCACTCGGGATCGATCCACCAACGAAAGACAGCATGGAAAAACCTCCACGAAATCCGAAAGAGAGAATCATGCAAGGAAAGTTCCTCATTCGCATGGGATATCTAGGAGCACTCATCGGAATCACAACATTAGCAACATACATTTGGAGCCTCAAAATCGCGATGAACAGCGAATTAAAAGCAGGAACCATCGCCTTCGCAACACTCGTCCTGGGGCAAATGATAAACGCTTACAACAGCAGAAGTGACAGAAGATCAATATTCAATGGATTCTTCGAAAACTTCATTTTGCTCGCATCAGTAACGCTTTCGATCTTCATTGTCATCGCCGTCACAGAAATTCCGGGACTTCAGGAAATTTTCGAAGTCACAAAACTGAACCGCTCAGATTGGCTCATCATAGCCATCGGAACAATGCCAGTACTCATCATCGAAGAGACAAGAAAATTTATCATGAGAAAAAAATGGACCTCACAAACTTAAAAGATCTCAAAATATTACTCGAAAAACATGGAATCTGGGCCAAAAAAAGGTTCGGCCAGAACTTCCTGATCAACAGAAATATTGTAGAGAAAATCATCAAAACAGGAGAAGTCGGAGAAAAAGATACGATCATAGAAATCGGACCAGGCCCCGGCGTGCTCACGCAAGAACTCTGCAAGAAAGCCAAAAAAGTGATCTGCATCGAAATGGATCGCGAGATATTGCCACTCCTAGAAGAAACCACGAGTGAATTTCACAACAAAGAAATCCTAGAGCAGGACGGGCTCAACTACGAACCCAACGAAACCAATTACAAATTGATCGCAAATCTCCCGTACAACATCGCCACCGCAATCATCAGAAGTTTCATGATGAAAAAAAACAAACCGTCTCTCATGGTCGTCATGACACAGCTCGAAGTTGCCGAAAAAATGTGTGCCAATCCAGGAAATATGAACGTTCTAGCTCTCACGATCCAGCCCTTCGGAAAGCCAAAAATCGCCATGCACGTCCCCGGCAGCAGTTTCTATCCCGCCCCAAAAGTCACCTCCGCCATCCTCAGAATCGAGCCCCTCGACTCCCCTCTCATCCCAGAAAATCTGAGAGAAAAATATTTCCAAGTCATCCACGCCGCCTTCCACCAAAAAAGAAAAATGATGGCCGCAGTCGTCGCAAAAAACCTAGGAAGAGAAAAAGTTGAAATCGAAGATGCACTAGAATCATGCGGAATTTCAAAGACCACCAGACCGCAGGAACTCAGCATTCAGAACTGGATAGATTTCCTGAAAAAATTATAGATCTAAAAAATGATAGGGAAATTTCTATTCACACACTTGACAACAATGCTATCATTGCCACATGAAACGCCCTATTCGTCACCTCATCGTCACAATATTATTCGTGAGTTTTTGTCAGTCAGTCAGTGCGACAACGCAAGTGCAAATCAAGGCGATCCTTTTACCTGCTCCTGGAACAATCGGCACAGGGACAATTCCAGTAAACATACTTCCAGCAACAAGCCTAATACAACCAGCAATATCTTCCGTTTCGATTCCACATGATTCCATCACACGAAGTCAAACAAACATTCAATTTTTTTCATCAACCATTTCAAACGACATATCAATCACTCTAAGCGGAGAAGGAACTGGATCGAAGGTCGCCTTGCCATCTGGATTGATAATGACCGCACCCACATGGGATGGAACAGTAAACGTCAGCTATGCAACAACCATCCCACCAAACATACAGGGAGTTGATTCAGGAAAAGTGATTTCTATCAAATTCAAAGGTATGGAAGGAATTCCAGTAGGGCTCAGTAAAGCAGCAGTTGTAGTTATCCCCTATCCAAACTTTGGAAATCTCACAAATTCCACAGTAAAAATTAACGATATGGCTAATAAAGCATATACACTAGGTCACTGCAATGGAACACAATACATCAGTGGCGCTCTCGCAGATCCAGACAGCTATTCACTAAAAGCATACGAACTGGATGGAGCACAACACTGCTACAAATACGATGACGAGAACGTATACGCCGTTACAAATCACTTCTCCACATTCATCGCAGGCACAGCTCCTCCACTTCCACCCACAACTTCAATCAACCACAACAGTGGAAGTAATAGGGGTGGAGGGGGCGGAGGGACAAGGGAAAGCACTTTGCAGTTCATCTCATCTACACCGGAATCAGTCACAAACACAACACCAAAAACAATCATTACAGAATCAGTACAAAACCCTCCTGAGATCCAAGAAACATGTCAGTTCAAAATGATACAACCAAAAAAAATCTACAACGACGTTCCGCTGGATGCATGGTACTCGGCAGCAGTAACACGGCTGAGCGATCTTGGCATCCTAAAAAAGAAAAGGGCCAATGAATTACTCGGACCTTCAGGCAAAATTCTGCGCTACGAAGCACTCATATTCGCAATGGATGGATTTGGTATAAAACCAGCAAAAACAAAAGATAAAAATTTACTCGAAAAATATATAAAAACAGCAAAAAGAAAAGGTATTATCAGTACAAATAAATCCATTTCTAATCTTAATGAAACAATAAACCGATCGGAAGCCATTGCACTCTTGCTGCGTGCTGCCGAAATCAACACCGCTGAATATGTAAATTCCACAGCCAAACACTACGACGATGTTACAACAAATCAATGGTATTTCCCATTCGTCACGAAAGCACATGAACTTTGCATCATTGGAAAAAGTTCAAACAACAAATTTTATCCGTTCAAAAAAGTATCTCGATCAGAGTTTATTGTAATGCTAGACCGTATAATGCAGAAATTGAACAAGTAGATGGCAAGTACCCCAAACATAAGACACGTTGCTTCAGTTGGCAATTTGTGGTC
>JBBTWG010000028.1:0-7264 GCA_038062935.1 Patescibacteria group bacterium
CAGCCATCATCGTCGGTTGTGGAGTCTATTTTTGGCAAAACAAATACGAAAAACATGATGATACAAACGAACCACGATTCCAAATCGCAGAACCAGTCGTTGCGCCAGTGACAGAAAAGAATTTCCCTGAGCAGCCAGCCTCGCAGCAGCAGTCCGCACAAAAACCCGAAAAATTCACCATCAACACGGCAAAAGTTGGAGACATTGTAAAAGGATTGAAAGTTATTTCAGTAAAACCTCTTCTGAATAGTGGGAGAGAAATAAAATTCGAAGGACAACTCACGCTCACAGGGAAATACAGTTTTTCAGATTTTGGAGGTGAATATATTCTTTCCGATCTCGACGCGGAATCGACCGCAAAATTACCAGATGAAGCTTTTAATTGGTTCTATTTTTCGAATCAGGGTCTCGCAGAAAAAGAATTTGGACCACAAGAAAATTCCGGAACCACAACAATCGTGATCGATAATTTCACGATGGCCATGGTTCCCGACAGCGACGCCGGCGGAAATTTCGCAACACTCATAAAAGTCTTGAAGAAATGAATTCTAAATCCTACATCCTACATCCTAAATCCTAGTCCCCGTGCTCCACTTCAAATTCCCAGACGTCGGCGAAGGCATCATCGAAGGCACCATCGTGAAATGGCATGTCAAAGAAGGGGATACGGTCAAAAATGATCAAGTCCTTGCAGAAATCGAAACCGACAAAGCAATCGTAGAAATCCCATCTCCGCGCGCCGGAGTGATTTTGAAAACCTACGGAAAAGAAAACGAAATGATCAAGGTCGGTGCCAATCTCGTCACTTTTGGCGATCCTGGAGAAAAATTCACGGAAGAAGCAGCACCAGAAAAAGAACCACAACGTGGTGTCGGAGTCATCGGAACACTCGAAGTTTCTGACGCCATGATGACCGCTCCAAAAGCAGGACAAAAAACAGCACCAGCACAAAAAGCCCAGACAAAAGGCAATTTCCTCCCTCGCACACGCATCCTCGCAGAACAACTCGGCGTCGATCTCGCCAGCCTTACCGGTACCGGTCCAGATGGGCGCGTCACCGACGAAGACGTGAAAAATGCCAGAAATACGAGCACCACAGCCGCTGACTCCGCATCAAAAAATTCATCAAAAACCGCCATAAAACTTTTCGGTCCCGCTGATCGCACACCATACAAAGGCATACGAAAAATCATCGGCACGCGCATGGAAAAATCTTTCCAGACGATTCCGCACGTCACACTCATGGATCAAGCCGACGTCACAAAACTCGCACAAAAAAGAGAACAGGAGAAAAAAGAAGCCGAGAAAAAAGGCATCAAGCTGACATTTTTGCCATACATCATTCAGGCGATCATCGCCGCGCTCCAGAAGTATCCGATCGTGAACAGCAGTCTCGACGAAACCACCGAAGAGATCATTCTCAAAAAATATTATCACATCGGATTTGCCGTCGACACCGACGAAGGTCTCGTCGTCCCAGTCGTCAAAGATGCCGACAAAAAATCACTCTTCGAACTCGCCAGTGAAATTACAGCGCTCGCAGAAAAAGCAAGAACACGAAAAATTCAACCATCAGAAATGGAAGGCGGAACATTTTCCGTTACCAATTACGGTTCGTTCGGAGGCCTCTACGCCGCACCAATTATCAACCATCCAGAAGCCGGAATTATGGGCATCGGCCGGATGAAAGATGCTCCCGTTGTCACCAAAGAAGGAGTGATCGAATCCCGAAAAATCCTGCCGCTCTCTTTCGCATTCGACCATCGCCTCTTCGACGGCGCCCTCGGTGCCAAGTTTCTGAATGAAGTGATGGTGAATTTGGAAAGTATCTCATGATCCAATAGAGTTCATGATTTTGTCATAAATTTGTTACGTTTCGTTCATAACTTTCGTGTAGAAAGAAGACGAAGGGTTTTTCGAGAAGTCCGCAATTTGTATTGACACCGTAATGACAAAAATCGTAGCCTAGAAACACAAGAATATAACCAAAATTCCCATGGCTACAATACAGATTCGCATCGATGAAAAGACCAAAAAAGCAGTTCAGAAAGTGCTAAAGAAAGCTGATTTAGATCTTAGTGGAGTTCTCAGATATTTTCTCCGAGATATTGCAGAAGAGAAAAAGATACCGAGAATAGTGACTATCAACGGCATGACCTGGGAAGAAGAAATGGGAATCAAGAAAGCTTCCGAGGAGGCAAGACGCGGAATAAATGTAGCAGGGCCATTCGAGGGCGACCAAGTAATTGAATATCTCAATAGTCTGAAATGCAAATCTTCTTCGAAAAAAAGTACCAAAAAAGTTACCAAAAACTCCCAAGAAAACTTCAAAAGAAGGCTGATGGCGCGATAGAAAAATTCAAGAAAAATCCATTGGCACTCACAA
This sequence comes from Patescibacteria group bacterium, assembly GCA_038062935.1. Taxonomy (GTDB): domain Bacteria; phylum Patescibacteriota; class Gracilibacteria; order UBA1369; family UBA12463; genus JBBTWG01. The sequence goes on from JBBTWG010000028.1 coordinate 2,387, forward strand.
TCAAATTTATTGGAAATAATTCTCATAAAAATTGTAAATCACAAATACTTTTGCTACTCTGAAGTAAATTCATAACCTCACTCACTTCATGAATAAACGACAAATGTACATTGCCGAGGCAATCGGGACAATGATGCTCGTCTTCGTCGGTGCCGGCTCATACCTCATGGCCGTCAGCGGTGCAGGAATCGGTCTCCTCGGTATCGCGCTCGCACACGGGCTCGCGCTCGCCGTCATCGTCTACACGCTCGGAAATATTTCTGGAGCGCACGTCAACCCCGCCGTCACTTTCGGCATGTGGGTTTCAGGGAAAATGGACACCTGGAGCGCCGTCGGATATATCGTTTCGCAACTCATCGGTGCTGTCATTGGAGCACTTCTTCTCCAACTCCTCTTCACCGTTGCTCCAGCAGCAGCGCATCTCGGAACTCCACAGCTCGCAAAAGAAATCTCCGTCTGGCAAGGACTCTTCATCGAAGCAATTCTCACGTTCTTCCTCGTTTGGTCTGTCATGTCCACCACTGACAAGAAGTTTCCAGCAGCTATGAATGGCCTCGTTATCGGCCTCACACTGACATTCTCAATCCTCATCGGAGGAGTATTGACCGGAGCCGCTCTCAACCCTGCCCGCGCATTCGGCCCAGCCGCCGTCTCCGGAGTCTGGACACAACATCTCATCTACTGGGCAGGCCCATTTCTGGGCGCGCTCGTAGCGGCGGCGGCGAATAAACTATTTAGGAAATAATTTTTAACCCCCCTTATGGCAAAAAAAGTCATTCCGGTTATTTCCTTGCCGGAGTAGCTGTTGTCATTTTGGGAGTTATTTTCTTTGGCGGTGGTGACGGCAGCAGATTTGCCGGAAAATTCACCGTTGAAAAAAATATCACTCGTGGCGAAATGGCAAAATTGCTCACGGAGACCATGGGCACGAATCCAGATCTCTCAAAATATTATGGCTGTGCTTCAGATGCCATAGGAAATCCAAATGAAGCTTATATTTGTTACGTCACAGGATCTGGACCAAAAACAGGCCCTAATTCACCTCAACAGGGAATGTCAGGCGGCCTTCCAATGCTAAGGACACCCTGAAAAACTCATACTTTTGGCACACGGCAGTATGATTTTTTCAGCGTGTCCTTAGCACGCAGTGCTACACCAGCGCCAAACATTGGCGCAGTGGCCAACGGGAGAGAAGTTGCAAGGTGCCTGTTGTACGCTGTAAAATCAGCCCAAAAATTTCCATTATGCCCTATTTTTCATCTTCCTTCATTCACTCCTTCTCCCACTCAATATCATCGGGATGACGGAAGAAATGAACGCCATCGCCTTGCTTCCATGCCGATTCGGCAATTTCCTCAAAGTTCAAGCCTGCTTGTTCAACCACAGCCTGTACCTTTTGAAACTTTGCTTCGATTTTCTTTTCGTCTACGTCTGCTCTATCTTGCCGATAACTTGGTGAATGAATCAAAAATTCAAAAGTGTGTTTTTCCAAATACACAAGCGCAATGGCACGTTTACAAAGATGAGCTCTTTTCTGCGGAGCATTCTCGGAGGCAAGTTCAGCTTCAAGACTGTCAATTTCTTGGCTGTTCAGTCTTTCCTCAATTTCCTTCCAATGGTAGTACAGCCATGCGCTGTAGTTTGAATATACGCGACCAACACCCGTAAAATGCTTACATGCCAACTTGTCTACCTCTTTCTTTAAATGCCCAAGCTTTTCTCGGGAAAGAGGTTCATTTGGACTAAGGTTCAAGTTTTGAATTGCTTTGGGTATCAGCTTCAATTTGTCATGTGCGATAGTACCAATCAATAATTGCGCTGGCGAACCTTCAACACCTGTTTTGAGACTGCCCAGCAATGAAGATGCAGCCTCAATGGAATCGACTGCTGCGTCGCCACCAGCAAGCGCATGAGCGCAGCTATCTTTGATTTTCTCAATAATTTCGTCTGTCAGAGGAGATTGTTGCTGAACTTTCCCACTCTCAATAAGGTGCTTTATTTCAGCTTTTAATACCATTGCAGTTGCAGTGTTATTTATTGAATGAGCAGAGCAATCCAGGTCACCAACTGTTTTTAGTGTTGCTTTTATCATAAAAAAATAAGGAGGAAACAGGGAATAAATGAGAGTATCAATATAATTATAAAATGCACCTGTGTCAAGGGCGACTTCCTGCTGCTGGATCAGAACGGAGTCTTTTGTGCTGCACCAAGGCAAGAAAGCTATTTCGCATCATACAAAAATCAGGTGAAAAATCTTGCCCAACCGCACCAAAAAATGGCCACGCTCGGTATGTCGATTTTTTCAGTGTGTCCCTGAGATTATCTCATCCAACCCCAGTCGTCCGTCCGATATCTTTCCACGACCAATTTTTTCGCACGTTCCAATTCACCGGCACTCCACGTCCCAAACTCCCACTCTTTCCCTTTCGTAAAACCTTTCAGAAGCCCCTCGTAGAGTTCATCTTTCGTCACACTCGAGAGCCGTTTCACGCAAGTCACGCGTTCTTCCACGGCAGCAATCATTTTATCCGCAATTTTCTCCTGACCAACTTTCAAAAGAGAAAACATTTTCCGCACATCGACATCATGGAGAATTGTGCCATGCTGGAGCAGAACACCATTGCGACGCGTCTGTGCATTCCCGGAAATTTTCTTACCGCCGCCTGCGCCCACCGCAATAATGTCATTAATCGGTTTGAATTCAGATTCAATGCCGATCTCCCGAAGTCCATCGACGATCCATCCGCAAATCAGATGATACGACTCCGTAATTCCCGACGGCATGATATTTTCCGGCGCCAAGATGCTGTAGGTGATCTCGCCATCAAAATCGTGATACACCGCACCACCACCGGTGCGCCGACGAATAATATCGACACCCGCATCAACACACTTCGACACCGCAACTTCATCCTCCAAGCTCTGAAAATATCCAATCGACACCGCGCTCGGTTTCCATTGATAAAACCGAATCGTTGGCGCACTCGCGCCGCTCGCCACAGCCTCAGAGCATGCTTCATCGAGCGCCATATTCATGAACGCATCATGAGTTTCCAGACCGATCACGCGCCATTGAGAATGATTGATAGAAGCCATTTTTTTGATGTAAAAGTCTGTCCGGGCAGACTATGAAGTACGGAAGCTTTCGAGGAGCGTAGAAGCGATATCCTCCGGAGCAATCCCGATGAGCTGAATTCCATGCTCAGAAACACTGCGTCGAATCGCCTCCAGAAAAATATCTGCAGAACTCGCAACAGGAATTCCGACCAGCGCCTCTTCAACCCTCGAAACCAAATCCTCCGGATGCAGAAAGAAATCTCCGGTGAGCTGCACCGACTCGATCCGCTCGCCGAAAACACTTTTCACTCGAAGTAATTTCCCACCAATAACTTTTTTGGTTGCGACACCGTTCATGGATCCAAGACTAAAGTTCCACAAGCGTTGTGTCAATGGTGGCACAAAAAAGCCTCGGAATAAAACCCGAGGCTTTTTAGAAATCGCACTGCGCTTCGCGCTGTTACTTCAACTCCACCTTTGCACCAGCATCTTCGAGAGTCTTCTTCATTTTCATTGCTTCGTCTCGAGCAACACCTTCTTTGACAGGCTTTGGAGCACCGTCGACGAGGTCTTTTGCTTCTTTCAAACCGAGGCCTGTGAGCTCACGAACAGCTTTGATAACGTTGATTTTCTGTGCACCACCATCTGCGAGGACGACAGTAACAGTTGCGCTCTGCTCTTCAGCAGCAGCGCCACCTGCAGCACCGCCAGCGGCTGGACCAGCCATCATCATAGGAGCAGCAGCAGTCACACCGAATTTTTCTTCCATGGCCTTCACGAGATTCGCGAGGTCAAGGACAGAGAGTTTCTCGACCATATCGAGAACTTTTTGTGCTTCAGCACTGAGTTGGACATCTGACATATTGAGAGAAAGTTAGGATGTAGGATTTAGGATGTAGGGTTTGGGAAAGTCACAGGTCACACGTCACTTGTCACACGTTTCTTCTGATACGCATCAACCGTACGCACAAATCCAGCCAGAGTATTGGACAAAGTTCCGTGGAGACCCTGAATCGGAGATTTGAGCATGTAGACGAGTTTCGCGAGCAATTCTTCTCTTCCAGGAAGCAGAGCATATTGTTTTGCTTCAGCAGCGTTGAGAACGTGCTTGTCGAAGAGTCCTCCGAGGAGTCGGAGCTGAGGAATTTCTTTCGTATAGGTATTGATAATTTTTGCAGCAATCAGTGGATCACCCATGGAAATAGCCACTGCAACAGGACCTTCGAGCACCGATTCTGGAATCGAATCATAGCCGATTTTCGCAGCAGCGAGACGAATGAGAGTTTTCTTCGAAACGCCAAAATGAACATCTTTGGAACGAAGTTCTCGGCGAAGTTTCTGAATCGATTTCACCGGAATACCACGATAATCAGCAAAGAAAACAGATTTCGATCCCTCCAGGAGCTTGTTGAGCTCGGCGAGCATCGCTTCTTTTTGTTGACGTGTGACAGGCATAGGAAGGGGAGTTTAAAAAAAAGACGCTGTGTGCGTCGTAGAGAAGAAGATCAAGGCTCGGAATAGAAACTATTCAAAGCTGTTTGAAGCATCTCGGGAGGGACTCTGTGAAGAGAATTAGAACCTCCGGTCTCTGACGCGCGGGCACTCTACCAAAAGCCACAGAACGAAGTCAAGGATTTATTTGGAATAAAAACAAGTGCCACGAAACAGAGGTTTGCGAGATCAATGATTTTCTCGGCAAAAATTCGTCTCTGGAATAAATATTTTTCGTGGCACAGACACGTTGTATCAAAAACTTATGAACGAAACGTAAATTCTTTATGAAAAAAAGATAAACTCGAATGAAAATTGACGATTGGCAAT
>JBBTWG010000028.1:7274-15281 GCA_038062935.1 Patescibacteria group bacterium
TAGAATCAGCAACACATGCACCGCATCGACGAACTTATCGAAAATCTTCTCACCAAGCCTCATCCACTTCTGGTGATTCTCGGCCCTACAGCATCAGGAAAAACAGCTCTTTCGGTGAAAATCGCGCAGAAATATAACGGAGAAATTCTCTCCGCAGATTCGAGGCAAATTTACAAGCATCTCGACGTCTCTACCGAAAAAATCACGCCTCAGGAAATGCAGGACGTGAAACATTACATGATCGACATCGTCGAGCCTGACGAGATCTACACGATGGGACAGTACAAGCGCGACGCCATGAGGATTATCGAAGACATTCAACGAAGGAAACGTCTCCCCATGATCGTCGGTGGTACCGGACTCTACATTAAAAGTATCGTCGAAAATTACAATGTCCCAGAAATAGAACCTCAATGGGAACTGAGGAAAAAATGGCAAAAAGAAGCCGAAAAAAACGGAGAAGAGTTCCTCCATCAGAAACTCGCACAAGTCGATCCCGAGGCCGCCGCAAAAATTCATCCCAGGAATCTGCGCTACGTCATCCGCGCCCTCGAAATTCACCACATGACCGGAAAGAAAAAGACCGATCAGAAAAAAGAATCAAAATATTCGACACTCATGCTCGGCATCGAATGGCCAAGAGAAGAGCTCTACGATCGGATAAACAAGCGTGTGGAGAGTCAGATCGAACGCGGCCTCCTCCAAGAAATACAAAAAGTCATGGAAAAAGGCTACGCACCAACACTCCCATCCATGACCGCCATCGGCTGCAAAGAACTTCTCCCATATTTCAAAGGAAAAATGAATTTAGAAGAAGCAAAAGAAATAGTCCGCTGCAACACAAGAGGATACGCAAGACGACAGTTGACATGGTTCCGAAAAGAAAAAGAAATCGTGTGGCTGAAGTCTGAGGAACTTGTGACATTTGACATTTAACCTGTGACTTCCTGGCTCCTGATCTCCTAACTCCTAACTCCTGCCCCCCAGTCACATGTCACACGTCACACGTCAATGGTCAGTCCTCAACACCGACCCAACAAAATCTCTTCTCGAAAAGGTTCTCGAGAACCGTGGCCTCACGACACCCGAAGAAATTGAATATTTTTTCAATCACGCGACGCACGACTTTCACGATCCCTTTCTTATGAAAGATATGACGAAAGCCGTCACCAGAATCCAAAAAGCGATCACAGGACAGGAACGCATCGTCATCTATGGTGACTATGACGTCGACGGTATGAGCGGCACCGCCGTACTCTTTCACGCGCTGAAAAAACTCGGTGCACTGATTTCATATCGCGTCCCTCATCGTCTCGATGATGGCTATGGGATTCACAAAAAGTTCATCGATGAATTCGAAAAAATCAATGTCTCGCTCGTCATTACCGTCGATTGTGGCATTTCTTGCGCGACAGAAATTGCCTATGCCGCAGAGAAAAAAATCGACATCATCGTGAGTGATCATCATAGCATCCCAGAAAAAATGCCGATCGCCGCAGTCGCGATTCTTCATCCACTTCAGAAAAATTGTCCGTATCCTTTCAAAGGTCTCACCGGTTCTGGAGTTGCGTTCAAACTCGCACATGCGCTCCTCCGGGACACGCCTCATGCAGACATGATCGAGTCACTCTGCGACCTCGCAAGTTTCGGAACCATCGCCGATTTAGGTCCACTCCTGGGTGAAAATCGCACCATCGTCACGCGTGGACTACACGCTTTTCGGAAGACAAAATGGATCGGTCTCGAGCATTTGAAGAAAACCGCGCAGATCTCCAGCGACCTTCATCCGCTCGACACCACGGTCGTCGGATTCAAAATCGGTCCGCGCATCAACGCCGCCGGTCGTATCGCGCACCCCTATATAGCGCTGCAGCTGATGATTCAGGAAGACCCCGAAAAATCCTACAAAATCGCACTCGAACTCGAAACACTCAATAATCGCAGAAGAGAGATGACCGAAAAAGCCTGTCAGGAAGCGGAATATCAAGTCGGCAAAGCCCGAGACACCTCCGCCATCGTTGCCAAAAACACCGATTGGCACACCGGAATTCTCGGTCTTATCGCCGCGCGTCTGAGCGAGAGACATCAGAAGCCCGCATTCATTTTTCACGATCGCGGAGCCTTTCTCACCGCATCCGTCCGCAGTCCAGGCGCTCACAACGTCATGGATATGCTCAAAAAAGTTGCTCCACTCATGACGACCTTTGGTGGACATCCGCAGGCAGCAGGCCTCACCGTCTCTCGCGAAAACTTCGGAAAATTCAAAGAAACGATAGAAAATATGCTCATCCCGATCGAAGGCGCAGAAGGCAAAAAAATAGAACTGGAAGCCGAAATCGATCCACGCGACCTCACGATCAAAACCGTCGAAATGCTCGAAAAGCTCCACCCATTCGGCATCGGAAACGAAAAACCTGTCTTCATGATCCGTGCTGCAAAAATCACAGAAATGAAAGTCATCGGCAAAGGTCGCGACCACCTGAAAATGACTCTAGAATGCGGAGAAAAGCGAATCGATGCCGTCGCATTTGGCATGGGCGATACGAAAATGCGTCGAGGTGAACACGTCGATATTGCCGGCTCCATCGAGAAAAACACCTTCAACGGCAAAACGAAACTCCAGATCATGGTGCAAGAGATGAAAACTCGCGAAATGATTGACTAATATCGAAATATATTTTATAATTGATTAATCACTTTCATTGGTCAAAAGTCAAAAGTCACATGTCACAAGTCAAACCCATGTCCCTCCAGCAACAAATTATCGACCTTATCAAAGCAAGTCAGAAAATTCTGATCATGCCGTCATCTCCGCCAGACGGAGATTCTATTGGCAGCGCCCTCGCGCTCTACATCGCTCTCAAAAAACTGAACAAAGAAGCGACCGTCGTCTGTCCAGAATCCGTTCCAGACACATATCACTTCCTTCCTTCGACGAGCATCATCGGTGATCACGTCGTCGCATCGAAAGATTTCGTCATCACGATCGACACACAAAGCATTAAAATCGCGAACATCAAACAGATCGACGAGAATCAGAAAGTGAATCTCATTATTACACCCGTCAACGGTCGCCTCACACAGGAGCAAATCAGTTTCAACTACGGACCAGAACGCTATGACCTCATCATCACTGTCGACACTGGTGGCGTCGAACAACTCGGCCATCTCTACAGCGATCACGTCGATATGTTTCATCAGATTCCGGTCATCAACATCGATCATCATTTCAGCAACGAACATTTTGGTCGCATCAATTTCGTCGACGTTATGGCTCCATCCACGACAGAACTCCTCATCGGACTTTTGGAATTGATGGAAAAAGATAGCGGCATGAAACTCATCGACGAAGACATCGCCACGCTTCTCCTCGCCGGAATTATCACCGACACCGGAAGTTTTCAGAACGCCAACACATCGCCACGCGCCTTCGACGGTTCCGCAAAACTTGTCCAATATGGCGCGAGACAACAAGAAATTATTCAACACATTTTCAAAACCAAGCAGCTCTCCATGCTCAAGCTCTGGGGAAGAATTCTCACGAAGATGCAGACCGACGAAAAATATAACATCGTCTGGTCCGTCCTCACGCGCAAAGATTTCTACGACACTGCAGCAGACGACAGCGAAACCGGTGGCATCATCGACGAGCTTCTCACCAACGCACCAGGGTCAGAAATCGTATTCCTCCTGAAAGAAAGAAAAGACGGCACGATCACATGTTCGATTCGCAGCACAACATCCGCCATCGACAGCAGCGCCCTCGCAGAAAAATTCGGCGGCGGCGGGCACGTCCAGGCCGCAGGATTCCGCATGAAAGGCGTCTCCGTGGAAAAATTAGAACAAGATATCCTCCGTGAATTCCGCGCATATCAGGCATACAGACTAGGAAGACCGACAGAAGAACACTCTGAAAAGCCGGAGGCTTTGAAGAGCCTCGCACCAGAAGAATTAAAAGAAAAAAAGCCTGAAGAAGAAAAACCAGAACCTCAAAAACTAGAACCAAAACCAGAACCAAAAAAAATCGAACCAAAAGTTGAGCCACTAGAAATCGAGGCCAAGAAAGAACCTCTTGAGATTGAAGCAAAACCAGAACCGCTCGAGATTGAGCCACCAAAGGTCGAGCCACCAAAACCAGAACCGAAACCAGAACCAAAGCCTGTCGTCGCTCCTCAGCCACCGATGCCGATCGTACCGCCGCCAGCACCAGGCTTCCAATTTCAAACATCAGGCATGCAGGCACCACAGGCACCGCAGCCAACACCATCCATGCCACCAGTTTCGCAACCACCATCCATGCCCCAGTCTCCATCAAATTTTAATTTCCAGGCACCGCAAAATAATGTGCCAGCAACCCCTCCACAGCCAGGAAATCCAGACGCACCAAATCCGCAATACCAATTCGGCTCGCAACAATAATCTCATCACAACATCATGAAAATAAATACAAAAACACTCATTTTTATTCTCGCAGGTATCATGATAGTCGTAGGAATATTGTTCACCACCAAAGGAGCATCACTCCTCGGAAATTTTGCAGAGACAGGAGAAGCTCCAGTCGCAGCCACAAAATTTGTCATTGTTCATCCGACGAATACAGAAGATCAAGCCTGTTCAGAGACAAAAGAAATGCGATTTGATATGACGAATCCTTCCGATCGACCGATCGAAATCTCCAGAATCGGATTTTATTTTCAAGGAGAAGGATTCCAAAACTTCAGTGTCAGCGACATAAAACTTTCAACTTTCAACAAAAAGTTTTCATACCCAGCAGAGACATCACTTCAAAGTAAATCCATCGCTTACTTCGATCTCTCCGCGCAAACACTCACCAATACAGGATTAGCGCCACTCGTGATTGCACCAAAAACAGCAAAAAGTGTTTTCCTCTCATGGAAAGGAAGCGCAGTCGTCACAGGATCAAAGACGACCGGTGAATTCCAGGTCGCACCCGTCTACGCAAAATACGGAGACACATCTGCATCAGAAGTCTTGGAAAACGGCTTGCAACCACTCGAAACAATCTTTATCCCAAAACAGGATACGTGGATATGGACACCGTTCCAGCTCTGCTTGTAAGAATATTCGAAATCCGAATTTAGAGTTTCTCCAGAACCTCCGGAGCAATGTCGAGATTGGTGTACACATTTGTCACATCCTCATCTTCTTCGAGCAGATCAATTAAATTCAAAATTTCCTGGGCTTTCGCAAGTTCCGTAATTTGAATTTCGGTCTTCGGAGCAAAGGTGAGCTCCGCACTCGAGACCTTGTGTCCCGCATCAGAAAGCTTTTTCTGAATTCGATGCAAATCGACATCTGGCGTGAAAACCACGATATGATCGTCTTCCACACGCACATCTTGCGCACCAGCATCAATCGCCGTGAGTTGCAAAGTATCGATATCCGTCCCAGCCGGCGTATCGATCATCATCACGCCGCGTCGATCAAACATCCAGCCCACACTCCCAGCCTCTCCCATCGCGCCACCATTTTTGCTGAGGATCGTTTTCACATTCCCCACCGCGCGATTGCGTTTGTCCGTGAGAACCTGGACATAAAAAGCCACGCCACTCGGCCCATAACCTTCGAGAAAAGCCTCAATAATGACGGTATCATCTTTCAATTCACCAGTTCCTTTCTTCACCGCACGTTCGATATTCGCATTCGGAACATTGTCCATCTTCGCATTCTCAATCGCCGTGCGCAGCGTCGCATTCGTCACCGTATCGCCACCACCCTCGCGCGCCGCCACCTCGATCAATTTCGCATGTTTCGTAAAAGCCTTTCCACGCTTCTTGTCCACCGCGCCCTTGCGAACCTGAATATTGTGCCATTTGGAGTGACGAGCCATGGCCGGAGTTTATATCTTTGTAAGAAATTTGTTAAGTTTTGTTCATGACCTCTTTGCTAACTTGAAAACGCCGGAAGGGGTGGGCGGGGGCCTGGCTGGCCGCGAACGGGATTGAGATCCGTTTGCACGGGTTCGATTCCCGTCCCGTCCACCATCTCCCGGCACATAGGGAGATTAAAAAAGAGCCAAAATGGCTCTTTTTTGGGGTCTAGCATCGCGAACGGGATTGAGTGAACTCACTGTAGCAAATAATAAGCTTATCTTCAACGCCCATCTTCAATTTTCAGAAACCGCCCCTGCGATCGTCGTCGCGACTCTCTCATCAAAAACATCCGGGATAATTTTCTCCGCTGTCGGATGTTCGACGAGCGACGCGAGCGTATACGCCGCACGCAAGAAAATTTCATTGCCCAATTTCCGCACACGTTTGTCGAGTGCTCCACGGAAAAGTCCCGGAAAAACCAGAACATTATTCAGCTGATTTGGCAGATCGCTCCGCCCACTTGCGGCGACCATCGCGCCTGCTGCAAGGGCGTCGACCGGCATAATCTCCGGGTTCGGATTGGCCATCGCGAAAACAATTGCACGCTCGTTCATACTGCGCACCATATCTGCAGTCACCAGTCCTGCGCTCGAAACACCAATGAAAACATCACTGCCTTTCATCGCATCGGCCAGACTTCCAGAAATTCCAGAAAGGTTTGTGCGCTCCGCCATCAGTATTTTTTCAGAATTCAAATCCGTGCGTTCCTTCGACACAATGCCAGTGCGATCCACCAAAACAATATCTTTCACGCCAGCAAACAGCAGTAAATCAGCAATCGCAATTCCTGCCGCACCCGCACCGCTGATAGCGATGCGCACTGACTCCAACGATTTGCCGACAACTTTCAGCGCATTCACCAGTCCCGCGAGTACCACCACCGCTGTCGCATGTTGATCGTCATGCACGACAGGGATGTCGAGCTCCGCCTGCAATCGTCGTTCAATTTCGAAACACGCTGGCGCCGCGATGTCCTCCAGATTGATCCCACCAAATCCCGGCGCGATTGCTTTCACCGCTGCCACAATTTCCTCCACCGAATGCACCGAGAGACAGATCGGCCACGCGTCCACGCCCGCAAGCCGTCGAAACAGCGCGCATTTTCCCTCCATCACCGGCATTCCCGCGAGCGGCCCGATATTGCCCAAGCCCAAAACCGCGCTGCCGTCTGTCACGACTGCCACCGAGTTTCCTTTCATGGTGTATTCATACACCTTCGCCGGATCCGCCGAAATCTCCCGGCATGGTGCCGCAATCCCTGGCGTATAATACGCCGACAAATCAGCTTTGGAATCGATCGAAACTTTGTTCTCAGTGCGAATTTTCCCTCGTGAAGAAGCGTGCAGCTTCAGAAGTTCCTGGATTTCCATAGTGGCAAAAGAATAGCGAACCGCTTCAAAATCGTCCCCCAAAAGCTGTTGCAGAAAAAATGAAAAAATGGTATAATACGGGGAAGTCAAAAAAAGACTTCAATCAAAAATTAAAAAATAAAAACCAAAGCTATGGAAAATATCAAAACACAAGGACAGACATACGCTGAAGTACAAAACAAAATTAAGTTGCTCCTCGCACGAGAATTGGAGTTCCATACGATCACGGTAGAGCACGTCATGGCGATTCTTTTTTTGCTGGGCCAGACGAAGAGCGTCGAGGAACTCGAAGTCTTCATAGATATTTTTCAGGGAACTTTCCCAGTCCTCAAAACGTTCACTTTTGAGAAAGCACAAACAACGAAAGTTCACATCGAAGAAAAAGTCAGAAAAGCAGCATTGAAAATGATCACGAAAGATCCGATGAGAGCCGCTGAGCTTGCGAAGGATGCTCTGCGAAAAGACATTCTCTGGGACGAACTCGTCCAGAAATACCCAGAATTAGGCCAAGAATAAAATACAACAAAAATAAAAACACACATTCATGACTTCACCACTTCGACCAGGCCAGGATGACCAGCAGAATCTCTCGCAGGAGCAACTGACCCCCGAACAACAGGATCGCGTCGGGAAACTCGTGCTCGGTGAAAAAGTGGAAGAGCTCGAGGCCGGAGAAATCAAAAAAGTGGTCGATATTTTGAAGAATCCAGATGGGTCTTTTCTCGATGCCTACAAGCAAATTG
>JBBTWG010000029.1:0-10209 GCA_038062935.1 Patescibacteria group bacterium
CCTGTATTTTTTGTAGCGAAAAAGGCTGCCGCATCTGCAAACACACCGGATTCATAGAATTCATGGGCGCCGGAATGGTGCACCCAAACGTCCTAAAAGCCGGCGGCGTCGACAGCCAAGAATATCAAGGCTGGGCCTTCGGTTTCGGCCTCACAAGACTCGTAATGATGAAGTACGGCATCGACGATATTCGTCTCTTAAGCTCAGGAGACTTACGATTTCTCAAGCAATTCTAACTCCTACATCCTAAATCCTAAATCCTACCGTGCGCATCTCCCTCCAGTGGCTCTCAAAATTCGTAAAAATTCCCGAAATTTCTGGGCAAGAAATTGCTAAAACTTTTACCGTACACACGGCAGAAGTTGAAGAAGCAATAGAAGAAGGAAAAATATTCGAAAATATGGTGCTCGGAAAAGTGGTTTCAATGAAGCCACATCCGAATGCAGATAAACTAAAAATCGCACTGACCGACATCGGCTCACAAAAAGTCCAAATCGTCTGTGGTGGAGTCAATCTCGCAGAAGGAATGATGGTCGCAGTCGCTCTCCCGGGAGCACGCGTAAAATGGCACGGAGAAGGCGAACTCATCACTCTGGAAAAAACAGCAATTCGCGGAGAAGAAAGTTTCGGAATGATCTGCGCTGGAGAAGAAATAGGAATGCCCGCGGGGGGAGAGCACGAAATCATGAGCCTCAAAACAAAAAAGACGCCAGGGACTCCGCTCGCAGAAGTTTTCAAAAAAAATGATGTTATTCTCGAAATCGACAACAAATCCCTCACGCACCGTCCCGATCTCTGGGGACACTACGGCATCGCACGTGAATTTTCAGCCATTTTCAAAACCAAACTCAAGCCATACGAAAAGGGTGAAAAAATCGCCACGCTCGAAGATTTCGGCAATAAAAAAATTCTCACTATCGAAATACAAGACAAGAAAATCTGCCCACGATTTGCAGCATGCATCGTCACCAACGTCAAAATCCAGGAATCACCACAGTGGCTCAAACGTGATCTCCTAGCGGTAGGAATCAGACCAGTGAACAACGTTGTCGACGTCACCAACCATGTGATGATGGGTCTCGGACAACCGATGCACGCATTCGATCGGAAAATTGTCGGCGATCATCTCATCGTGAAGTCCGCAGAAAAAAACGCGAAATTCGAAACGCTCGATCACAAAATCCGCACACTTTCTGACGAAGACGTCGTCGTCGCAAACCCAAAAGAAACGCTGAGTATCGCCGGAATCATGGGCGGGAAAAATTCAGAAATTAACAGCGAAACAACTGAAATCATCTTCGAAGCCGCAAACTGGAATCCGACACTCATTCGTCGTACATCCACACGTCACATGCTTCGCACTGACGCAGTGCAGAGATTCGAAAAATCGCTCGATCCAGCACTCGCAGAAATAGCTATTCGCCGCGCCTGCACACTCCTCAAACAAATTTGCCCATCGGCAAAAATCGAAGGTTCCCTCGTCGACATCAAGAATTATGAAGAAAAAACAACGCTTGTCGAAGTCGATATCGAACGAACTCAGCAAAAAATCGGCGCAAAAATTCCGGGAACAGAAATGGTCAAAATCCTGAAAAGCCTCCAATTCAAGGCGAAAAAGGAAGGCAAGAAACTCTTCATTGAAGTCCCTTCCTGGCGAGCCACGAAAGATGTCGCTATCACAGAAGATATCGGAGAAGAAATCGCAAGAATGTATGGATACGCAAAATTACCCGTCATTCTCCCGGAACTCGCAATCGCACCGCCACGAGAAAACAAAGATCGCGCATTGAAACATCATGCACGCGACATTCTCTCGCTCGGACTTGGGTTCACAGAAGTCTACAATTACTCTTTCTACAGCGAACGCGACCTCAAAAATGCGCTTCTCGCAGAGGAAACTCACCTCAAGCTCAAAAACTATCTCTCCGAAGATCAGACCCACATGCGCGTCTCGCTCGTCCCAAATCTCCTCAAAAACATCGCACAAAATCTCCGATTTTTCGAACAATTCAAAATCTACGAAATCGGTCACACGTACCAAGAAATAAAAGAATATTTTCCGAGCGAAGAGAAATGGATTTGCAGCGCAATCGTGAGCAAAGACGAAAATATTTTCTCCGAAGCGAAGGGAGTACTCGAAGCTTTCCTGGAGAAATTCGGCAGCCAGACATACGAAAAACGCGATGAAATGTCCTACTGTCCATACGCTCATCCAAAAAAATTCCTCGCCTACGAATACGAAAGCGCGAACGAATTCGCGCGAGTTTTCGAACTTCATCCAATCGTGAAGAAAAATTTCGGACTCGAAAAAGCAAACATCGCCATATTCGAAATCAATCTCAATAAACTCATTACCAATCGAAAAGAAGAACGAAGATACGAATCTATTCCCAAATTCCCAGGAATTGAAATTGACGTTTCAGTCCTCATCGACGACCAGAAAAAAATCAAAGACCTCGAGAAAGTGATGAACGTCAGCCCACTCATCAAAAAAATCCGACTCTTCGACCTCTACAGTGGACCAAATATCGAATCAGGGAAAAAATCAGCAACCTTCAAAATTCTCCTCCAATCAGAAGAAAAAACCCTCACTGATGAAGAAATGAAAAAAGTCCAAACCGACATTTTCAAAAATCTCCAAGAAGCCGGAGGCACAATCAGAGGACTGTAGCCAGGCCTCAATCCTAAATCCTAAATCCTCCCGTCCATGTCCCTCCACTCCGTCCTCGAAACCGGGAAAAAGAAATTCCTCAAGGGGAACGGTTTTGTCAAAAAACACATTCTGAGAGACGAACCATGGACGATAAGAAAAGCGGTCACTCTCAGCTTCACAGTCCTCGCGACACTCTTCATCACATCCATATTTTTTTTCTTCGTCGCTGTCACAGTTTTTTCTATCGGACTCCCGGATATTGGAGACGTTGATAAAACCCCTATCTCTACAGAAATTCTTGATCGCAATGGAACTCCGCTCTACACGATCCACGGAGAAGAAAATAGAGAATACGTAGCGTACGAGAAAATTTCTCCAAACATAATCAACGCCACGATCTCTATCGAAGACAACGGATTTTGGACACATCACGGATTTGATTTTGGAGGCATTGCAAAAGCAGTCCTCAACAAAGTTTTCGGCATCGGCCAAGCGCGCGGCGGATCGACCATCACGCAGCAATACGCAAAAAACGCCTTTCTCACAAGAGAAAAAAGCGTCATCAGGAAAATTCGCGAACTCATCCTCGCAGTAAAAATTGAACAAAAATTCGACAAGAAAAAAATCCTCGAACTCTATCTCAACGAAATTCCATACGGAAATAACACCTATGGAATTCAGAAGGCTTCAGAAACGTATTTCGGGAAAAATGCCGCAGATCTCACGATCGGCGAGAGTGCAATTTTGGCTGCCATTCCACAATTACCAAGCTATTACAATCCCTACGGAAATCAGGGCCACTCAAGTCTCAACAGAAATTTTTCACCAGAAGAAATTGAAAAAAGAAACATTCAGAAAGAGGCTGATCTCGAAGAAGACGAATACACACGAGGTCTTCTGGGAAAAACGGTCGCAATCGACGAAAAACAGAACGTCTATATAGCAGGTCGCACAGACAGTGTCCTGAAGCGCATGGAACAATTAGGATACATCACCAGTAAAGAAAAGGATGAAGCATGGAAAGAAACACAGACAATACAATTCAAACCGTATCGTGATTCAGTGAGAGCACCGCACTTTGTTTTTTATGTAAAAGAATTACTCGAAAAAAAATACGGGAAAGAAGTCCTCGAAAATGGAGGCCTGAAAGTGTACACAACAATCGATTGGAAATTGCAGGAAGTTGCGGAAAAAACGATCCTTGAGCGCGGAGACGCAAACGAAAAAAATTACAAAGCAACTGATGCTGCCGCGCTTTTCATCGATCCACGCAACGGACAAATTCTCACAATGGTCGGCTCCAGAGATTATTTCAACGACGCTATCGCCGGAAAAGTAAACGTCACGACACGTCCGAGACTCCCTGGATCGTCTTTCAAACCTTTCGTCTACGCTCAAGCATTTCTGAATCGCTACAGTCCGGCCACTGTTCTTTACGACACGCCAACAAAAATCGGAACCACTGACAACCCACAAAATTACGATGGCAAATATTACGGCCCCATGTCGATGCGAAAAGCACTCCCCCAATCGAGAAATATTCCTGCTATCAAAGCCTACTGGATGGCAGGTGAACAAACAGGAATCATCAATCTCGTTCGTCAAATGGGCATCGAAGGACTCGATCTCAATCACGACTACGGGTATCCACTCGCTATCGGAGCAGGAGAAGTAAAAATGACAGAAATGGTCACCGCCTACAGCGTCTTCGCCAACAATGGGAAAAAACCAACACTCAACCCCATTCTCAAAATTGAAAACTCCAGAGGCGAAGTCCTCGATGAATGGAAACAAGAAAAAATGCCAGAAATGCCACAAGTCCTCGATCCTCAAGTCGCCTATCTCATCAACAACATTCTTTCGGACAACTCAGTGAAACTCAGCAATAGTCTCATTATTCCCGGCCACGACACTGCGACCAAAACAGGAACATCCACCAACACCACAAAATCCAAAGGAAATGCACTCCCTGTAGATCTGTGGGTTATGGGCTACACACCAGAAATCGTGGGAAGCGTCTGGGTCGGCAACGCAAAAGGTGATCCCATGACCAACGGAGCCGATGGATCAACCGTATCAGCACCGATTTGGAAGACGATCATGACCGAAGCACTCAAAGAGAAACCAAACACGCCATTCTTGAAACCAGAGGGCATCCAAAGCGTCTCCGTCTCTTCCGCCACAGGTCTTCGACCAGGACCGAACACACCAAAAGACAAAATAAGCACAGAGCTTTTCGCCAGCTTCGCAGTCCCTACAGAAGTCGAAAACATTTTCTTTACCGAGAAAATTGATAAAAGAAATAATTTAAAAGCCAACGATTTCTGCCCTACAGAGGTTATCGAAGAACGAACTTTCCAAAATCACAAAGACCCAATCGACCCTTTCGGAAACTGGGTCAATGGCATCAAAGAGTGGTACAAAAACAAAGAAGATGGAGAGCTAGGAATTCCACCAACAGACGAATCACCTCTTTGCAAAGAAGAATTTGCAAAGAAAAAACCGGAAATACAGATCTTGAGCCCAGGAGCTGGCAGCATCATTACGGGAAATCAGATACCAGTACAGACTGAGATACAAAGTAAAAACGGCATCAAAAAAGTAGAATACTTCTTCGGAGATACTCCTCGCTTCGTCAGAAATTCAGCACCATTCGATGAAGGAACGATCAAGATTCCGAAATATATCAAGCCAGGAGAAGAGTACACCATCAAAGTCCGCATCACTGATCAATACGATTACACGAGAGAGTCATCCATAATGATTCGGCTCGCCAACCCACCTGAATCACCAGAAGATCCAAAAAGGACCCCTGCCGAAGCAGAGGTCCTTTGAAGTTCGTAAAAGAAAAATCTCTTACCAGCTTGATCCGCCATTGTCGTCTCGTGGAGCACGATTGCCACCACCGAAACCACCACGACCACCAGCGCCACCGCCACGGTTGAATCCTCCAGAACGCTGTGGGCGTTCTTCTTGAGGACGAGCTTCGTTGACGACGATCTGACGACCCTCGAATTCCTGACCGTTGAACATTTCAACAGCCTTTTGAGCTTCCTCTTCCGTAGACATTTCTACGAAACCGAAACCCTTCGAGCGACCCGTCATTTTATCGACGATCACGAAAGCAGACTCTACAGTTCCCGCTTGGGAGAAGAGTTCTTTGAGAGTTTCCTGGGTTGTGCCCCAAGAGAGACTCCCGACAAAAAGTTTTTTTGCCATAAAGAAGATAGAAAAATAAAGAAATAATGCCGATCTATCTTCCCTTGCAAAAAGCGCGAAAAAAATAGAAACGTACGGACACCACTATACAGACGAAAATTAAAAGCGTCAACGGCTTTTCGAAGCGGAAAAGAGAAGCACCTCTCCCTGCAAAATAAAAAGCTTTTTTGAAAGAATAAGGCTTCAAAAATTGAATATAAGCAGCAATTTTCCACCGCAGCTTGAAAAAACAATGCAAAGCTAAACCAAAGCTAAAAATAAACCGAAAAATCAAACCACTCAAAGCTGTCAGCTTTACTTTTCTTCAAATTAACGCTATAATATATCTAGAAGTTACCGAAAGGCAGCTTCTGATAAATCTTAACCAATACAGTCATGCAACACATGTGTATGAAATGTAGCCGCGCAGCAGGCATGAAAGAAAAGGTCGTTCGAGAAATGGTCGACGTCGAATACGTCACCATGAAGAACGGTCGCCGAGCCGCAAAAGGAAAATGCGGAGTCTGCGGGTCCGGAATGTACAAAATCGTTCCAAAAGAACAAAACTAGTAATAAAGAAAAAGGGCGCCTTCATGGTATCCTATGATCCATGAAAAAATGGTGCACACTTTTTCTTCTGATTTTTATTTCGACTCTGCATCGAGGAGGGATTTCGATTCAAGCACACTTGCTCTGGATTCTAGGACTCACTCCTCTTTTTCTGTTCACCTGGAAAGACAAAATCCTCGAAGGGAAGGAAATCCAGTGGCTTTATAACAAAAAAAATCTCACACTCGTTTGTGGAATAACACTTTTAACACTTCTTTCTTTCACCGGATCGCAGGCACCCAGCGTCGGATTTTTCGGTGTCACCGGAATAATCGGCGGAATCATGACATACCTGATCGTCTCACAATGGAACGATGAAGCAATGCTCAGAAAATTCTTCCAGGCACTCATTATCACGGCCTGCGGACTCACAGTTTTTGGCATCATTCTGTATTGCAGCACGCCGCCAGATCGACTCTTCAGTACTTTTGCACAACTTCCAGAACTGCTCAGCAATTACCCAAATGCTTTCGCGCTTTTTTTACTCATGATCACTCCCCTCACCTTCCTCGAAATTCTTGAATCCAAAAAATGGTGGTGGGTCGTAGCAGGAATTCTCGTGCTCTCCGGCATCATCCTGACGTTCTCGCGTGGCGCATGGCTCACGCTCGGATTCGAAGCAATAGCATGCGCAGGAATATTCTGGAAAAATATAAAAAATCTACCATGGAAAAGAATCGCGATAGCAGTCGCAGGAACAATCATTCTCGTCGCAGCAGTTCAAACGATTCGCGCACAAAGTTTCGAGATCAACACGATTCAGAAAAAAATAGCTTTCAAGAGTCAGGAAAAAAGGACATCTCTCGATGATCGACTTTCATTTTGGAAAGGAAGTTTGAAAATCATGGGGGAAAACCCAATACTCGGGACCGGCCCTGACACATTTGGCATAGCATATTCCAAATACCAAGAAAAATTGCTCGCTCATTCCGACCATCCCCACAACATGTTTCTGAAAATAGCATCAGAAACAGGAATTCCAACAGCGATCCTCGTCCTCATCCTGCTCGGATTCACATTCCAAGCCGTCATCAAAAACGGAGTCATTGGAGAAGAAAAAAAGAAATACCAAATCATTCTCGCCGTCGCACTCGGAGGCGCAATATTTCACAACCTCATTGACTACAACCTCAATTTCGCCAGCAATCACATACTCTTTTGGAGCTTCCTTGGAATGATCGAAGGACAAAAAGAAAGCAAGACACAGGAAGTTTCCTGGAAAATCATAGCAGCAATCATCGGGATTCTCGGAATTCTCGCAATTCACGAAGGCTTAGAAAGAAGAGAAATCGCACAAGGAAGAAACGCCGTCGCAGAAAAAAATCAGGAAAGAGCGCTCGTACATTTCGAAAACGCCAGGCCAATATTTCGTCAGGATCTCGACATCATGATTGGCGAAACAGGAGGTGATGTGGAAAAAGCGACAGAAAGAAATCCAATACGCGCAGACATAAAGAATATTCTTGCAGAGAATCTCGCAAAAAAAGGAGAAACAAAAGAGGCACTTCTCGTCATCAACAAAGTGATAAAACAAGATCCAAAAAATTGGATCAGATACTACTACAATCAAGAAAAGTTCAGAAGGAAGCTCCTCGTCCCATCAGACAAAAAAGAAACAAGAAAAATGCTGCACGAATATTTCAAACTCATGCAAAATAATACACACAACACCATAAACACCGACAATCCTTCATTTGCGATCAAGCTCGCAAATCTCATCGAGGAGCCCTCATTTGCCAAAAAAATACGATTCTTCGCAAACATCGAAAGAAAAAAATTCCAAAAAATATATAACATGAAACTCTCACCTCTATGAAAATTCTCATCGGAACCACCAATCCCGGGAAGTTCAAAGAGATCCACGAAGTCCTGGGCGACGAGCACGAACTCGTGATGCCACAAGAAGTAGGAATTCATGAAGTACCGGAAGAAACAGGAGGAACCTACGAAGAAAACGCAATCATAAAGGCCAATTTTTACCATGAAAAAAGTGGACAGATGACAACAATCGCAGAAGATTCAGGCATCGAACTCGAAGCATTCCCTGGAGAACTGGGCTATCTGACACGCCGTTGGGGCAAGGGAGAAAATGCTACTGACGAAGAATGGTTGGCGCACTTTCTGGAAATCATCAGAAAAACAGAAAACAAGAACGCCGTTTTTCGTTGTACCACAGCAGTAATACACAAAGGAAAAACAACGATCTTCATCGGAGAATGCCACGGAAAAATTCTCTCAGAACCGCAAACAGCGATCCCAAAAGGCATTCCGATTTCGTCATGCTTTCTACCCAACGGATTCGAAAAAGTCTACGCCGCCCTCACCCCAACAGAAAAAAACACCATTAGCCACCGTGGAAGAGCTATGATGCAAGTGCGAGACTTTCTCACGACGCTCTAAAAAATTACAAGGAAGCAATTCTCAAAAATCTTTTTGTTTGATACGGAGGATTACTAAAAGGAGAAACGATAAAGCCCTCTTCATGACCATCTTTCAAAAAGAATATCAGAGAAAAATACTTATCCATTTTTGAAACTTGAAGATTAGTGAAATCGCGACGATCAGCCACATACAAAACCACATCTCGAGCAAAGTTTTTTTTCTCATCATCAGAAAAATCAGAAGTAAACTGAATACGAGTATCCTCGAGAAGATGTTTGACACGAGCGTCTTGACTATACAAAGTGAAATAAAGGCCAAACGCAACAGGAACTACTATGATCAAAAGAAAAAACGCCTGAAATCTCTGGAAAAATTGCCCAAAAGAAAAAGGAGGAGCTTCGTCAGAAAAATCACGCCCTAAATTCGAAGTTTCCGGAGGCAAATCCGGCGGACGCTCAACCTCGAAATCCGTCGCAGTTTCCGTGGCAACAGGCGGCACAGGCGCAACATCAATCGGCGCATCAGAAAAAGAAAATTTCTCGCGAAGTGCCTCACGAAGCATAGTATCTTTTTCAAAATGCTCCTCTTCATGAGCTTTCTGGAGCAATTGCAAAACATTTCCAAAGTAAGACACAAACCGCGGCGAAGATTTCGACTTATTTTGTGCCTCATCCAAGAGATCTTTCGCTTTCTTCAAGGAAGCAAGGAAAAGTTGCGTCGCATCCGACTCATTCATATTCAGAATAAAAGCACGATCAGATTCAGAAATTTTCTCAAAAGCCGCGAGGAAAAGCACTTCCCGTTCCATCGGAAGCAAATTCGTATACAGCAAATCAAGCCCTGCAGGACGATCGAAAGTTTGGTCACCACGAATTTTCGGGACATTGGCTTCACGATCTTTCAGTCGATACACATCATCAAAAAAGTGAATTTTCTCAGAAGACTTCTCATGCGTTTTCTGCTGACCATAATTTTTCTCCAACTCCGTAGAAAGCAAAATCCAGCTCGCACGCAAAAAATCTTTGAGCTCCAAATCAGAGTCAGGATTCTGCTTCAAAAAATCCACAACCTGCTTGAAAACCGACTCCACCAGAACCGAAGCAATCAGCTTTGTATGAACACGCCGCACGAAGTACAGATACACCTGATCAAAATATTGATCGAAGTACCGCGCCGCTTTTTTTGAAGCTAAAGATTCCATAAAAGAAGGAATCATTTATAACAACAAAAATAGGTTTGGTCAAGGATTTCGTGTTTTAAGTCAATTGTCACAGGTCAAAAGTCACATGTCGCCCCGCCACGGCGGGGCAAATGGTGGAGATGCCGGGAGTCGAACCCGGGTCCAAAAAGTGAAGCAAGTGACCTCT
>JBBTWG010000030.1:0-40651 GCA_038062935.1 Patescibacteria group bacterium
TCAGACCACAAATTGCCAACTGAAGCAACGTGTCTTATGTTTGGGGTACTTGCCAGTTCTTCGTATAAGCTCAACTGATAAATATTACAATCGGCAGTCGTATTGTTTATTATTGGCATAAAACCGCCGACATGAAAGCTTAATGGATCACTGTTACTAATTCCAAATGACCCATTCCAGCAGGCGAGTGAAGCTTCGCGATCTGCATCCGAATCTCCTTCTTGATAGTGTGCCCACGAGCTATGTGCTGCAACTTTGTGCCGAAATTTATTAATTTTCCATGCCTTAGTCTTTCTTTTTTCCTTTTCTGATCTTATCAGTAGCCGAATTTCTTCTGGCAATGGATTGAAGGCTTTTTCTAGCTCAGCGAGAGCTTTATTGAGGATCTTTTCAATATTCCAAATATGAATAACATATGAAATGGTTCGTGACGTGTTTCGTAGTCGGAAATTTTCTAGGCCTTCGAAATCTAACGGTTGACCATTACTGTCAAAGAGGGGGTGCTTGCAGTCGTTCAAGAATTCTTCGTAAATCCATTCTGCCATTTTAAAAATTTCGGAGGCTGCGTGAATGGGGTATGATGATGGAACTTCAAGAATTCTTCCTTCTTTGTTTATCTCTACCGGGTCTTCAGAAATGTATTCAAACATTGTAATGGGTGGTAATACCTAAAGAATTTTAGTATGGCGAGTTTGATCTGGAATTCCATGTACTACAAGTATGCTTTTCTCTTAGAACGGAGCATGATAGGGTCTACTATATTTACTGTTTTAAGGAAATCAAAATGGAAAATGCTCAAATTTTTTACGAAAATTTATTGAAGAATGGCCAGAGTGAAATAGATCGTCTTATTACTGAAAATGCTCATGAGCATTATTTCTTGGATTTTAAGGTAAAATCAGATGATAGGGTTGAACCTGCTGATGATATTGATAAGAAGAATCTTGCAAAGGCCTTATCTGGATTTGCAAATTCTCAAGGAGGCCTATTGATTTGGGGCGTAGAGAAGAAAGATGGGAAGCCTATGAGATATAAACTTGTAAAGTCTCCTCATGCATTTATTGAATCGTTAAATAGGGCTGTTTCTCAGGTTGTGACCCCTTTCGTTGATGCAGCTGATAGCAAATTGGTATTTCAGAACAGTGATAGCGAAGGTGTTGTGGTCACATATATACCTCGGAGCGAGAAAACACCCCATAGATCCCTTAAAGATAGATCATATTATATGAGGTCCGGGGACTCATTTTTATCGATGGAACATAGTCAGCTAGAAGATATGTTTGGTAGAAGGAATAGACCCAAATTGCATGTTATTGTTAAGGCGCATATGTATAGCGAATCTCGACCTGCTGCTACGTATTCACTTGATATAACACTAAAAAATGAAGGAAGGGCAATTAGTCAGCATTTTGGTTTTGATTTAGAGTTTCCAGCTAAAGTTTTGGATTATTCTGCTCCGTGGCATGATAGGCCAAGTTTTGTTGATCGATCGTCGGAGCTAGGCCCTATTCGATATAGAAACCATCATGATATGGAGAAAACCCCTATATATCCAGGCGAGACAATAAAGATCGCAACTAATAATTATCGCTTATCGTATATACATTTTCAGCTTACGAAGAATCAGTTTGAAGCCTGGAAAGATACTATCTTGCATTATAGCGTATATAGCGAAAATATGATGACACAGTCAGGCGAGATGAGGTTTGGAGACTTGTTCTCTACTCCACCAACTTATTAGAAATAAGCTATGGACGATTCTGAACAAGAGGAGGTTTTTGAGCAATCATAACCTTCTTTTATGTTTGAGTTGTAGGAACTTCCAAATGATTAAGCTCCTGAAAATTTATTCCAGACTTCTTCAGGAACGTATTTGAGTGCTGCTATGAATAACCTTTGGAGTTCTTCCTTCTCTTCTTTTTCCATGATCTGGATTGATTATGTTACCAGCTGAAATACATTTCAACAAAATACGCGTCTGGTATTCTTCAAGAGTGTCTTCTACTTCGGAAGTTGGATACTCTCCCTCATTGTCTTTCCATGATTTATCATTTTGTTCTTGATAGCCCAACAATGTAAGCAAGGCATCTCCCTCAACAACAGCTTTGGAAAGACATGTTTTATAGTAGGGGGATGTTGCTACAGGATTCAGATTTTCTTTTTCGATATCTGAGCAATTATAAAATCCTTTGATTCTTGTATTATAGTATTTCCCAAAAGAGTCGGCTTCCTCAAATTCTTTCCATGCTGATGTAGGGATGCCGCAGTATTCATAATTGTTTTTATTGAGTTTTATAATCATGTGACCATTGCTTGAGTCATACCATGCTCCATTCACAAACGAACTCTTGGATGTATCGAGATATTCAAAATTTGAAAAATTTACTGAATCCTTCCGATATTTTACGTTTACAGATTTGCTCTTTTGAATAAGGAAAAATCCACTTATTATACAAAATATAGTCGTAGCGATAATGGCTATTCGTATTATCTTTTTTTTATTCATAATCATGCTATTTTCTTTTATTTCCATCTCAACTTCTGCTCTTTCTTCTGGTGATAGATTCTCTTTTGCCTCTCTGAGCGCCTCGATAAACATCTGCTGTAATTTCTTTTTTTCCTCTGGATTTAAGATTGGCGTCATAATTTACTGTTTTTTGGAACCTTTTTTCCCGGTATATGGATTGTAATTTCCCTTTGAGGAATAGTTATCATACTTTTTTGAATTGGATGATGAGCGGTAGTGCGGTTGAATATATGTACCTTTCTTTGTAGTATAACCCTTTACGCGTGTGGCGGCATATGCTGGAAGAGTGCTGGTAATGAGAGCTAAAGAAATAAGAATAGAAACGATCATTTTTCTCATATGAGAGATGTTAAAAAATTATATGGATTCGAGACATTGTTGGTAGCTGTATTGTTGTGAACGCTTAGTTATCTCTTCAAGCATATTTGTCCGCTGTTTTTCATATGCATCAATGTTTTGTTTTATGCTATTGATTGGTATTTGACATAGCTCTCTACCTTGATCGTCTGTCTGTAATTTTATACATTCAAAAGTCATATTAAGCGCATCCTTCAAATCATTTTTCAATTTGTTTATTTGTGCCTGAAAATGAAAACCCTCTTCAATACTGGTTAGAGTTGTTTCAATATCTGGAAGACCTTCAATTAGTTTTATTTTGCATTTTTCTATTTCTAGATTTGTATCTTTAAATATCTTTGGCGCAATATATGGCTGACTATTTTTTTTGGTTGGTTTTGGTAACGGAGTTTCTGTTTTTTTCTTTTCGATTACAGCAGGTGCAGATTTCTGTATTTCTATCTTCGCCTGTTCATTTTTTGGTAGAAAAATTGAGTAATAATATGCCGAAGACGTGCTTGCAATCAAAATTCCACTCACTAGTGCTATTCGTAGATATTTATCCATTCCTGAGAAGTGTAAATGATGTCTATAAGTATCTTATTAAGACTACGTTAACACATGAAATGTGATACGCATAGTCCGTCGCCTTATAATCATCAGAATTCTATGCTCAAGTCGTGAATAAAAGTAACGACATACTCAAGAAATTTGGCAGAAGAATTAAGGCACTCCGGCAGCAGAAGGGGATTACCTCTCAGATGAGTTTAGCTTTAAAAGCAGGCTTAGATAGAACGTATGTAGGAGGGATAGAAAGAGGTGAAAGGAATGTTGCTCTTAGAAATCTTGAAAAGTTAGCGAAGGCATTCGGAGTTAGCATTGAAGAACTGTTCAAATTTTGATCCAGAGGTCGTACAATGGATTTATGTCCAAGAGACTTACGATTAAGCAACGGAAATTTACCCAAGAATATCTGCGTTCTGGCAATGGAACAGGGGCTGTTTTAAAAACATACAATACAAAAAGTTCTGTAGTTGCAGCTTCAATTGCTCATGAGAACCTCAGAAAACCTCAGATTAAAGATCTTATTGATGAGCACGCTCTGGATGCTGCAAAGAGAATGGGTGAGCTTATTAGACAAGATAAAAGTCTTAGCGTCGCATTCCAAGCTTCTAAGGATACACTTGATCGTGCTGGATATAAGTCGTCAACGGTACATCGAGATGACTCTAAAATTAGACAAATGACTGATCAGGAACTGGAAGAGGAAATAGCAAGTACTTTTACTCATATCTTGGCAAAAATTGGATGAGAGTTTTTGAATGTTCGAAAAAATTGACTCAGATTGACTCAGATGTCGGTTTTTGGCATACTTTGTATGATTTCTTGCAGATAGAGTAAGTTTCGCAAGAGCCTCTGTTCAATTCTACGCGTATGGGGCACGCAGCTCCAGATTGAAGAGGAAGTCTTCACTGGTTATATCCCGCTACTGATTACCGTTACTGACCTGCTACAGTAATTTAATCAGTTTTTTGTGGAGGCTCTAAAAAGGTTCAAAAAAATCAGTGGCAGAAGATTAGCGTCTGATGGAAGCGATATTCTTTGTGCTTCCCTTGAACCCTACAAAAGTAATGGTGATTTTTTGAGCGATCTTGCTTCTGCTCTTGAGTCTGATTATGGCTTACAGCTATCAAACTCTGAACTTCGTAAGGCAGGTGAAAATATAGATTCTGTTCTTGGTTCTTTTCTTTGATTTTTGCTATCATGAATTTAAATTTTCACCTGAACTTATGGCTTTTCGAACTGTTATATATCTTCGTAAATCGTCAAAAGATAGAGAAGAGAAGCAGATTCATTCTATCGAGAGACAAAGAAAAGATATTGAGGAATATCTTGAGAAGCGTGCAAAAATAGAAGATGTTTTGAAGTCCGATTCTGATAATGATCTTTTTTATGAGGATGCCTCTGCGAAGTACGAAGGGAGGGTAGAGTTTAATCGTATGATTCAGGAGATAAAAAGAAATAAATATGATGTCTTGCTCTGTACTGATCTATCGCGTCTTTCTCGAAATGCCATTGATAATGGCATACTCGTTCAGCTCTTGGAGAAGGGGTATTTACAGGAGGTTCGTACTTTAGATAAGATTTTTACAACTTCACCCACTGACAAATTTACATTATCTCTCTTTTTGGCTGTTTCGAAGTACGAGAATGACCAGAGGGCTTTAAATACTGTCTCTGGTATGAGTAATATGCGTGCTCAGGGTGCTACTACCTTCAAGGCTCCTATGGGCTACATTAACTGTGGCGAAGAGAAGGGGAATAAATGGGTAGAACAAGATGGCGAAAATTTTATCAAGATAAAGAGGTTATGGGCACTTTTTTTGAGTGATTCTTGGACAGTTAAGGCTCTTACTGAGGAGGCTCGTAATGTAGGAGTTACTGTTTTAGGCATTAAGGGGAGGAGATCATCTCCTGTTGAGAGTACTCTTCGTAGCATGTTTTTAAATCGCTATTACACTGGTTTTATCAAAAATACTGATAAAAGTGGTAATGAGACTTGGATTCAAGGACGTCATGATTCTATGGTTACGGAGGAGGAATTTCAGCAGGTGCAGCTCATTCTTCAAAAGAATGGTTACAAACATGTGAAAATGGATCGCGCTCCAGATCTTCCAGGTATTATAAAGGCTATTGCTGTCAGTGGAATCTATAAGATCAAAGATGATAATGGGAAATTGAAGCCTGCTTCAATGATTTATGAAAAGAAGGTGCGTTATACCTGTGCCAATTGTTCTGATCGATACACTTCTAATCAGCCTAAGCCCTGTCCTGAATGCGAAACTCCCATTAGTAAAGATACTCGAACATATGTTGATGAGCGCATGTCTCATTTTACTCAAGATCACAAGAAAAAGAACTCCATTATATTTGCTCTTGTTGAGAAATCTTTGAAGAAGGAGTTTGGGAAACTTGTTATTACAGAGGCTTTATTCAATGTTTTGAGGAGAAAGCTTTATACCATGTGGCTTGAGAAGCATAAGCTTGTTTCGATAAAGCGAAAGGATTTGAAAGTCCATATTGAGAAACTTGAAGAAGAGCGAGATGAACTTTATCGGAAGAAGTTTTTGGAGGTGAAAGATTCTGAGAAACTTATGTTTGCCACGGAGCGTGTTGAAAAAGAAATTGTGAATTATGAGCAGCAGTTAGCTGATTTAAAAGAGAGGCATGAAGAAGAATTTGAAATTGCTTGGCAAAAAATGCAGGTTTTGAGGGATGCCAAGGAGCTTTTGAGTCCAAAAATTGACTTCGAACCAAAAAAGAGGCTTATTCTATCTCTTGTTTCGAACCTTGTTTTTTACAAGGGAAAAATTGAGGTTGAATGGAAAGAACCCTTTGCTAGACTGGTAAAATCTGGTGTCGTCAAAAATATGACGTGTGCCATTTCTGGTGATTCTTTGAGTATAAAATCAACTGGCTCCCGGGGTCGGTTTCGAACCGACGACCCTCTCGTTACACTTGTCCTAAGATTTCTCAAAGGGGTGGACTATATCATCATCCCATTGGGATGCAGGGCGCTTCCGTCCCACTTTCGTGGGAAGTACTCCATAAAGGATAGTCTCTGAACCTTCCCCGCCTTGGCGGGGCTTGGCTGCGGATTGCCTTAGCTTTCGCTTTAGGTTTCCCGCAATTCACCCTGTTTTTCCAGTGTCATTACTGACAAAGGCTGCAATCTAATTTACAGCGAGATGCTCTGCCCCTGAGCTACCCGGGAACGTGTTGGCAATGAACAAGATGCCTTTGCAATAGAGGTCTTTTGCGCAAGGCGAACCAAACTATAGCGAACTCTTCGTGTGATTTCAATTCAAAAGTTTTTTGCTGTTTTCAAGCCGGGTCCAGGACGAAGATTTCTCGGCCGACGTTCTGGTCTGGGCGGTCGTAGAGGAGTGTTTTGCGGGTTGGGTGATAGCCGGCTTTTGTGATTTCGGCTTCGCTTTTGGTTTTTTGGATTTCTGTGAGTGGGAGGAGCTCTCTCATAATGAAGCCGTTTTTTTTGATTTCTTCGTGGATTCCTGGGATGAAGAAATCTTTTTGGATGGTTTTGTGGAAGGGGAGTGCGAAGACGATCGGGACGCCGAAATGGAAGAGTTTTTTCAGTGCGTCTTTGTAGAGCGGTTCGAGTTTTCTTTGTGTTTGGATGGCTTCCTGTTCGGTTGGTTTTTTGTCGAAGACGGGGCCGAGATAGGACTCTGCGACGATGAGATCTGGAGGCTGGGGGATATCCGATATTTCGATTTTTGTCGCATCTTTCAGGAAAATTTTGACGACTTGATCTGCAGCGCCTTCCATATTTTTGTTCGTGCCTTCGATGGCTTTGTCGCTGATGTCGGAACCGATGACTTTGTAGCCCATGTGGATGGCTTCGGTGAGCACTCCGCCGCTGCCGCAGAATGGGTCGTAGACAATACTTGTGTGCTCGTCGTCGCTTTTGTAGGCGCCTTTCGCAGGTACGCCTGCGAGGTTGACCATCATTTGTGCGAGTTTTGGTGGGAGCATGCCGGATCCGGAGTCTCTGAATGTTTTGCCGTAATCTCGTTCGCTGTAGGCTCGGAAATTTTGGACGGCTCTGATTTTTGTTAATTCAAAGCCATTTTTTGTATCTCCGATGACTTCGAAATGTTCGCCTTTTCCTCCGATGTATTTTTCTTGATAGCGGCTCTTGATTCCTTCCTCGTTTAAGTTTTTTTTAATTTTTTGTAATGTTTTTTTTATGTTTTGTTCATCTCGAGCTGCTAACGTTTCGGTAGTTACGGAGAAGA
Source organism: Patescibacteria group bacterium (assembly GCA_038062935.1). Taxonomy (GTDB): domain Bacteria; phylum Patescibacteriota; class Gracilibacteria; order UBA1369; family UBA12463; genus JBBTWG01. The sequence continues at coordinate 7,684 of JBBTWG010000030.1, forward strand.
GCATCTTTTTTCCGTCATTTACTTTCTTGATTTCTTCGATGATTTTTTCTTCTGAAAATTCACCCAGGCTCTCTGCGATTTTTCTTGTTCCGCCGAGGTTTTCCAGGATTTTTTCGAGATCCGGTTCTTTGGTGAATTTCACTTCTACTATTTTTTCACCCATTTTTTCTATGGATTTTTCTCCGAAAACTGCGACGAGTTCTGCGAGTGAGATGAGTTCTTTTCTGCCGAGAAAGAAGATGTATTTTTTCATTCTGGGCGTCAGTATACTGGCAGTTTTCTTTTTCGGCTACTGTATCGGGCTGAATGGCTTTTTTGCCCGAAATCACTTCGATTTCCAGTTCACGCAAAAAGACATTAATGCAGACTTTCCTTAGATGAACGTCAATTGTTTTTTTCTCTTGAGTTTGCTACATTTTTTATACTCTTTAAACAACTTTTTTTATGGCAATGTCTTTGAATCGAGTGCAGCTGATTGGTAATCTCACTCGTGATCCTGAGAGTCGACAGATTCCTGGAGGTCAGATGGTGGCGACTTTTTCGATTGCGACAAATTATACTTGGACCGATCCTGCTGGTCAGAAGAAGGAAAAGGCGGAATTTCATAATATCGTGGCATGGAGGAAGCTCGCGGAAATTTGCACCCAATATCTCCGAAAAGGTGGAAAAGTGTTCGTGGAAGGTCGCATGCAGACTCGTGAGTGGGAAGGTGAGGATGGTGTGAAGCGTTCGAAAGTGGAGATCGTGCTCGACAATATGATTATGCTCGATCGACGAGGAAATCCTGCGGAAGGTGGCTCGGCCTTTGGTGCGGCTGCTGAACCTCGACAACATCAGTCTGTTGATGAAAAGATGGATGCTCCGCAATATGCTTCTTCTGAGCCAATGGCGCAGGAGGTCGCGATCGACGATTTACCATTCTGAAAAATCAACGCATAGGAAAGAAGGCATTTGTCACTCCTGTAGTATAGAATGAACAAATGCCTTCAAGACTGCGTTTCTTCGATGAGATTTCATCTGACACTTTTTTTGCGAGTGCAGGAGATCATGCATCGAGTGCAGTAGGTGACGAGTAGCGACGATTTCCTCGAACCCCCGTGTTTGAACGGTGTTCCCCACTGTTCTTTGGTGTCTTATTTTTTGACGTGAACACCTACGTCCTTTTGTTTTTGTTTTTTCGCCCTCTCGAAAGAGAAACGAATTTTTTTGTATTTTTGTTTTTGTAGGTGCAACCTTAGAAAAGTTGCGGCAGGCATTCGTCGTGCCTGTAATCGAAAAGTAGGGGGGAGGGTTGCCGAAGTTTTGTGATTTCTTGAGAAATCCACCTTCGTACTTTTTGTTTGCGTGTTGTGAAAGAACGTATTCTGGGTATTGTACCATTTTTTAGCTTTGGCTTCAAGACCTTCTATGCTATATTCTTCGAGCCTTTACGCGTCTTTTTGAAATCACATCATTGTACAATAATACTTCGACAATGTCAAATACTCAGAAAGGACTTTTGGTACTCATTGTGGGACCCTCTGGATCCGGGAAGGGAACGGTTGTTTCTGCCCTGAAAAAACGGCATCCAGACTACGTTTTTCCTGTTTCTGCTACCACGCGTGATCCACGCCCGAGCGAGGTGGATGGTCAGGTGTATCGTTTTATTTCCAAAGAAAATTTTGAGCAGGGGATCGACGCTGGTGATTTTTTGGAATGGGCTGAAGTCCATAAGAATAATTACTATGGAACACCAAAACAGCCGATTCTTGACGCTTTGGATGCCGGGAAAGTCGTCGTGCGTGAAGTTGATATCCAGGGATTTTTGTCGATTCGACAGGTTATTTTGAGGGAGGAACTTGTTTCAATTTTCCTGTTGGTGAAAGATTTGAACGAATTAAAATCTCGCATTCTGAGGCGCGGAAAGATGTCTGACGAAGAAATGGCTCGCCGCATGGTGAGTGCCGAGAAAGAAATTGCCGAAGCGTATAAATGTAATTATCGCGTTGAAAGTCCGCAGGGACAGATTCCGAGGATCGTGGAGGAGGTGGAGGGGATTATTGAGAAAAGTCGAAGAGTGTAGACACTTTTTCCTTTTCACTTTATAATTTTGCCCGCAATTGGCTCTTTTTGATACGTTGGGGATTCGCCAAGTGGTAAGGCACCGCCCTCTGGAGGCGGCATCGGGGGTTCGAATCCCTCATCCCCAGCCATAGGATTGGCATCGAGCGAAGCTCGAGGATAATCCTATTGATTGGAAATGGAGGGTGAGAAGTTTATACCCCGCAGCGAAGCGAAGGGGTAAATCCCTCATCCCCAGCCAAAATTCAATATCATGCTTTCCGTATCGACCATCCAATACCTCGAAACTCTCCCGCGCTTCGCCGCGAAGCCTGGTCTCGAAAGGATGCAGAAAATTTTGGAGTTTCTTGGCAATCCTCAGCAGGATTTGAAATATGTTCACGTGACTGGGACCAATGGAAAAGGTTCTACGAGCGCGACGATCGAGTCAATTCTGCGCCACGCTGGTTACAAAACTGGGCTTTTTACTTCGCCTCATCTTTTTGTATATAACGAACGCATCAAAGTGAGTGCTCAGGATATTGCTGATGATGATTTTTCGAAAAATTTGGATCGTGTCAAAGTGGTTGTTGAGCGCATGGTTCGTGAAGATGAATCTATGAAACCTGCTTTATTTGAAGTTTTACTTGCAGTGGCTTTCTTGCATTTTCAGCAGCAGAAGGCTGATGTAGTGATTTTGGAAGTTGGAATTGGTGGTCTTTTGGATCCGACGAATGTTATTGATGGACTTGTGACGGTGATTACGAATGTTGATTTGGAGCATATGGAAATTCTTGGGGATACAAAAGAAAAAATTGCTGAGCAGAAGGCGGGTATTATTAAAAAAAGTGCGGTTGTTTTGACTGCTGATCAGGATACTCGCGTGATTGATATTATCGTTCGCACTGCACGGGAGCATGATGCTCAACTTTTTCTTCTCAAGCCGGAAGATGTTCACTTAACGCATCAGAGTCTCGAAGGTCAGGTTTTTGATTTTGGTTCTTATAAAGCACTCCACATTCCGTTCCTGGGAAATTACCAAATGTCGAATACAGCTCTGGCTGTTTTGGCTGCTGAGTCGCTCCGAAAATTTGGTTTTCAGATTGATGAACAGGCAATTCGTGATGGGCTTCGCAGTGTGCATTGGCCTTTGCGACTGGAAATGGTTCATCAGAATCCTGCGATTCTCATAGATGGTGCTCATAACCTCCATGGAGTTCGAACTCTGCATCAGGTTCTCCATGATATTTTTCCAGAGCGTCGTAAAATCCTCGTTTTAGGAGTGTCTTCTGATAAACCATATCGCGAAATGGCTCGTCTTTTGGCAGAGGAGACTTCGGTTGTGATCGTTACTCAAGCTCAATATCGTGCAGCTCGCTGCGAAGATCTCGCAGAGAGTATTGCTGATTTGAAAAAGGAAATGTATCTCACTTCTGACGTGAAGGAGGCTTTATTGAAGGCGAAATTTTTGGCAAAGGAAGATGATTTGATTCTGGTGCTCGGCGGACTTTATCTTGCAGCCGAGGCTCGAAAAGCGGTTGATGAGATTTTTTCTTAGTTGTGTGCTGCGCCTCATTTCCTGTGATACTCTAGATTCATGAATATTCAATCCGCAAAATTTCTGAAAAGTGTGGTTGGCCCCGACGTCCTTTTCGAGGATGGGAGGCCGCAGATTGCTTTTATTGGGCGGTCGAATTGTGGCAAATCGAGCACGATTAATGCTTTGACGAAGCAGGGTGGTTTGGCCAAGACGAGCGCTTTTCCTGGGCGAACGCAGCAGATGAACGTTTTTTTGGTCAATCAATCTTTGTATTTTGTGGATCTTCCTGGTTATGGTTTTACGAAAACTTCTGCAGAGGGTCGGGAAAAACTGCAACAATTAATTCATTGGTATTTGTTGAATTCGCGATATGAGCAGAAAAAAGTTGTGCTGATCGTCGATGCCAACGTGGGTTTGACGCGCGAAGATTCACAGATGCTCTATAGTCTCGAAGAAAAAGGAAAAGATATTATTATTGCGGCGAACAAGATTGATAAAATCAAGAAATCGGAATATGTGAAAAAGCTGCAGAAGATCCAAGACGAAGTTGGTGAACATGAGATTGTTCCCTATTCTGCCGAGAAAAATATTGGCGTGAAGGAGTTGGTGAATGCGATTCTTGCGTAGATTTCTATAAATTGACCGGTCTTCTCTGCTCTTTGATTTCGCCTCTATGCGCTTTGTCGTGTAGAATTTTTTCTTTGGCGCGTTTGGAACGTTTTTGTTTTTGCTTTTTAATTTTGTAGATTTTTTGTGCCAGATCTGACTTTTTTCCTTCGATCCGTTCTTCGATTTTCAGAATAAGAAGTTTGTATGCGGAGATTCGGTTTTTACTTTGTTCTCGGTGTTTTTGGCATCTCACGATAATTCCGGTTGGGATGTGCTTGAGCATGACGCAGCTGGAAGTTTTGTTGATTTTTTGTCCGCCTTTTCCGCTGCCGGTGATGAACTGTTCCGTGATGTCGTGCTGAAAAACACCGAGTTTTTCGGCTTTTTCGAGGATGTGTGGTGGGAGTTCGATGAAGAAACTCATATGGGTGGATTATATACCTCTTATTGTGAGATTTCTCCAAAAATCCAGAGTGCTCCTATGATGACAGGGATGTGTACCATGTATGTCATCAGTGAATGTTTCCCTAAAAATGTTATTGGTGTGAGGATTTTTGGCATTTTCATGTTTGTGGTTTTGAATTTTTCTTTCATGATATTTCCTAAAAACATTCCACTGAAAATAATGCTTATCCATGGGAAAATTGGAAAGTAGTCGAGTCCCGGGAGATGATAGGATTGAAAACCTATGATGTAGAGAAAAATGTTGGTTGTTGTGATTTGCCCCATCCCTTCTCCTATGATGAACGCTCCGATTCCTAGAAAAAGGTTGATGTATTTTTTTTGTGAGAGTGGTGCGATCAGTATGATGCTGGTTCCTATGAAGTGAAGGATTCCAAATTTTACGAATGTTTTTGGATCGAAAATATAGGTGACGATGCTTATGATGGCTGCGAGGCCGAGAATTTTGAGGCCGCGAAAAATGTGTGTTTTGTATTTTTTTCTACTGAATGTAAGTGTAACTCCGATAAGTCCTATGAATGTAAATTGGATGAAACGTTCGAAAATGAGCCAGGAAAATCCTTCCAGTGGCCCGTACCCTACGGTGAAAAAATTGAATATGAAAAAAGTGTGAAACACAATCATCCCAATGACAGCGAATCCGCGCAAAAAATCAATTTGCCAGAGGCGAATTTGTTTTTCGTCATTCATACTTTAGAGTATATCAGGAGTGTTGCTAGAATCTCTCCGAATTCAGCTTTATTTGTACACAAAACTTGTGTTATTTTTTCAATATGGTATCGTCTCTTTCTCTTAAAATAACTTTTATTATGAATCAAGTAAATTCACAAGATCTTGTTAGCGTTGTTGATGCTTTGGCTCAGCGTGCTATTGCGGCTACATCCGATGAATTTGCAAGATTTGGAGTTGTTGAAATTCCTGATGCTCTTGCGAAGTTGCATGTTCCTTCTTCATATAATCTTTTAGTGCTGGTTCGTTCTGCACTTGCTGAATTGCGCTTGGGATCTACAGCTTCTCCAGATCAAGCGTCTCAGTAATCTCCACCTGTTCCACGAATTCTGGCATGTGTGAGACGAGGATGATGGCGCCTTCGAACTCGTCGATCGCTTTTGCGATGATTGGGAGATGTCGGAAATTGATGTGATTGGTTGGCTCATCGAGGATGAGAAGTCCTGGTTTTTGCAGTACGAAACGTGCGTAGCAGAGGAGGCCTTTTTGTCCTTCGGAGAGAAATCCGACTTTATTTTTCATGAGTTCGGAAGTGAGTAGGAAGTGTGCGCCGGTGGCGTAAATTTCTTTTGCTACTGGATAATCCATCATCTCTCCGAGTGAATCGAAGACGGTTTTTTCGAAATCGAGACCGGAGAAATCTTGCTGATAGTAGCCAACTTTCACACCTTCAGTGATGACTGCACCTTTGGACTCACTGAGTGCGAGGTCTTTGAGGAGTGTGCTTTTTCCGATGCCGTTTGGTCCGACGATTTGCAGGCGATTGCGACGCCAGAGTTTCAAATCACATTTTTTTTCGATACGTTTGTGATTTAGGATGACTCCTACGGAAGCAATTTTCACAACTACGTCGGAACATGGTTGTGCGGGAATGATGAAGTTGCGAATAGTTTTGTCGTCGCGTCGGACGTCGACCATATTTTCTTCATCCTCAGCAACTTCTTCGCGAAGTTTGCTCGCGAGTTTGCGCATTTTTCCTCCTTTGTGAGCGAAGAAATTGACTTTGTCTTTGCGATCCTGAATGTTTCTCTCGAGTTGTGCATTTTTTCTTTGTTCACGTTCGATCTGTGCCGCGATTTGTTCGACGACATCGAAATAGTTTCCCACGTATTGTTCGACTTTTTTGGTGTACACATCGAGGTTCAAAACTCCGTCAGTGAATGCATTCAGAAATCCTGCGTCGTGAGAAATGACGATGACGGTTTTTTCGTACGTCATCAGAAATCCGGTGAGATGATCGATGCCATTGGTGTCGAGATTGTTGGTCGGCTCGTCGAGGAGGAGGATGTCTGGCTCCTGAATCAACGCATATGCAAGCAATAATCTTGCGAGCTGTCCTCCTGAAAAGTCTTTCACTTTTTTATCGAATGGTGCTGAGAGATGGACGACTTCGAGAACATCTTTGATGAGTTTTTCGATGTTATATTTTTTTTCTGAGAAAGCACTTTCGAAATATTCTTGGACAGTGTGTTCGAAGAATTTCTTTGGCATGACTTGGAGTGCGATGCCGATTGATGCACCATCACGGATATGTACATTTCCGGATTTTGGCTGGAGAGTGGCATCTTCTGGCAGACCTTCTTCGTTTACCATATTCGAAGCTCCTAGGATGAGTTTGAAAATTGTGCTTTTCCCAGCACCGTTCTGTCCCATGATCGTGATCTTCGCATTTTCACGAACCGAAAAACTACTTTCGTCGAGAATTGGTTTTTCTTCCTCGTATGAAAACGAGACCTGATCAAAGCGAATAATGACGTTTCCGTGATCCATGGAGCAGCTTTGTTAAGATAATCGGCTTGCAGCCTACCGTAATCGTCTGATAATTTCAACGTATGATTTCTAGAAATTGTCAGCGCTGTACGGCTTCTTTTCAAATAACTGATGACGATCTCCGATTTTATGAGAAAGTTTCTCCGGTTTTTGGTGAGCAGGTCTATTCCATTCCTGCGCCTTCGCATTGTCCGGATTGTCGACAGCAACGTCGTTTAGCGCTCTGCAATGAGCGTTTTTTCTATCCGGGAACATGTGGACTTTGTAAAAAATCGACACTTTCTGAACATCCGCTATTCCGCAATCAGCCGATTTATTGTCGTGAGTGTTGGCATAGTGATAAGTGGGATGCTCGAGATTTTGGAAAAGATTTTGATTTTACTCGACCATTTTTTGATCAAATTTTGGAATTGAAACGTGCCACCCCTTCTCCGGCGCTCAACATCCAGGGAACGAACGATAATTCTGAATTTATTCATTACGCTGGTTCGTGCAAGAATTGTTATTTGATTATGCACGCAGATTTTTGTGAAGATTGTTATTATGGCTATGGATTCAAGAAAAATACGTCGTGTGTTGATGGATTTTATAATCTCCATTGTGAACTTTGCTACGATTGTGTTGACGTTCGACAATCGTATGACCTCAAAGGGTCGCAGGATTGCATCAACTGTCACTCCAGCGCATTTTTGAGAGATTGTGTCGGATGCAAAAATTGTTTTCTGTGCGTGGGGCTTCGTGGGAAAGAATATTGCTTCGAAAATCAACAACTTTCGAAAGAGGAATACTTGCAAAAAATGGCGCAGATTGACACTGGTTCCTATACTCAATATCAACAGCATAAAAAGCGCTTGAAAGAGCTGGAAAAACAGCATTCTTTCAAAGAATTTCAGGGAACGAATCTCGAAAATTCTTTTGGAAATAATCTCTATAATTGCAAAGATACGTGGTTTAGTTTTGATTGCGAGGACGTGGAAGGTGGGAAATTTTGTTATCAGGTGGTTCTGGGTGCGAAAGATGTTTACGATATTTATCAATACGGGACGAATTTGCAGCAATCGTATGAATGTTCGATTTCTGGTGAGAATAGTTATCGACTTTTTTTCTGCGATAATTGCCATGTGAATTCTTCGGATCTGTTTTATTGCTGGTACATGGAGCGCTCAAAAAACTGTTTTGGATGTGTGAATATGCAGCAGGCGCAATATTGCATTTTGAATAAACAATATACGAAAGAGGAGTATGAAAAGCTTGTGCCACAAATTATTGAGCACATGAAGAAGACAGGGGAATTTGGTGAATTTTTCCCAATGTCGCATTCGCCACATGGGTATAATCGGAGCTCTGCGCAGATGTATTATCCGCTCACGAAAGAGCAAGTTTTGGCTCAGGGACTGACGTGGGATGATTATGATGCACCTCGTCCGCAAGTTCAGAAAGTTTTGGATGCTTCAAATATTTCTGACAACATCAAAGATGTTTCTGATGACATTTTGACTGCTGCTGTTGAGTGCGAAGTGACGAAAAGATTATTTAAAATCACTCCGAAAGAATTGAAGTTTTATCGTCAGCAAAAAGTTCCGTTGCCTCGAAGATGTCCTGATCAGCGGCATCTGGATCGCTTCTCTTTGCGAAATCCTCGCAAATTTTGGAATCGCAGTTGTTCCCAGTGTCAGAAAAATTTCTGGACGACATATTCATCAGAAATCACCGAAAAAGTTCTTTGTGAACCATGTTATTTGGCGAGGGCGTATTGAAAAATCTCTCGAAATATTTTACCATCCAAACATTTTCCCGACATCTTCTGCTGTTTCACGTTTTCGTGCGACTGTGGCGATGCCGTTTGGGAGGATTATTTTCATCGGAGACGAGAGAAGACAGTGGTGTGCGGAGAGTGCGTCTTGGTATGCGCCGGTGTCAAAGACGGTCACGTATTGATCTTCTTGTGGAGAGAGATCTTCGAGGCGGGGGAGAAGGAGGTAGCCGTCACTGGATGCGTATTTATCGTCAGAATCACAGCTGAGACCTGCGAGCCATACGCGATGTTTTTTCTCGGCAGCCATGTTGTTGGCTGGGACGATATGCCATTTTTGGTGAATGGCCCATGTGTCGAGGAGATCGTTCATGAAACTTCCGTCGATGACATACCATTTTTTGGCGACTGATTTCGGAATATCTTTGTCGCTGAGGATTTTGAAAATAGTAATTTGTGCTGGCGCTGCGATATGGCGACCCCATTCGACGATGAGATTTGGATGTGGGATTCCTGCTGCTTCTGACATTTCTTTCAGCACTTTGAAGATTTTTTTGACGCAAGATTCTACACCGTACATTTTTTTCTTTTCGTAGGGGATTGCGAAACCACCGCCGATGTTGATTGTGTCGAGTGTTGGATTTCCTTCCCGAATTTTTTTGTAGGCTTCGAAAGCTTCTTTCACAGCGAGAATAATGTCAGCCTCTCGGAGAATTTGTGAACCGATGTGATAATGAAGAATCTTGAGATTTCTGATTTTGCCGACTTCGAGAATTTCGTCCAGCATCAGGCCAAAACGATCGATTTTTTTGTCCCAGTGTGACTTCACTTTTGACTGGAGATTGATACGGATTCCGATGTCTCCTTTGAAATCTTTGAAAATTCGGAGTTCGTGGAGATCTTCGATGATAGGAATAATTACAAGACCGTTTTCACGGAGATGTTTGATGGCCTGGACGTATGCCGTTGTCTTTGGTCCATTGCAGAGTACGCGGATTTTTGCGTTGAAACTTTCTCCTTCCCAGATTTTTTTGACGATTAGGAGATCATTGGTGGAAGTGACTTCCAAATGCGCTCCTTCTGAGACGAGCGGGAGAACGCATTCTTTGTTTTGATTCACTTTCATCGGGAAGTGATAGGTAAATTTCCCTTTGTAGCCAATGCGTTTTATCTCATCGTTCGCAATTTCAAAAAGTGAATTGAGTCGTTGCTCTATGATGAAAGGAAGGAAAATCTCGAGAGGGGATCCAAATTTTCTGACGATATCGTGAACGTTGTATTGGTAATTTCCCTCACGAATGATGAGCTCGTTATCTTTGTTGATATCAAAGTATTCGGTGTTGAATTCTTTTTTTCCAATCTTCCAGAATTTTTTGTAGTTTTTCACTTCGCGGAAAAAATAGTGAGGAAAATACGATAGATCAATATATAGTCGCTTTTTTTCTCGAATGCAATAGAATTTTCGCTTGCTCCTGTTGATTTATTCTTTTGGGTGCTGCTGTGTAGAACAGTGGAAAGCTCCATAGCCCCAGACGAGTTCTTTGCAATCTATTCCGACCATTTTTCTGGTGGGGAAAAATTTGGAAAGAATCTTTTTTACTTCTTGGTCTTGTTCGCATCCGAATGTTGGAATTAAAACGATGGTGTTTCCGATGTAAAAATTGGCGTAGTTAGCTGGGAGCTTTTGTCCCTTGAACATTACGGGTTTTGGCGTTGGAAGTGCAATTATTTTGAAAGGTTTTCCTTCCTGATCTATCATTTTTTTGAGTTCTTCAAAATTTTTCTTGAGTGTTTTATAATTAGCATCTTTCGGATTTTTTTCTACGACACAAGCGATCGTTTTTGGATTGACGAATCGTGCGATGGCATCGATGTGTCCGTCAGTTTCATCTCCTGTAGCGCCTTTCCCGAGCCACAATGTTTTTTCGATTCCGAGATATTTTTTGAAATATCCTTCGATTTGTTTGCGACTCAACTTTGGATTGCGAGCGAATATGCACTCTTCTGTTGTGAGCAAAACTCCTTTTCCATTCACTTCTATTGAGCCTCCTTCCAGGATAATTTCTGGTTTTACGACTTTGGTTTTGAATATTTTCCCTATTTTTTGTGGCACGATATCGTCGCTTTCCCATGGTGGATATTTTTCTCCCCAGGCATTGAAAATCCAGTCCGTGATAACTAATTTTCCTTTTTCATCTCTCACAAAAATAGCTCCATAGTCGCGTGTCCATGTGGAATTCGTACGAATTTTGAAGAATTTGATATTTTTGAGCTGTTTCTTCGTTACTTTTTTTTCATGGAGTATTTTTTCTGCTTCTTTTTGTGCCTTTTTGTCGTTGATACAGATAAAAACTTTCTCACTTTCTGCTAAAGCTTTTACCATTTCGGCGTAGAGGCGGGGGATTGGCTCGAAATTTCCTGGCCAGTGTCTTTTGTTGTGTGGCCACGCAATCCATGTGCCTTCGTGAGGTTCCCATTCGGCGGGCATTTTGTAACTTGTGACTTTTGACATGTGACGTGTGGCCTTTTAGGATTCAAATTTTTCGCATTGGACTCTGCGTTCTTTGAGGAATGGCCATTCTCGGCGCATGACTTCTATTATGTCGAGATCGCATTCGACAATAATATTTTCTTCTTTGTCGTTTGAGGCTTTTCCAAGAATTTCTCCGTAAGGATTGCTCACGAATGAGTTTCCCCAGAAATTGAGTCCTTCTTCTGTTCCTACGCGATTGATGCTCGCGACAAAAATATTGTTGGCGATGCTGTGTGATCTTTGGATCGTAATCCAAGCGTCGTTTTCTGCTTTATCAAGCCGTGCTTTCTCTGGACGATCAGCGAGTGGCCAGCCTATTGCAGTTGGATAGAAGAGGATTTCTGCGCCTTTTGTGGCGGCGATTCGTGCGCCTTCGGGAAACCATTGGTCGTAGCAGATCATTGGTGCAACTTTCCCGAATTTTGTTTCGAAAACTTTGAAGCCCATGTCGCCCGGTGCGAAATAAAAATCTTCCATGTAGCCGTTGAGCTCGTCCGCAGGAATGTGCATTTTTCGGTATTTTCCGAGATATGTTCCATCCGCGTCGATGACGACTGCGGTGTTGTAGAGTTTTCCGTCATCCGCTTTTTCGTAGATGGAAGTCACGATCGCTATGCCAAGTTCTCTTGCTTCTTTCTGGAGTATTTCTGTGATTGGTCCAGGAATTTTTTCTGCGAGATCGAAGATTTTTTTGTCTTTTGTTTGGCAGAAATATGGTCCCGCGAAGAGTTCGGAGAAAGCAACGATGTTTGCGCCTTTCTGTGCACATTCGCGCAGTCGCACGATTCCTTTTTGGAGGTTTTCTTCTTTATTGGTACTGCAACTCATCTGTATGAGTCCCAGCGTAACTTTTCTCATGATTTCTTTTAAAGAATAACGCCCGCAGCGTAGCATAAAATTATTTTTTGTTGTAGAATTTTTGTGTGGTTGATTTCAAGAATAAAATTTTGGATAGCGTAAAGGGTGGTTTTCATCGTGTGAAACACGGTGGTCGATCGATCAAAAATGACGTTCGTGAAAAAACTGTTGGATACGTTTTGGCTGGTTTGGGAGTTGTCGCTGGTCTTGCCTGGAATGAGGCAATTAATGGGCTTATAGAATATCTTTTTCCTTTGAGTCGCAGTGGAGTTTTTGCAAAATTTCTCTATGCATTTCTGATGACTTTGATGCTTGTTTTAGTGACTTCGTATCTGATGAGAATGATCCAGAAAGATCAGGATAACGAATTGAAGAAATAATTTGTGTTTGCCATGAGAATTGCCGTGAAAGTGAAATTGCGAGCGAAAATTGTTGAGATTCTTTAGTTTTCTCTCTACAATAGTCTTACGATGCCGAAAAAACCTCACCTTTCAAATTCGCTCAAATTGCATCATGTCCCAGGATTTTTTCTGATTTTTTGCGTTGTTGTTTCTTTGTATTTTCTTTTTCAACTTTTGACGCCGTTTGCTACGGCTCTTATTTTTGCCGTGATTCTCGCTGTTGCTTTTCGCCCTTTATATCTTTTTTTAAAAAGAATTTTTCGTGGACGCCAAGGGCTCGCTTCTTTTTGCACTTCTCTTGTCGTTGTTCTGCTTATTGTTATTCCTTTCATTCTTTTACTCTCTCTCCTCGCTTCTGAAGTGATTAGTGCTTATGGTTTTATTGAAGCGAAGCTTCGTTCTGGTGCACTTGATCAATTTTTAAAGTGGGAAAATGGTGGTTTTTTCTATGATTTCCGTCAGAAATTTTTCCCGAATCTCTCTGATCCAGACCTCCAAAGTCAGATAGTTTCTACTGCTCAGGCGATTAGTAATTTTCTTGTTGCGCAGATTTCGGGCTTTTTGACTGGTATTACTTCACTTTTTCTCGATTTCATCGTATTTCTTTTGACTCTCTATTATCTCCTGAAAGATGGCGATATTCTTGTTCGGAAGATTTTAGAATTGAGTCCACTTCCTTCTCGATACGAAGGTTCTATTCTTGTGAAATTAAGAGAAATGTCGAATGCGATCATGTATGGATCTTTTTTGACGGCGATTGTTCAGGGAATTTTTGGCGGCATTGGATTTGCACTTGCGGGTATCGATCAGGCAGTTTTGTGGGGTACTGCGATGGGATTTTTCTCTTTCTTGCCGTACGCAGGAACTTCGATTATTTGGTTTCCTGCCTCCATCCTTCTCTTTTTGAATGGTCACAGCGGTTCTGCGCTTTTTCTTTTCCTTTGGGGGGTGACTGCGGTGAGTGCTTCTGATAACTTTTTGCGTCCATATTTCATTAGCTCGAAGACTGAGACATATCCGTTTCTTATGTTCCTTACCATTATGGGTGGACTCTTTGTCTTTGGTCTTTCTGGTGTCGTTTTTGGCCCAGTGATCTTGACCTTTGCTTTGACATTTCTCGATATTTATAAGAAAGAATATGGTGGAATGCTCAAAGAGTTGGATTACCATTAATCGATTTGAATTTGATCGATTTTCGAGACTTCAGTATTTGAAATCCAATTCCTACTATGGCGATCAATGCGAGAATCCAGTAAGAATTCGATCTGCTTTTTTCATCGGCATTCTTTTTATCCGCCTTTTGTTGGATAACTTCGTATGATTCGAGTTCATATTCGTTTTTCCCTTTCTTTATTCCTGTAATCTTTACCTTTGCTTGTTGTTGAACGGCGAGTGCTATGAGGTCTGGATTGATTTTTTGTTTTTCGAAGTTGACGAGTATTTTTTCTTTTCCGTTTTCGACAGAGAAATTTTGTAATCCTTTTCCACTTATTTTTCCTTCGAAGATAGCGTAGACTGGATTTGGCTTTCCTGGTGTTTTTGTCCCTGTCCAGAGCCATTTTGTTTCATCTGTTTCTGTGGAACTGTGTTCTTGTGCTGATGCGACAGGAATGAAATAATTTTCATTGCGTGGGCTCTGATTGTGGAAAATAATTTTTGCAAATGCAATATTTTCTGGTGCTTCATCGTAACTTATAGAGTCTATTTCATTTTGTTCTGGATCGATGAGATAGATTTCGTTTGGGCCGTTTTTGAGCGTGAGTTTGATGTCGTCGAAATTGAGTAACATGTAGCCTCCTGGCTTGATGGTGAAATTGCTAGGAATTTTGAATTTTTTAGTAGTGCTATGAATTTCCCAGCTCCCGAGATTGACTGTGTCATCTCCCGTATTGTGGATTTCAAGCCATTCTTTTCCTTTGTCTGGACCTACTGGATTTGGAAATACTTCGGAAATTTCTATATCTTCACTGAGATCTCCGATGCTTGTTCCTACTGTTTTTTGGTCTGATACTTTCTCTGTTGAAGATATTTTGTCATTCGGAATATTTTCATTTTTTGGAATTACCTCATTTCGGATTTCTATTTTTGAAATATTTTCTGCTCCCGGAGTTGGATTTATTTCTTTGATCCATGTGTTTTCTGATGTTCGCGCGTAACTTTGTCCACTCTTTGTGTCGCTGTATGAAATCGTATCAATGAATTGTCCGTTTGGCGCCATGAGGCGAGCTTGATCGACGGTGTTATTGAGTGCGATCTTTGTTTCTTTGGACTTCACGACCAGAAATCCATGAGCAGCAATTATTTTGCCTTTCAGACTAAAAGATTTACTTCCACCTTCGCTGTCGTCGACTTCCCAGCCGTCGAGATTTGCTTCTTGATCGGTAGGGTTTTTGATTTCGATCCATTCTTCATCAGTATCTGTTCCTTCTGGATCTGGCATAAATTCATTGATGATGAGTGGAAGGATTTGCGGAGTAGTGGTTTGTACCACTGTCGCGACCGTTTTTTCTGTCGCAGCTTTTACGGCTGCATCAACTTCTGCTTTGCAGGAGTCTGTAGTTTGGGCATAAGCGTAGTTTGTTAAAAAATAAAAAAGAAACGAAGCAATAAAAAATTTGTTGGTCATGCGCATAGAGTAGCAAGTCATTCTGAACAAAACTTAAATTTTTTTTCAAAAAAAGATGAACTGATTTAGCTTTGCGCGGATTTTTTAGCTTTCATTGACTGTGTTTGAACACTCCTCTATACTTGGAGCACGATTCGACGAGAATTGTACAAATCTTCAGAAACAGCTTTATTTACAGTAGGATTTATTTATTTCATGATTCGACTTCGAAGCTTCATCATCAAGAGACTTACACCTCAACTTCTCCTCTTGGAGAAGCTGTAAAACTGTTTTTTTAGTTTTGTTTTTTTCGTCCGAATTTGTTTCTTATAAACAAATTTTTTTATGGATCAGACATTTATTCTTCTCCTTTCTGTCGCCGGTTTTCTGGTCGGTGGAGGCATCGGTTTTGCGCTTCGCAGATCACTTTTGAACAAGCAGGAAAAAGAGATTCTCGAACGAAATGAACGCATAATGGAGGACGCGAAAAATAAATCTCGCGATCTTCTCCAGCAAGCAAAAAATGAATCTCACCAGCTTCATCAGGAGATGAAGAAGGAAGAAATGGCAAAGCGAGATCAGCTTGATAAATTGGAAGATCGTCTTGTGAAGAAAGAGGAAAGTATTGATAAGAAGTCCGATCAGCTGGATAAAATGAAGGAGGACCTTGAACAGAAGGTTCATTCTGCAAAAGCGATCAAAGAGGAAGTGGAAAAGATGCATGCTTTCCAGGCCGAAAAGCTTCAAAAGATTGCCGCAATGTCGCAAGAAGAGGCTCGTCAGGTTTTGCTGAAGAAAGTTGAGGAAGAGGCAAAAGATGACTTGCTCATTCAAATGCGCAAGGCTGAGCAAGAGTTGAAAGCAAATGCCCAAGAGAAGGCTCGTTATATGATTGCTGATGCGATTCAGCGTCTTGCTGCGGAAGTGACTGCAGAATCTACAACCACGATCGTGAATTTGCCGAGTGATGATTTGAAAGGTCGTATTATCGGTCGCGAAGGTCGTAACATTAATACGTTTGAACAAATCACAGGAATTGACGTGATTGTCGATGATACGCCGGGCTCGATTATTATTTCGGGTTTCGATATGATTCGTCGCTACATTGCGAAAATTACACTGGAGCGCTTGATTACGGATGGTCGTATCCATCCTGCTCGAATCGAAGAAACGTACGACAAAGTTCGCGAAGAAGTAAATGGTTTGATTAAAGAATTGGGTGAAAAGGCTGTGTATGAAACGGGCGTGACAGGTTTGCATCCAAATTTGATCAAACTTCTCGGTCGTTTGAAATTCCGTATTAGTCATGGACAGAACGTTCTCAAGCATTCTATTGAAGTTGCATTCCTCGCTGCTTCTCTCGCTTCTGAGCTCGGTGCGAATATCGAAGTGTGCCGAAAAGGTGGACTTCTTCACGATATTGGGAAAGCAGTCGATCATGAAATTCAGGGTCATCATGCAAAAATTGGTGCTGAAATTGGGAGGAAGTTTGGTTTACAGCAAGATGTGATTCATTGTATTGAATCCCATGAAGGACAGATCGAACCTCAGTCTGTTGAAGCGATGATTATTGAGGCTGCGAACTTGATTTCGAATTTCCGTCCTGGCGCGAATCAGGAAAATTTAGATACTTTCATTCGTCGTATGCAGGAACTCGAGAATCTCTGTAATTCTTTCGAGGGTGTGAAGAAATCTTTTGCGGTTCAATCAGGAAATCAGGTGCGTATCTTCGTGAACTCTGATCTTGTGGATGACCTCGGTTCTGCACGTCTCGGTCACAATATTGCTCGCAAGATCGAAAAAGATTTTCAGCATCCGGCACCGATCAAGGTGAATATGATTCGTGAAGTGAGGAAGGAAGCTGTTGCGGATTGATACGGTCAGAGTTTTTCATTTTTTGAAATACAATGTCTCTTATACCTGCCACTTTTTCTTCAGATTCACATCTTCTTCATTCTCTTTCTGTCCCTAATCGACAGGATGAGGCTCCTTTTTTTCATTTGCAGGCTCTTTTTTTGCAGTCTCTTTCGAATACTTTTGCTTCTACTGCTCGAGCTTTTTCTCCAAATGAGGCTTTTTCTCTTTTTGTTGTTGAATATTTTCTTAGTGACGATTTTCGATGCTGGTTTGATGATCTTTGTGGGAAAGGGTGTTCCCCCCCAGAGCATTTTTGCTCGTTTTGCTACTGATCCACAAAGTATTTTTAACGCTATTGCTTCTCTTCATGCGAAATCTGCTGAGGAATTTTGGGTTGAGATATGCACTGCGTTTTTGGCTTTTCGATTGAAAATTGATAACACTCGTTCTTCAGTCGAGGAAGTTTATTCTTCTCCTTGATCCCTGTTCCCAAAATGCTCTTGCAAAATTTACTTAGCACTCTTAATATTTGAGCGCTAAGTTTTTGTTCCCTCTGGGAATTTCATATTTTTTAATTTTACCCACCATGTCGCATATCAAGCTTCGTCCTACGGATGATCATTTGGTCGTCCAGCCAAAAGAGGCTGAGGAAATGACAAAATCTGGTTTGTATATTCCGCCAAGTGCTTCGAAAGAACGCCCACAAGAGGGAACGGTGATGGCTGTCGGTCCAGGAAAAATGAGTGAAGAAGGCAAAAGAATGTCGATGGATATCAAAGTTGGTGACAAAGTTTTATTTTCAAAATATGGTCCAACTGAGGTAAAGATGGATAATAAAGAGCTTTTGATTCTTTCACAGGGCGATGTTTTGGCAATAATTGAATCCTAAATCCTACATCCTAAATCCTATTCCCATGGCCAAACAAATCTTATTTTCCGATGAAGCTCGTGCCAAACTCCTCGCGGGTGTCAAAAAATTAGCCAGTACTGTCTGTGTGACGCTCGGTCCGAAGGGTCGAAACGTT
Organism: Patescibacteria group bacterium; assembly: GCA_038062935.1. GTDB lineage: Bacteria > Patescibacteriota > Gracilibacteria > UBA1369 > UBA12463 > JBBTWG01. Next base: position 25,866 of record JBBTWG010000030.1, read on the forward strand.
GGTCTCGACAAAAAATATGGTTCTCCGACGGTAACGCATGATGGTGTCACGATTGCAAAAGAAGTGGAACTCAAAGATCCTTTTGAAAATATGGGTGCTCAGCTCGTGAAAGAGGCTGCAACCAAGACAAATGATGTGGCTGGTGATGGAACGACTACGGCGACTTTGCTCGCTTGGAAAATGATCGAAGAAGGTCTCCGCAATATCACTGCTGGAGCGAATCCGATGTTGATTCGTCGTGGTATGGAGCAGGCACTCGAGAAATTGCTCGTTGCTTTGACAGACATGTCGACAGATATCAAAGGTTCCAAAGAGCGCGTGGCTCAAGTGGCCATGATTTCTGCACAAGATGAAGCGATTGGTCAGCTCATTGCTGATGTTCTCGAATCGGTTGGCAATGACGGTGTCATCACGGTTGATGAATCTCAAACGATGGGACTTTCGAAAGAAATTGTAGAAGGAATGCAATTTGAAAATGGCTACATATCGCCATATTTCGTGACTGACCCAACTCGCATGGAGGCGGCGTACGAAGATGCGTACATTCTCATCACAGATAAGAAAATTTCTTCGATTCAGGATATTCTTCCGGTTATCGAAAAAGTTGTTCAGGCTTCGAAAAAAGAATTGGTTATTATTGCCGAAGATATCGATGGAGAGGCGCTCGCAACCCTCGTTTTGAACAAGCTTCGAGGTGCGTTTAGCGTCCTCGCGGTAAAAGCTCCTGCGTTCGGTGAACGTCGCAAAGAAATTCTGAAAGACATTGCTGCGCTCACGGGTGCTCGCGTCATTAGCGAAGAAGTGGGTTTGAAACTGGAAGCTGCTGAACTTTCTGATCTCGGTCAGGCTCGAAAAGTGGTTGCTGACAAGGAAAAAACCATTATCATTGGTGGCAAAGGTGCGAAGAAAGAAATCGATGCTCGTGTGAAAGAATTGAAGATTCTTCTCGACAAGACTCATTCAGATTTCGACAAAGAGAAGCTCCATGAACGTCTCGCGAAGCTCACTGGTGGTGTCGGTGTGATCAAAGTTGGTGCTGCGACAGAAGTGGAACTCAAAGAAAAAAAGCACCGCATCGAAGATGCTGTTCAGGCGACAAAAGCTGCTGTGGAAGAGGGCATTGTTCCTGGTGGAGGCGTGGCACTTCTGAAAGCTTCAAAAGCTCTCGACGGTTTGAAACTTGAAGGCGATGAAATGACTGGTGTGATGCTGGTGAAAAAATCTCTCCTCGAACCCCTCATGCGCATTGCAGAGAATGGTGGTCAGGAAGGGAAGGTGGTTGTGGATCGTGTGCTCAATGAAAAAGAAGGTGTCGGATACGATGTCATGGCGAATAAATATGTCGATATGGTGAAGGCTGGCATTATTGATCCGAAAAAAGTGACTCGAACGGCTCTTCAGAATGCCGTTTCTATCGCAAGTTCGTTTCTTACTATGGAAGCGATTGTCGTCGATCTTCCAGAGGAGAAGAAGGATGGCGAGCACGGTGGAGGTATGGGCGGTGGTATGGGAGGCATGGGATTCTAGAATCAACCTGTGACTTTTGACTTGTGACTCTCAAGGCCTGGGGCAACCCCAGGCCTTTTCCTTGATTTAATGCAATTTTATGTTATATTGACTTCAATATGCGTCTCGCCGAGTTGCTTCAAACTGTTCATATTGAAGATCCACATTTTGGTTCCTACCTCAGGCCTCCTACTTCAAAATTACCACCTTTGAAGGTTGATCAGTTATCTTTGGAAACTTTGATCGGAGATCAAAGAAAAGCTTTGGCAATTCCTACTGAGGGGACTGCTTCTCTGCATATTGGTTACAAGCGTAAAAATGGCGTTGTTTCTAGTGTTGATGAATCAGAAGATGGTGAACTTTGGAAGATTTGTCAGTTACAAGGTGCTCGAGGTGGTGCCGGTTATAGAATCGCTTCTGGTCTGGATTGGGCGCGTTTTTTGGCTCATCGAATTCGAAATTATGCTTTGCATTCTGATGCAAATGTTCGGCATTTGGCTATGCCTCGAACTCATCTAGTGACCAATATAGATTATTCACGTGGCGAGAATTTTGAATCTACTTATGCAAGTGTGAGGAGAGAATTAGGTCTCATTTTTTCTCAGGAGCACAACTTGTTCATTTGTGATGTGAAGCGTTAGACGCTACAATGCAGCCAATATGAAACGTATCATTCCTGCCACGATGTCGACGCAGCACCCTGATAATGCCAGTGCTGCTTTTTGGTGCAATAAGAGTTTTATTAATACTGCTGATGAGATCGAAGAGGCTTATATTGCTTTTTCTGATTTGGGATGTGAAGAATATATGTGGGATTGGGAGGGGAAATTTGTCGATGAAGCAGTGATTGATAAACTTTTTCGGAAATATACACAGTATTTTCAGAAGAATCCCTTGGGGCAGAAAAAATTTTTGACGTATCGTATCCCGAATATTTGGGAAGAGCATGGATATCGTCTGGCGCGAGCTTTCATGAACATCGTGACGTCTGCGGATTTGGCGAAAGAGGCTGGATTTCATACGCCGCCGATTATGGAAGTGATCTTGCCGATGACGAAAAATGCGGATCAAATTTTCGAGACAGATAGTCTCTTTCGTAAAGTTGCGAAGTTGAAGTGTGAGATTTTTGATAGCAAAAAACAGTGTGATTTTTCGCATATAGATGTGATTCCTCTTGTGGAGCAAGTGGCTGATTTGACGTCGGTGAATGTCCTTCTCGAAGAATATTTGAAGAAATATAAGAAAGCCTACAAAAAATATCCGACGTTGATGCGACCTTTTATTGCGAGATCAGATCCGGCGTTGAATGCGGGTATTGTGCCTTCGGTTTTGGCTTCCAAGGTTGCTATTTCACATTTCTATAATGTGCAGGAAAAATACGGTGTGCCGATGTATCCGATTATTGGGACAGGCTCCCTGCCTTTCCGTGGCGGCGTGAATCCGGAAAATATCGAAGAAGTGATTCAGGAATATCGTGGTATTCGCACGGTGACGGTGCAATCAGCGTTTAAATATGATTATCCTGAGGTTCAGGTTCGTGCTGCGCTCAAGTATATTCAGGATACGCTTCCGAAGATGAAGCCCGATTTTCTTTCTCCAAAAGAAGTAGCGGAGATTGTCAAAGTGAATGCTTTTTTTGCGGAAATGTATCAGAAGACGGTGGAACCGCTTGCGCCTTTTATCAATAAAGTTGCGGCTTCCATCCCTCCGCGACGTGAGAGAATGCAACATATTGGTCTTTTCGGATATTCCCGTGGAATCGGAAAAGTGAGTTTGCCACGGGCGATTACTTTTACGGGATCGTTTTATTCCCTGGGTGTTCCGCCGGAATTTATTGGCACTGGCCGCGCTCTGCGTCGTGCAAAAAAAGAAGGGTATTTGCCTCTCATCGAGCGTTTGTACATCAATCTTCGACGAGATTTGACGCATGCTGGAAAATATCTGAATCGTGAAAATCTCGAATTTTTAGCCAAAAAACATCCGTCATTCAAAGAGATTGCGGAAGATGTCCGTGCTGTTGAAGAAGTTTTGGGAATTGCACTTGGTCCGATTCGCGACGCTCATTTCCTGCACCGAAATTTGGTTTCGAATATTTATCACAAAATGGAAATCGGTATGGACGCTGCTGAAGATGTCGTGCAGGCCGGGATTATCAGAAAAAGCTTGGGGTAACTTGTGACATTTGACGTGTGGCACGTGACTTTTCTAAATCCTACATCCTAAATCCTAAATCCTCCCATGCGCACCTCTGTCTTCAATCCTCAGACTTCGCTTCTCCGCTACAGTATCCGTGAAATTGTCGATGTTGCGCAAAAACTTAAAGAGCTTGATCCAAGTTTTCAATTTGTTGGAGAAAATATCGGGGATCCTATTGCGAAAGGTTGGCCGGTTCCGGCTTTTTTGAAAGATATCTTGGTGGAAGAAGTGAAGAAGCCTGGCGACATGGTTTTCGGATATACGCACTCGCGTGGACGGATTGAGACGCGCAAATGGGTGGTGGAGTATGCGAAGCAATTTTCTCCGTCGTCGACGCTGGATTATGAATTTGTGCTTTTCACGAGTGGTCTCGGTGCGGCGATCGCCGCGTTGTATCACATGCTTCCGAAAGGTTCGCGAATTTTGCAGCCGACGCCTTCCTATCCGACGCATACTTCCATGGAATCTTTTGCGTCTGGAGCAGAGCCGATTGGATACAACCTCGATCCTGAGAACGGTTGGCAGCCAGATTTGGTTCACATGGAAGTGCAAATTAAAGCTCATCCGGAAGTTTCTGGAATTCTTGTCATCAATCCGAACAATCCGACGGGTGCGGTGTACAGCAAAGAAACGCTTGAAGCGATTGTGAATCTTGCAGAAAAATATCAGTTGATGATTTTGTCTGATGAAGTCTATTTCCGTATGACGTACAATGGATATCAGTTTCATCAGATTACGGACATTGCCCAGAACCGTGTGCCGCTCATCGTGATGCGTGGTCTTTCGAAAGACATCCCGTGGCCGGGTGGTCGTTGTGGCTGGGCGGAATTTCACAATGTGCATCTGGACAAAGATTTTGCGAATTATGTTGAATCGGTGAAAAAACGCGTGCTTATGGAGGTCTGCTCGGGGACGCTTCCGCAGACGATTTTGCCAAAAGTGTATGAGCATCCGGATTTCCCGGCATGGAATGAAGAATATAATCGTGAGCTCGAGAAAAATGGAAATTTCATCGCGGAGATTCTTGGCACCGTGAAAGGCATGAAAGTGAATCGTACGAATGGTGCTTTCTATATGATGCCGCTTTTTGAGAAGGGGATTTTGAATGATCGACAAACATTACCAATTGCCAGTGAATCGGCTCGGAAGTTCATTGAAGAACAGGTGAATGCGCCTGGTTTTCCTTTGGATAAGCGTTTCACGTATTATTTGCTCGCATCGACGGGGATTTGTGTGGTGCCCGCAAGCGGTTTTTATAGTCCGCATCATGGTTTTCGACTCACAACTTTGGATCGTGATGATGTGCGCAAGAAAGATACGTATTCGAGATTGGCGAAGGCGATCGATATGTATGTACAAAGCTGAAAAAGTAAATATTTGACATAGTTATATTTTTATATTATGATGTCATCCTTTACTATTTTGCTGTATGTCACTGGATCATCGTTCTAGCTCATTTGATGCATTTGCTGATTTGAAACCCCACCACGTTGCGGATAGCAGCGACGATTCTGTCGCCTTGTATCTTATTCCTGATGGAAAAGAGCCCACAGGAAAGAGATGTTTTTTTCGTCATCTTGATGGTCCGATGGTGAAATCTTTCGATAAAGTTCCTTATTTCGATAAATCTTTTCAGGTTTTTGTGCTTCATTTTATTGATGGGACATGTCAGAAATATTTTATTAATCTGCGTGCTCGACCTGTTCAATTTCTTGCTGAAAGTGACTTTCGTGCTCTTCATGAAGATCAATCTTCCGTAGCTCAAGATTCTGAATCTGGACCAGGATATCTTTCTGCTACCCTTGCTTCTCTTCAGAGTATCCATACTTCTTTCAATAATATTCTTCGAGATTCCCGTGGTGGTCTTGTTTATTTTCTTGTTGCGGCCGGCTTAATTGCTGCTGGAGCTCACCATCTCCTCTCTTCTTCGGAAGATTCCGATGTTTCCCGTGTTCCTCATTCGAGAAAATATCATCCACCTCAACCACTTCCACTTGCTGACGATTTTGCTTTTGACTCCAAGGAGGATCCTGAAAAAATGCTTCTTTTGCAGCTTTTTCATTCTCTCCAATTTGATCCTTTGAAAGGGATGCCTACATCCGCGTCCCTGGAAGGAATGCTCTCAACTCTTTCTTCTCTTCAGGATTCCGCATTGCCTCCACTTCGACTTGTTCTGGGCCCCAAGGGTGATAGTGTTGCTTCTCAATCTGTCTTTATTCTTCGTGGTTCGGATCCTGTTATTTCTTTTTCTTCTCCCGGAACTGGATATTGCAAAATGACTTCTTCATTTTTTGGTGGCGATGTAGAAGTTCTTCATTATCGAGTCCTTTCCGATGGTTCTGGTTTTTTGATGGACTCTTCTTCTTCGAAAGATGATCTTCATGATCCTGACAGTAGGATTTATTGAGGAGCTTACTTCAACATTTCCTGCACAATTTTGTTTACCAATGTGCCGTCTGCTTTGCCTTTTACGTGCGGCATGAGAACTCCCATGACTTTGCCAAGTTCGGTTTTTGAGGTGGCGCCGGTTTGTGCGAGAACTTTCGTGACGGTTGCTCGGATTTCTTCTTCACTCATTTGTTGTGGGAGATATTTTTCGATGATTTTGATTTCTGCTGCTTCTTTTGCGGCGAGTTCTGGACGATTTCCTGCGGTGAATTGTTCGAAAGAGTCTTTTCGAGATTTGATTTCTTTGCCAACGATTTGGATGACTTCTTCTTCGGTAGCGTCCTTTTTCTCTTTTCCGGAGACTTCGAATTTCATGACGGCGGCTTTCAACATGCGGAGCGTGTCCGTGACTTCCTGATTTCTGGCTTTCATGGCTTCCATGAGGTCTTTTTGGATCTGTTCTTTGGTATTCATGGTTCATAACGTATCAGATTTTTTTCTGTGCCGCAAAATTTTCTTTTTTTTCGTGTCTTGTGATATATTTTTCTGGATGAAAGAAATTCGCATTGTTGACCGGCCGAAGGGAAAATCGAACGATATGCGGGACGTGGCTCCAGATCATTCTTTTGAAGTACGTCCGTTGGATTCGTCGGAGGAGGGGAGTTCTGCTCCTGTTTCTGCTGAAGATCGACCTCCAACCGAAAAAGTGAAAGTGCGTTTCGATAAATTTGTACAGCTTGTAGCGACTCATAATTTCGATGAAGTGCTGGAGCAAAATGCAGGTGAAGAGATCGTTTTGAGTTCGAATCTGCTTATGGATTTGGCGAATGCGCATGAAGATAAATCTGATCCGAGTCGCAAGACCCAAATGATCTTCATTGTGGGCATGGTGCTTGGAATTGGTGCCGCATATCTTATTTTTAAGTTTCTTTAAAAATGGCTTCTCGTTCACTCTATCGCAGAGTAGTTCTGAAACTTTCTGGAGAAATTTTGCAGGGAGATCAAGAATCGGGTATTTCTCCGACGGCTCTTCGTGGTTTCTGTGGTGAAATTGCTGAGCTCGCCAAGTCGACACAGTTTGTGATCGTCGTAGGCGGTGGAAACTTTTGGAGGTTTCGGGATCATGAAGATGTCGCTCTTGACCGTACTGTTTCTGACAACATGGGAATGCTCGCGACGGTGATGAATGCGACGGCTCTCGAGAGTACTTTTGCTTCTCTCGGAGTTCCTGCTGTTTGTTTTTCTGCGATTTCTATGCCGAAGGTTCTCGATGATTATACGGCTCGTGCTGCGATCTCTGCACTGGAAGATGGAAAAATCGTCATCAGTGCTGGAGGAACGGGGAATCCTTTTTTCTCGACGGATTCTGCCGCGGCACTGCGGGGTTTGGAATTGCATGCAAATGTTGTTTTGAAGGCGACGAATGTGGATGGAGTTTATGATTCCGACCCTCATAAAAATAAGAATGCCAAACGTTTCCCAAAAGTATCTTTCAAGGAAGTTCTCGAAAAACAACTTCACGTCATGGATCTCACAGCGATTTCGCTCTGCCAAGAAGGAAAACTTCCGATTTATGTCTTCGATATGCAAAAAAAAGGTAATTTGAAAAAAGTTCTATCAGGAGAAAACCTCGGAACTCTCATCTCCTAAATCCTTAATCCTACATCCTAAATCCTAGTTCTATGTCCGATATTCTTCCCCAGGCTGAAAAAGGTTTCGAAAAAGCACTCGAACATCTCCGCTCCGAATTTGCTCGTCTGCAGATTGGTCGTGCAAGTGCGGCGCTTGTGGAGGGGATTAATGTTGAAGCGTATGGCAGTTCTCAGCCTTTGAAAGCGCTTGCGAGCGTTTCTGTCCCTGATTCTCGCACGCTTCAGATTCAGTGTTGGGACAAATCGGTGATGAAAGATGTCGAGAAGGCGATTCAAATTTCTGGATTGGGAATTAATCCTGTGAATGACGGAATTTATATTCGTTTGAATTTTCCTCAGCTCACCGAGGAGCGACGAAAAGAGCTTGCCAAAGTCGTATATCGCTATAGTGAGGAAGCGAAAATTGCGGTGCGTAATGAACGGCAACAGGCGATGGGAAAATTTGACGGTTTGAAAAAAAGCAAAGAAATGGCAGAAGATGAATATCATGGATGGGTGAAGCTCTTGCAAGACAGAGTTGATCAATTCAATAAACTTATCGATGAAGCGGCGCGTAAAAAAGAGGCTGATGTTCTCACGATTTAGTCCTCCGGGAATTTTTACTTTCTCACTCACCTCACTCACCTCATGTCACTTTTCCTCACGATCCTGGTCTTTATTTTGATTTTCTCTCTTCTGGTTTTGATTCATGAACTTGGCCATTTTTGGGCTGCAAAGAGAGCCGGAATTCGTGTCGAAGAATTTGGTTTTGGACTTCCTCCGAGAGTGTACGGGAAGCGATTTGGTGAAACTCTGTATTCTATTAATTTTTTTCCTTTCGGGGGTTTTGTGCGTCTGTATGGTGAAGATGCGCATACGGCTGCGGCTCTGAAAGACAAGCGAAGTTTTGCCGGAAAACCTCTTCGTCAGAGAATCCTCGTGGTGATCGCTGGAGTTCTCATGAATTTTCTCCTCGCAATTTTGCTCCTGACGTTCGGTTTTTCTTTTGGAATTCAGTCGCTTCTCATCGGTCCCGATGATGTTTTTCAGGCTATTGATAGCGGAAATTTGCAAATTCAATCTGGTCTCGTCGTGAAAGATGTCGAGGGTGGTTCTGATGCACAAAAAGTTGGTTTTCAGAAAGGGGATACGATTGTTTCTCTCAACCACGATGCGGCCTTTGATTCTTCTCTTTTCCAGAAACTTATGCGGAGTGATTCAGAAAAGTTTTTTACTGCTGGAGTACTTCGTGGAAAAAGTTTTTTTGATTTCAAGATTGAACCTTCCGGTCGTGATTTTGGTCTTCAGTTTTATGAACATTTTGTCCTTCCTCGTCTTGTTTTTTCTCGGCTTCAGGTGGATTCTCCTTTTGCTCATGCCGGTGTTCAGCCCAACGATGTTCTCCTCAAAGTAAATGGTCGAAACATTTTTTCTCTTGATGAATATCACCGTTCTACTCAAGGTCAAAAGCACTTCTCTATCACTGTTTCTCGAAACCTTTCTGAGATGACTTTTGATGTTTTTTCTACTGATATTGGTTCAATTCTTGTTTCTGAAGTTGCTTCTGACAGCCCTGCACAGAAAGCGGGATTGATCCAGAATGATCTCGTAGTTCAGGTGGAACGACAAGATGTTCCTTCCGCACAAGAGGCAACTCGATTGATCATGGAAAATCGTGAGAAACCAGTTCAATTTCTCGTTGATCGCAACGGTCAGCTTCTCACTTTTTATGTTCAACCAAATGAAGATGGGAAAATTGGTGTCGTTCTTTCTCCGCTCCTGCGCGGTTCTCTTCAGAATGATTTTTATTCCACGGGTCTTCTGACCTCTGTGACTTTTGTGAAGAATGTTCAATATCCTTTCCCGCAATCTTTTCTTCATGCTTTCAAAGAAACGTATCGTCTCGGTATCTCGACTGTCGTTATGTTTGGAAATTTGGTGGGGCAGCTCGTTACTGATTTCTCTGTTCCAGAAGGCGTTTCTGGTCCGGTTGGGATTGCCCAAATGACAGGAGTTTTTGTTCACGAAGGATTCTTTTCACTCGTTCGTTTCACTGCACTTTTGTCCTTGAGTCTTGCGGTCATGAATTTGTTGCCATTTCCGGGATTGGATGGCGGAAGACTTCTTTTTCTCGTGATTGAGTCAGTGCGTGGAAGGAGGCTTTCGGCGCATATTGAACAGCTCATTCATACTATTGGATTTGTGCTTTTGATGGTGATGATTTTTGTGGTGACGTGGAAAGATGTGATGCGGTTGTTTTAAAAACTTTGAGAGCTCCAAATCCATTTTTGCGAAAAAGTGCTCGGTCTGCGACCAAAATAAGAGTATTTTGGCTAAAAATCGAATAGCAAGCTATCCGATTTTTTTTACGCCAAAAACTCTTGTTTTGGATCCCGCATCCCTTCGCAATTTTTTCCCAAAAATGGATTTGGAGCTCTCAAAGTTTTTAAAACAGCTTTTTCTTAACATTTGTATACCGTTTTCGGCATGTCTTATGTTTTGGGTACTTGCCAATATTAGATTTATAAGTGATCTATTTTCTGGTATAATCATCTGATGACTGAAGTAAAAAATACAAATCGTGAAAAGCCCTCCCCCTCCTTTAGGGGTGCAGAAGTGCAAAATGTGCATGAATGGAAACATGAGGTAGATGAAATTGCAAGCACAATCGCTGCGAAAAATTTGCCTCAAGTTTTGGAGCTCATGAAAAAAGATGACCGATTGATTGGAGATGCCAAGAGAGTGGAAAAACTGATTTCCGAGGAAGTTTTAGATGATACTGATACAAAACTTTTAGCTATTGGTTTATTTGTATTGCGTGAAAAATCTCCTTGGCATCCGATAAAATCAGGCTTGAAGGTTTTAAAAGGAGGGAGACAACGAATGGAAAGTGCCTTTGAACCAAGTGGCTGGGCAAATTGCTATGACATAGCAGCGATTGTGCGCGAATTAGCAAAAATGTATGGAATTGAAGGCAAGCTTCATGGAAAAGGTTTGTCGCATGCGCATTTTGAAACAGAAGACGGTAAAGTTTCAGATCCTATGTATGGGTGGATGAGGGGAGGGCTTTTTCAAACCAAAGAAAAATTTGAGGCTCATAAGAAAGAAATGGGCTTACTTAAAAGGATGGGCATAAAAAAATAATTGCCTTTTTGTTTTGCTCGGCAGGAGCAAGGAAAACGACGCTTGCTACGGCACTAAAAAATCACTTGAATCTCATCCTCCATACTCGCTAGTATGAACCCTGCGTTTCCCGCTCTATTTTTTTATTTATGACTGATCAGAAAGATCTTTGGCGAGCTATTCTGCAGAAGCTTGAGGTTACGGTTCCCCGAAACCATTTCGTGACTTGGTTTCAGAATACGGGGATTGTGAATTTTGAGGCTGATGTGCTTGTGATTGGATTTCCGAATGCTTTTGCGAAAGAGTGGGTGGAACGTCATTATGGTGCGAAAATTACGACTTTGGTGAAAGATTTGATTCCGACGCTTTCTCGTGTTGTTTTTGAGATTGCGGCGTCTTTTGCGAATGGCGATGATACGAAAACGGTACCATTAGAAGGTGTTTTGCCTGCTGAGAAAAGTATTCGAAAATTGCCGAATTCTCGGGAACTGAAAATTGATGGGAATCTCCGGAGCCGAATGCTCAATAATCGCTATACACTTGATACTTTTGTTGCGGGAAGAAACAACCGGTTGCCACACGCGGCTTGTACTGCTGTAGGGCACCAGCCGAGCGGCATTTACAACCCACTTTTTCTCTATGGAGATGTTGGGCTTGGGAAGACTCATCTTCTTCAGGCGACGGGGAATGAAATTCTTCGAAATTATCCGAAACATCTCATTGTGTACATCACTTCTGAGCATTTTGTGAATGAAGTGATTCAGGCGATTCGGACGAGGAACGTGAAAGAATTCAAGGATCGATATCGAAAAGTGGATTGTCTGATGGTGGATGATGTTCAATTTTTTTGTGAGAAGTCTTCGAGTCAGGAAGAATTTTTTCATACGTTTAATGATCTGTATGACGCGAATAAACAGATTATTCTCACGAGTGATCGTGCTCCGAAAGATCTCGAGGGACTGGATGATCGTCTCAAAAGTCGCTTTGGGATGGGTATGGTGACGGAAGTGATTCCGCCGGAATATGAGACGCGTATCGCGATTTTGCAGAATATGTGTCAGGAAAATGCTTTGATTATTGATCAGGAAATTCTTTCGTGTATTGCCTATCATGTCGAGAAGAGTGTTCGTGATCTAGAAGGGGTTTTTAAAAGTCTCATGGCTATTGTCCAGCTGCAGAAAACTGTTCCAACTTTGAATGATGCGCTTGATTTGGTGCGTCAATTGCATGGTGCAAAAGAGACTTCTCCTGATCATCTCTACCGTTCGCCAAATCCGAGTCGTCGTTTTGTTCGTGACAGTGGAGAAATTTTGTCGGTGGTGGCGAAATATTTCAGGCTTTCGAAAGAGGACATTATGAGCGATGATCGTCGCAAAGAGATTCTGATCCCGCGCCAAATTTGTATGTATTTGATCCGTCAGGAGCTCAATGAGGCGTATGAGAAGATTGGTGTTGAATTTGGTGGGAAAAATCATGCGACAGTGCTGCATGCTTGTAATAAAATTGTGGAAATGCTGAAGCAGGATCAACGTTTGGTTCGAGATGTGCATGAGATCAAGAAAGAGCTCGGTCTTTAATTTGTCGTAGAATTCTGGAAGATAAAGCTGTTTGAAGCTGGATTCTTCTCTCTTTTTGTGGTATAATGTGAAGATTTCTATTTTTCTCTATGTCTCCTCCAAATAAAATCATTACTCCCACTCTCGACCTCTTTGAAGGCAAAGCGCCTGAGATTTCTTCCGTTCTGGACTTGCGTTTTACGAATGATGTTGGGGCAAAGGGTGGTTCTATGGATGTATTCACCTGGAATATCTACCAACTTTTCACTCATGCTAATCTGAAAATTGGTCTCAAGGGTGAGAGTGCCTGGAGAAAAGCGAGCAAAGACGCTCAAGAATTTTCTCGTCAACTTTCTGTTCTTTCTGCTGTGGATGCTTCTGGACAGAGTGCCGGTGTGACTGTTTTTCAATCTCTTTCTGCTCTTGTGAGAGCGAAGAAAATTACTGGTATGCGGCTTGGTCAGAATTGGAATTTAGATTTTTTGGGGCGCGGTGGAGTGACTTTGGATTCAGTCAATGTTCTCGATGTTGCTCGAAAGATGATTGTGAATACCACTATTCAAGAGAAAAATGCTTTGCGTGACGAGCTTCCGGCCCTTCCAGAGACGAGTCCTGCGACTGATTCTCAGGCTGTCCCTGTTCCAGAAATTCAGCCAGGAGCTCTGGCTACTCCACCTGAAAATCATGCTGTTATTCCTCAGATTCCTCCTTTCAAAAATTTTGAGAGTGAAAAAGCTGCTCTTTTCGAACCTCTTTCTGCTCCTGCTTTTTCTGATGTTCGACAGGAGAGAAGTCTTTCTGCGGTGGATGCTCTTCGCCTGACCCGTACTGCACCTCGGATTATTGAAGATCGTTTTCGTCATCTGAACGTTTGCAGTACTTATGCTATTCGCATCATGCAACAGGCGTATGGTAGACAGGCTCTTGTGGATGCTGGATTTGCTTCTGATCGTGGACTTGCCAATGCTTGGGATTTGAAAATGATCGGTTTGAAGAAGGAAACGGTGAATATTGTCGCAACGACTGATGGCCTCCTGCGCCAATCCAGAAGAAAAGATGGTGCTCCGACGTTGGTGGTGAAAAATCCTGCTCAATATGTAGAGCGTGTTGGAGATTTTTTCCGTGCTGCTGATGGTGGAAATTATCCTGCATTTCTCACGCTCTTGAACCGTGGAACGGCTTTTGGAAAGAAAGTTTGGGATGCGAATAAAAATCGTCCAGATCATTTGAAAAGTTTTAATTCTCATGTTGTGACTGTCCTGGGAAGAGAAGAAACGCGTGAAAGATGGGTCAAGAGTTCTTCTTCGCTGGGTGATCTTTTGCAAAAAGAAGCAGGAGTTTCTTCCTCGTTTCAGACGTATCTCAAAGTCCAGGTTCGCAAAAGAAATGGTGATCTTTTGCAGATTTCTGATAATGGAAAGAGTGTTGTGCACATCAAGAAAGATGGAACAGAATCTTCTTCTGCGCCTTTCAATTTTCGTTCTTTTCGGCTCGAACGTGGAGATACGGTTGTTTGGCAGGACTTGCTCATCACTGATTTTCAGCATGGAGCCGAGAAAGTTCGTCGTTTTGGTGAAGTTCTTAGTGCTGGGAAATTTATTCCTGTAGATTATATTGCCTTGAAAGATGCGAAGTCTCGTGTTCATCCGGAGTATAAACCTGTTGGATTCTTCCAGATCGATCCGATTACAAAAGAATCTGGCTCTATCGATGTGCAGATCAAAACGAAACTTTCTTTGACTGATGAAGATTTTACCTATTATCTTACCGCTTTTGCTGATACTGGTATTGATTTGCGCTCCATACGTCCGAATGATCTACTTCCTCGTTTTGATATCGTCGAACTTCGAAAAATTATTGATGCAAAAGGTGGTCCAAAAGCTCTTCGTCAATCTATTCTGAGTCAGAATATACAGCATTATATTGCCGAGAATCCTGATACAATTCTCATTCCTATCGAGGCTGGCAAAAGTCCTTGGGGTCATATTTCGAATTTTTTTGAACAGCATTTTTCTGGAAAAAATGTTTTGACGCAGACTGATAAGAATTTTATTTTGGAGGCTGTGGATTCCATGAATTCCAGTATTCATCTTCAGGTAGATCCTTTGAATCCGAAATCTTTCCGATTTTTTGCTGGTGAGCATATCTATCTCACTCCTGATCGCATCACTCGACTCATTCGCTATGTTCAGGAGAAGCATGCTGAGCAATTTTCTCCTGATGATTATGTGGCTTTTATTCAACAGGGTGATACTCCGGATGTTCATTTCAAGCAGGCGATTCTTTCATTTTTCCCGAAATTTCCTTTTGACACTCTGGATCCGCTCGAGAAGTCGTATCTTTACAAGGCGTTTCAGGCGTCAAATGCGAAAAATCCTGATGTTGA
>JBBTWG010000031.1:0-37815 GCA_038062935.1 Patescibacteria group bacterium
ACAGAGTTGATTCGGGCGCTTCAAAGTATGATCGATCTCCTGGAATCTCCTCCAGAACATATTTCAAAAATCTTGTATGGCGACGATGAGCCAGAGGGAGAGACCGAAAAACCAGGAACTCCAGAAGTCGCGAACGAAAATCACAATGTCATTCCAGATCCTGTGGAAACAGTAGAAGATATCAAGAAGGCCGAGCTTGTTTCTCGGAATATTGTGAATAAATACGGTCGCGCTCCAGCAAAAGGAGAAAAAGATCTTCATTGGAAAAATGAAAAAAAGCCGCTCTCGGGAGAAGAAGTCGCAAAATATGAAAAATTCGCAAAATTCATGGAAGTGCAGGGAAAAGTACTGAAGAGCGTCCAGGATAAAACAGGAAAAATCGCCAGAAAACTCGAGGAGGAATTACACGCAAACAAAGGCAAGCCAAATCAGGAGGCGATGGAAGACAAACTCGAAAGAGAAACAACGGCGCTGCTCGACGTTCTCCTGGAAGAAAGCAACGCACTCGGGAAATCAATAGGAGCAACAGAAAAAGGCGGACAAGCCCTCTTCCTGTATACGCTCGGCATAGAAAATCTCCCAGGGGCATACGACAAACTTTCGAATGTGATCCAGCTCGAAATGGTGCCTTCCGTCCGAAAAGGAAAAGAAGTTTTCAAAGAAGTGCACGAGGATGGAAAACAAAAAACAGAAAAACTTTCGGATTTCCTCGGCAAACCAGAACATATGGGATATGGAGACCAGATGGTCGAAAATACCCACGAAGTACTTTTGAAAGTATATAGGGGTTTGGGAAAAGAGCTCGGCCTCGATCTGTCTCAATGCAGAGATGTTTTGATAGGAGTGATCAAGACGCGTGGCGGAGCGCCAATAAAAATAGGTGAAAAAACAGTTTCAGAAGTAGATGCAAAGAAAATCTATACCGCATTTCTGGTGATGAAAGAAAGTCACCTCGGAGAAAAAGAAGCACTTCAGCTCCTCATCGCATTCCGTGAAAAACCACCATTTGTCTATGACTTGCGCAATACAGGAAGTGGATGGGCGATCACCGGCAGCAAAAAAGAAGGTATTGGTGTCCTCGAAGATTTCTGTCTCGACGGCATGATCTACAATGAACTTCGCCAAAAACTCGGGATGACAAAGGTGGCATTCAACGGATTTATCCAAAGAGTTGCGCCGCAGTTCGAAACGCTCAGAAGCGTCATCCAACAGGGTGGAACACCACCAGAAGGCTTCACGCCAGAAGATATCAAAAAATTCAAAGAACTCATGGCGATTCCGCTCTGGGTTGATAAAGTTGGCCATGCCTACAAGCACGCCATCTATGATTCAGAAGAACGCGAAGTACCAATGATCGATAAGCTGCAGGGCCCCGATACCAAGAAATTGGATGTCATTTTTGTGAACATCGAAGAAAAACTCAGCAGAATTGCCGAGCGTCTCGCCGACGAACGCCTAGACCAGGAACTCAAAGAACGAGGTCCACAAGGATGGAAACAGCTCTGGCGTCTGGATAAAATTATCAGCAAATTCTGGATGCGCAACGCTGCGGTCGCATACCGTGAGAAGTACATCGAAGAATTTAAAAAACGTCTCAAAGAAGATCCAAAATATAGAACAGAGCTCATGCAGCTCAACAGACCAGAAGTAAAGGGAACAGATAAAATTCCTGCAGAAGGCGTTCGTGAAAACCTCAACGGTGAACTCGACGCAATCGCCGAACGTTTCGGAATTGCATTGCATGGGGACAGAAATGCATTCCTTACCAATAATGAGACTATTGAAGATGTCACCACCCAGCAGATTCAGGCCAGCATCAAAAATCTGTGCCAGAGCTATGCTCGTGGCGCCATCGATGATGCTCAATTCCGTCAGGGAATGAAGCCAATCATCCAGCAAATCCAGGCAGCGAAAGGAACGAACGATGAAATCATCGGATTCCTCGAAGAGACACAGGACAGAGGGTCAACAGATCCTGCAACTATGGAGAAGAAAGAAGGTCTCCTCGATAAACTCAAAGCGCACCGCGCAGGTCTCATCGCTCTCGATCTCGACAACATGAGAATTCACCTCGGAACGGCGAAAAACGTCGATGTGAAGACGCAAGCAAAAGATCTCAACTGGAGCGACAGTACGTCCAGAAAAATGGTGGAAAGTTTACAAAGAAATAAAGTCCTTGGAAGATTCGTGAATCCAGCAACCCTCGGCATCATGGGTTTCGGTCTCGCAAACATCACAGCATCCATCGCCACCTCCAAAACACTCCGATGGTCAGCCTTTGCGCTCGCACCATTTGGTGGTCCAGCCATGTGGGCGATCGCCGCCGGATGTCTCACCGGAGGTGTCTTCTCTGCCGTCCGAAAAAACAAAGAAACCCTCTACCACAAAGCGCAAAAAGAACGACGAGATGCTCTCGACTATCGTCCAGACAACGACCAAAAAGGTCTCAATCCAAACCAACCAGATGCGAAGAGATTCGAACGACGCATGGAGTCAACACTCTATACAAAAGTTCTCGCCACAGATTTGACCAACGACATCCAGAACGCAATCACAGCAAACGACTACAACGCACTCTCGGTCGCCCTCGGAAAAGCGATCGCCCTCAACACGATTTCAGAAAATGATCGCATCGATCTCATTAAATTTGACGGTGAAATGAAAGTAGAAGAACAGCGTCTCGCGCTCGTGAGAGCGATCGACGCAGGAAAGAGGGCAATGCGAAGTTTAGCAACAGGACGTGATTACATCATGGACCTCCAGCAATCCACCGCCAACGAAGAAACCCAAGTTCGTAGCGATATGGGCACCGCCGAAGGCAAATTTCAGAAATTCAAACGAGGAGAAAATTGGAAAGCAGCAGGGATAGGAGCTGCATTCGGAGCCGGAGCCTCCGCCGCACTCACGGGCATCGGTCACCTCGCCGGATGGACCGACGGACATGTCAATACCGCCGCAACAAAAAACCTAACGGAACATGGACCTCTCTCAAAAGGTGACATGCTCCGAACACTGAAGGTCGCTGGACTTTCACAACAGGAAGTCAATAGACTCGCATTCGATGCCCACGGAAAGCCAACAGCAGCAACGCTCGATTTCCTCCGTTCCAAAAATATCAGTATCCAGGAAATTGTACAGCCGCCAGTCACCACGACCCAATCCGTGCAACACATCATTAATGGCGGTGGACAAATGAAATCAGCAGATCTCATTAGGGAGATGAGGGCACGTGGGGTCAACTTTGGTCAAGGCGATCTCGACGCGCAGGGACACATCACTCAAGGCGGTCTCGCAAAAATACACGCCGCAAAAATACAGATTCACGAAGTTTCGACAAGTTCGATCGCACCGATCAACGGTGGCGCACAAATGACATCAGCCCAATTAATTCAAGAAATGAACACTCGTGGAGTCGGAGTGACAGCAGGCGATTTCGACGCACAAGGACGCCTCACTTCAGCAGGCTTGCTCAAGGCGCAAAATGCAGGAATACAGGTCCATGAAGCGACCGTCAGCACGACAATCACAGGAGCTCCAGTGATCACCACGACACCAGTCGCCGGTGGCATGCAGATGCCATCGAGCCAATTTATCACTGAAATGCAGGCACGTGGAGTGACTCTCACCGGAAGCGATTTCGACGCACAAGGACACCTCACTTCAGCAGCATTGGGAAGAATACATGCAGCAGGAATCAATGTTCAGGAGCACGTCGTTGTTGGCCCAGTGACCGGAAGTAAAATAGATGCACTTCGACAGGATGGATTTGAGAGAATCAAGGGAATTCATTTCAACGGACACCGTCCGAAGCATATCCTCGATGAACTCCGTGTTCATTGGATTGGAAAGCCAGAAATCAGACCCGATGGATATTGCCATTTCAGCATGCGTGACATGGTGAATAGGAACCTCACGCATACAAGGATGCCATCAGGCGTCACCATCCCATCCGATCCGACAAAATTCAAAGCCGGACTCGAGGTCAAGGTCAACGGCAAAATCATGTGGAAATTCTTCACACCCGACAGCAACGGAGAAATCAAAATTCCAAAAGAATATTTCGATGGAAACGTCGGACGCGTCCGAGGAGCAGTCATGCCAGGTCTGAAAACCTACGGCATCGCCACCGGATTTGACGACAAAAACGGAACATACCAGGTATTGGCTTCAGTAAGAGGAAAAAATGATTACATGCCAACCCAGACTCACGAAGTTCAATTCTCAGGACAGCACACGACCACAGAATTCACCGGCAAGAAAGTCGTCGATAGTACAGCATTCACCGCTGCCGAGAAGAAGACAACATTCGAATTTACAGGAGAGCAGACTCTTCAGAAGAAATTAACAGAATCCGGAGAAGTTCTCTACACCGCAACACAGGAAGTTACAGAAAAAGTAGGAGATTACATGGCAGTGGCCCCAATAGTGGCATCCCCAATGAGTCATTTGGAATATGGGGAGAAGAAGAAACCACAACCACAACCACCGGAACCACCTCCAGTAACCCCGGAACCACCTCCAGTAACCCCGGAACCACCAAACGATGGACCAAATTACGATGATGACGTTGATTATGATGATGAGGATGACATCGATTACGACGATCCAGATAAGGACAAGGATCCAGACAAGGGTGGGGATTATGATGATGCAGAGCCAGAACCACAACCAGAACCAGGCTATGAGGAGGAACCTCTTTATGAAGACGTCGAAGCCCACAGAAAGGATCCCGAAATCATCGAATCAATAAACAGACCCGGAGAAGAAGGAAAAAATAAAGAAAATGGCGAAGGGAGAGATAAAATTTTAAGAGGGTTTCAAAAACTCTATGCATCACTCGCACAAATCGACAGAGCCGAGGGTCAGAAGCCAGAGATTGATGATGAAGAATTTACAAGAGTATTCAGTGAAGCGTTCATGCTCGCACACAATTTCAGTCTCAGAAGTATAGAAGCATTGGCTCAACAAAGAGGCATAGAAACGGAAAAATTCATCAAAAAATTAACCGAAAACCTCAAGAAAATGCGGGACATAATGGAATATTACTACTCAAATCTAGAAAAAAACGATCCAATCGCACTGGGCATCAAAGACAGCTTGGAGGATGCAGGCATTACAGTACACGAAGCATTTTCAGCAGCAAATATGCTCCTGCGAAATATCACATCTGCCGTGACGCCAAAAGATAAAGAAGAGGACTGGCGCATATCAGTAGATGCTCCAAAACCACTAAAAGTTGATGTGGGGCCTACGGCAAAAAAAGGAGCCAAAAGCAGAGATACTGACTACGATGTAGACGTCAACTATGCTCCAAAAGAAGCAGCGGAAGATTACAAAGGAGCGGATAAAGGGGTAGAACAAGGAAAACTCGAAGTAGATTATGACGACCGAGAAGCACTATAATACACAAAAAAATCACCAAATTTATGGACCAACATATACACACATTTCTCCTCGAACTTCTTCATGACGCCGGACAAACAGATCTCGGATCCGAATTAGAAGAAGTGCTAATTCAAGATTTAGTCCCAAGATTGGAAGATCGATTGATCTTGACTGCTGTGCAGCACTTATCTTCACAGCAAGAACAGGAAGTGAAGAATATGTCAGAGTCGGGCAAAAATTCTGCAGAAATCATCGTATATCTCAAAAATCAAATTCCAAATTTTGAAGAACTCATATCTCAGGCGATGATTGATTTCCGGGAAGTTTATATCAATGCAAGTGAAACACGATAATGCACAAATACAATGACCCCAGGAGGCACAATCGACAGAAGTATTCTCAATAGAGATCCATCATCTGGAGATAATGCCCCAGGGATGAGCAGGCAGGCAGTGGAGTCCACTCTATCGGCACTAGATAGTCTTCCAGTACCAGTAAGGGCTGGTTCCACAGACCAAAATACAGTAAGAGTTATCCAAACTGCGCTCTATTTCACGGGGTTCTACACAGGACCCATAGACGGCATTTTTGAAGAAAATACAAGAGGGGCATTGATGAATTTACAGTCCTCAGCGGGATTGATAGCAGGCCAGGCCAACGCTATCGGCGGTGGATTTGGACCAAAGACAAAAGAAGAGATAAAAAAAATACTTATCAGAAAAGTCAAAGAGCTGGAAGTCAAAGAAGGCACAGGACAAAACAACGGAATTGTAGAAAAAATCTCACAAATGGGCGGTCTCAAAAGAGGTTCATCAGGAAAAAATGTTCAAACCCTGCAGGAAGCTCTGGCAGTTTTAGGATACTTCAACGGAAAGCAAAAAGGGAATTTCGGGCCAATAACAGAGGCAGCGGTAATAAAGTTTCAATTAGACAAAGGATTGATTGCCAGCGGGGAGAGTAGGGTTGCGGGCATAGTCGGTCCAAATATGAGAAATGCGCTAAAAAAAGCGCTAGGTGTAAAAGAAGAAAGAGTCACTCTGGAACCAGAGTCAATTCAAGACATAAATGCAAGAACAAGAACGGAAGTATATATCAACAATAACTACCCGGAATATAGGGAACTATTAAATGGAGAAAGAACTATAGCCTCCATCGGGCCCTTAGAAACATTCGTAAATACAAGAAACTACATAAATGGTTTCATGGATGATGTAAAACCCATTTCAAGAGTAGAGAGAGCACAATTGGCAGCAGCAAGATGTGAACATCAAACGCAATATCTACAAAGAATAACAGATAAATATGAAGTTACAAAAGCACGAGGCGACGCGCTAGCCGCACTCTACAGAATGAATGGAGCAACAAAAAGTTATTCTGAAGAGTTAGAAGATTTGAATAACCAAATACATAATCCGTTAAAACCAGAATGTAGGATGACGATAGTATTGCCGGCATACAAAGAGGAAAAAAATATTAAAAATACTTTGAAGGATTGGATTTCTCAACAGGGCAAGGATGGAAAACCCCTCGATCCAGAATCTTTTGAAATAATTATCTTAATCAACAAGCCAAATGCTGCAGCCCAATTCGATAGTACAAAAGCAGAAATAGAGAAATTTAAAAGAGAGCATCCTAAGTATAGTATCTTTGCTGTAGAAAAAACTTTCAATTTCTTGCCTCCCAAGAAAAAAGGTTCAGATGAAACAGGGACCGCGGATGTGAGGGTAAGAGGCAAGGATATCAAAGTTGCAAAAGGGACAGGGATGGGAATGATCTATAAAATGTGCGGAGACTTGGCAATTCTCAGAAATTCTAAAAGAATGAATGGAGCATCTGAAAAAGTAAAAGAAGTCAGCGCAGATCATCTAGTAAGAACTGGCGGAGCCGATGCATATAGCCGCAATCCAAGATTTTTAGGCAATATTCTCAGGACATTTGAAAGATATCCAACGCTCGATCAGTTAAAAAGTGAAGCAGATTTTCCACCAGATGTATTTGAAAAAATACCACTCATCCATATACTAGAAAGATTCAGACAAAGTATGAATAGGCTTTATACAGAGGGTTCTGCTGCCTATGGATTGGGAACATACAGGGCAGGATTATATGCTGAAGTCGGTGGATTTAACCTCGGACTGAATATTGCAGAGGAACTGAATTTATCGAATAGAATGAAGGCGGTAACTGCTGCTGGAAGAAAGCCAAATGTATACAAAACTACAACGATTAATGCCCTTGAAGATCCAAGAAGAAGAGTCTTAAGAGTTTTAAACGGTCGAAATACAGTTACGGAATATGATGATTTTGATAATAATGAACTCGTAAGGGCATTTCAGGTAGCAAACATACCAACTACTCTTCCTGCAGAAGCAGTGTTAACAGAGAGAAATGCAGGTTATCACTTTACAACATGGCTTAACCATTTCATAAGAAAAGCACACGAAACAGGAGCAAAATTCAGAGGAAATTTTAAGGGAGCTTTTGAAACAATGAAAAAATATGCAACCGTGAGCTTGCTTGGAATGGGTTTTCAAATTGATGATTTCGAGATAGTACCGGGAAATGGAATCGATGATCCTGAAGGCCCAGGAAAGATCATTATCAAAAATTTATCTCACATAAAAGTCGAACTGGAAAAATATAAAAACACAGCAAAGCCTAATTGGATGCGAAAAATGCGAAATAGAAATTCTTAATGTATCTATATGGACTTAGATGAAATAAAAGAAAGAGAAATTTCTCCAACCAGAACCGTTACCGGAAACAATGTTAATTATCGCTCAGTGGCTTCAACAAATGGGAATAAACCATTGGGTCAATTAAATCGTGGCGATAGAATAGAGGTAATATCAAAACATGGCCATTGGTTCAGGATAAAAAATCCAAGAGATCCAGAAGGTGAAGAAGTTTTTATAAGTGCTCAATACGTAGAAGATATAAGAGAAATGGAATCTGCCAGAGCAAAAGATACGGCTGTTGCAGATGGGACAAGAAGCACAAGTTTGGATGTCATGTGTGCACTCCATGGAGACCGAGTAGTGGTAGCAAATATAAATTATCGTTCTGAACCCACAATAAGTGAAACTTCCAAGTTGGGCCAATTGGAGAAAGGAAGCCTTGTAAGAGTACTCGGAACTGCAGGAGATTGGCTCAAAATACAGAATCCTGCAGATCCCAAGGGCGACGCGGTTTTTATAGCCAGCAAACATACAAAAATAGAAGAACCGGGTTCTGAAATTGCAGATGAAAATGGACTCCCCATAGGGAAAAAAAACAAATACATCAACGTTAAAACACCTGAGCCTGCAGATTTAATTCCAGCAAGAGGTGTTGATAAATATGGCAATATAGTCGCCATTAAATTAAAAAAACAAAGTTTAAAATCTTTTATAAAAAACCTCAAGGAAGCTGCCGCCAAAGAGGATATACATCTTCATCTCTGTTCAGGGTATCGAACTTTTAAGAGACAAGAGGATTTATATAAAATGAAAGGTGGTAATTGGTGCGAACCGCCAGGCTATTCAGAGCATCACCTTGGAACTACCATTGATTTGACGATGATAGAAAGGGAATCAAGGGGTTTTCTTTGGTTATTGAAAAATGCTTTTGAAGCAGGATGGATTCCATCGCAATATTTTATCCATACAGTCCCAAGAAAAGAAACTTGGCATTGGAGAAATGTAGGTGTAGAAGCGGCAAGAAAATTTAGAGAAAAGTATCGTGAATTAATAGATGCAGAAATTGCGGCCCTTGAAGATTTAAGGAAAAAAGGACGTCTGATGGAGAATAGAAATTTAACAGTACAAAATACAGCGCCTTACAGAAATAGTGAGGTGAGCATAGAAAGGATATCGAAAATTCTCGAAGAATATTTTTCACAGAATCTCAGTCGCCCATATGACACAAGTGCATCAGGAATAGATGGAAAAGCTTTGATGACATTCAGTCAGACTGGAGAAGCGCAAATATTAGATAATATCACCGGTCAAACGCATACCGTCAGTAGAAATAAGGCGAACGCTGCAACAGTAGTCGATCAGTTCGGAAGGACAAAACAGCTCACGGGAAAACCAGCAGTATGCACAGACATCGTTATGGAATACCTTCATAAAACAGGCTTGCCATCACCCCTCGCAAATCGTAGTACAGCTCTTTTTGAGCAGTATGTACAAAGACGGCCTGAATCATTTGTCTTTATTCCACACAATCTTTCATTTCCTGGGTATGGGAAAAGGATAAATCTTAGAGTAAAGTGTCAAGTTGGAGATATTATGACAACTTCTAAAAATGCTGGCAGACATATATTTATTGTAAGCAAAATAGACGCCGAAGGGTTTCCAACCGAAGTTATTGATTCATCTGCAGTAAATCAGGGCGTTGGAAAGCGGCCATTTTTAGGGCAAAGTGCCCAGACCGATGAACTCACAGATTTTAAAGGGAAAAAACGATCTAAAGCAGTTTTTGATACAGGGATTACACTGAACAGCATAATAAGGCCGCGATATCCAGAGAGTTAAAAACGAAATAAATTTTCAGAGATTAAATATCATTGCGACAGTAGCAAAAAAAGCATATCTTTTCCGTATGGATAAATATATTCGCACATTCCTCCGCGAACTTCTCCACGACGCTGGCCAAACGGATCTCGGATCCGACCTAGAAGAGGTCATGATTCAGGATCTGGCCACTCGACTCGAAGATCGATTGATGCTGACCGCAACTCAACATTTGACGGAACAGCAACAGGCCGAAGTCAAAAAAATGTCAGAAGGTGGTAAAACCCCCGAAGAAATTATGGCATATATGAAATCCAGTGTTCCAAATTTTGAACAACTCGTTGCGCAGGACATGGCAGATTTCCGCGAAGTGTATATAAATGCCAGCAAAGGAGAATAAAAGCTATAACAAAGCTGAAATGAATGAAAAACTATGACCTGAGAAAGATCATGGTTTTTTGGGGGTTTCCGGAAAAGAAGTTGACAAGATATGAAGAATGATCATAATTAAATAAACTATTAATAAAAAATTTATATGTCAAATACGCCAGAAAAAGGAAGTGAAATTAAGGCACTCAGCAGCAGTTTTTTACTCGAAGAAGCGCTGGAAGCCATTGATAGATTTGGCAGCCTTGAACAAGGCAAAAATAGTAATGACGTAAAATCCCTCCAGGAAATTCTAAAATTTTTGGGATATTTTAAAAAAGAACCAAAGGGGAATTTTGGACCAGCAACAACAAAAGCAGTAATTGAATTTAAAACTGCAAATGGAATTTCAATAGACAGTGAGAGACCGTCAATAGTAGGATTCAGGACCAGGGCAAAGCTAAAATCTGCCCTATCAGTACTAATGTCAGCATACTCGTCACCAGAACTTCCGGAACCTAAAGCAGGAAAATCCGAAGAAGGTATCGAAAAAAAAAGCGACGCAGTCGAACAGGGAAGGCGAACTACCAGAGAAATACTCGGAGGAGTGCTCAAGGGTACTGCAGAAGGCCTAGCTAAGCCATTCAAAGCAGCTGCCGATTGGAACGAAAGACGAAAAGAGCAAAAGAGAGCTGACCACCAACAATGGCTAGCTGACATGAAAAAAAGTCTGCATCCCGAGGGCGACTCTGACAAGAAATAAAAATCCATACTTCTGGCTGTTTCCCTAGGAAATAGACCGAAAATGATCAAAAATTTGTAGAAGAGGAGAGGCAGAGTTCCTCTCCCCTCTTTCACGAAAAATTTGCAATTAATAAAAATTATGTTATAATGAAGAAAGAGGCATTTAAAAACCATTTATGGGAAACGCATCACGGGAAACCATCAAAGAAACCACTACACTTAAAAATAGATTTTCTATACAGGAAGCTCTGGATGCAGTAGCAGGATTCCCAAAAAGCATGTCTGAAGGATATAAAGGAGACGAAGTGAAATCACTTCAACAACTCTTAACAAGTTTTGGCTACTTTCAACATCCACGAATCACTCACAATTTTGGCCCAAAGACAAAAATAGCAGTCATAGCCTTTCAAAAAGAAAATGGAGTCATCTCCAATGAAAAATCACCTGGAGCCGGAGTTGTTGGGCCAAAAACAAAAGAAGCTTTGATAAACAAAATCCGGGAAAGAGGAATTATTCCAGAAGACGTCAAAGATAAAGATGCTACCGTAAGAGATAAAGCAAATGGCTTTCATGATAAAGTTTCAGAAACCATGGGAGCTATAATTGGTGATGGAAAAGAGGGAATTTTTCTCGAAGACGATGATTTTATCGTTCTCGGCAAGGATGAAGAGAGAGGGCCGCCTAAGAGAGAGCATACGCCACCACCGATTCCTGCTGATGCAAAACGCCCAAAGCCAAGAGAATTATCATTAGAACGGCGTGAACAGTTAATTGCCAAGTTTAAAGTGCAGTATGATGAATTCCACGGTCAAAAACCTGCCTGGGAAAAAGTTCGAAAATCACTCACGGCAGAGGTGCTTACAAGAGCAGCATATTTGAAAGAAGCGGTACTATTTAGTTTTAGCGAAAGACATGAGGCGCTCTTTGCCGATGGAACTCCGGAAGTACCAGAAGAAACTTTGGGAATGGATTATCGTGAGGCAAGAACACATTGTGAAGACCTGGGTTTGAAAATGTTTACAGAGAATGAATACAGAGAATTTCAATCAGGCTCCAAGAAATATGAAGCGAAAGGGAAGTCGACATGGCTTGATAGTGGCGCAAATACATATTTTCCAGACTGCGCATGTTGGTTCGAATCAGGTGTGAAGATCGAACAGGAGATTTATAAACACACGAATGAGAATCTCGGCGTTCGCCGCCTCCTAAGAGTTGCGTGTGTGTGAAAAACAATATTATCCATCAGGGATCACTCCAAAATTTGTTAAGATTGAAGCAATTCGGGGCTTTGCAGGCTCAGTAATTTGAATTTCTGTCTTCGTTCGACTTCAGGCTTGAATTCGGGGAATTTCTTTTGCATCCAAAGCCAAATTATGGTATAATACCCAGATACGTTCGAGAACAGAACCCAAAAAATAAAAACCAAAAAAACATGGCAGCAACCACCTCTCCAGAATTTGAACAGACCAAAGAAAAATTGATTCAGCTTCTGACCCAGGAATATGGCAAAAATAAGCTCGAACTGTCGAAAATGATGGCTGTTTTCTACATTCTCGGACAGGCGAAAAGTCAGGGTGAAATGATAGCAATGGCAAAAATTTTCTTGCAGGATTTTCCGATTCTCGGTGAATTTTTGAGCCAGGAAAAAGCAATGACGCACACAAAAATGGAAGGCGAGATTCAGGCGATTATCCAAAAAATGGTGAAAGATGATCCAATCAAAGCCGCACAAATCGCACAAAAAGCGATGGAGCAAAATGTGACACTCGAGACACTGAAAGATCTTTTCCCGGAAATTTCCAAATACGAAAACTAAAAAAATATGGCCACCGGTTCACCAAATAAAATCATCGAGACAGCAGACGAAGCGAGAGTCGTCGCAAAAGCGAACGTCGATCTCCTCAATAAAGACCAGATCATCAAATCGGTCCAAAAGGCTGTCGATGGTCCAAAAGCTCGAGGCGAACAGATCTCCATGCTCGACGTCTTCGAAAATATCATGGCCGAAGTGCAGAGAGCCGCACCAGGCCACGAGCAGGAGCTGAAGAAAGAAGTGAATCAAATCGTGATCAAGGCCGTCGAAACCAAAGTCGGAACAAACATGAAAGGCAGCATGGAGGCAGTCGTCACAAAGCTCAGAACTGGAAGCGAGTCAGTGCCTGCCGCACCGTCTCTCGACGATATCTACAAGCTCACCCGCCCCGACGCAGCAAAAACGTTGCTCGGAGAGGACATGGTGCATCAGGTGATGCTCGCCACCATCCTCCGCGATGCCCATCGCTATGATCAGTCCGAATCACGATTCGCCAATATGCGATTCGATACTGCTACCAGAACACTACGATGGAACAGTAAAAATCGTGGATACACCGGAACCGCGGTATTCGAAATGGACGGCGTAGCTGCAGAGCCAGACGCCGAAAAAGTACGACCTTCAGAAGAAGATAAATTACAGGCGCTCAACACGAGCGCGGAGCTCCAATTGCGAAAAATTATCGACACAGAAAAAGCAGGGCTTGCAACTGACAAAGACCTCAAAGACGCCACAGAAAGAATCTTTGGAGCCGTCGACAAAGGGGGATTGAAGCCAGAAGAGCAGGCAGCAAAAGCGATTCAGCTCCAGAGAGAAGGAAAATTTGCAAAAGGCCTGAAAGGTTGGATCGAGGAAGTGATCAAACCTGAGTATGAAAGTGTAAAAAATACAGGCAAAGAGATGATTGCAGAGGCGGAAAAATCCATCGAAGACGCCCTGAAGGACAGGAATAATTTTTACACCATCCGGATCGATGTCGTTGCAAAAAATCTAGTAAATGAAATCTTCAATACCAAATTAACTCCAGAGCAAAAAGCACTTCTCGGGGCGAAGCACAGCTGCAACACGGAGACTCAGAGATCACAGTGGGCAATCGGTTTCCGGAGAAATTTAGAGGCTCTCCGTGCCGCAGAATTGAATGCCAAAAGACCAGAGGCAGAAGCAAAAGGAAAAGCTGCAATCGAGGCGGTTTTTGTCGCTGGCAAGACGATCGCCGAAAACGAAGATGCAGCAGTAAAGGCTGTCCAAAAAATGGCTCCCGAAGATACATTTGTTTTGGGATTTCTCACACAATCGCCAGCCGGATTAGTCCTGGATGGAACACTCATCGACATCGCAAGACACAACCAGAACACGATCGACTTCATTAAATTCCAAATCCAGAGATTGCAGCAAGTCGAGGAAGCAAAAAAAGCCGCTACACAAGCTGAGAAAGAAAAAGCAAGAGCCATCGAAATAGATCACAAAAAGGCCATACTCGCGATCGATGCCAGTGCAGAAAAAGATCTGGAACCTGGCGAAACAATCACATCAAAATCAGAAAAAATATTCCAGGATCTGAAAAGATCTGGTCTCGAAAAGCCTTTTGCACGG
Organism: Patescibacteria group bacterium; assembly: GCA_038062935.1. Taxonomy (GTDB): domain Bacteria; phylum Patescibacteriota; class Gracilibacteria; order UBA1369; family UBA12463; genus JBBTWG01. Next base: position 14,398 of record JBBTWG010000031.1, read on the forward strand.
TACGAAAAATTCGTGAAGCCTGATGGTGAAATTGACGAAGATGCCTGCAGAGAAAAAATCGAAGTCTACCTCAGTCCACTCCACGGAGAGCTGGGACATCTGCAGGAAATGGACGAGTTTATCGACGACGATGAAAAAACGAAAGTCCTGGACAATCTCGATCTCGCCAAAGGTGTCCTGGATGAAATGCAGAAAACCATGGGTATTACCGACAGATTGGAGGCCGCAAAAGAGCTCTATGAAATCATCAAGTATCAGGGGAAAATCCCAGGAAATCCAACAGATCACAAAAAAACCTATTTGAAATTTCTGCGAGTCTATGAAGAAAAATTCAAAGACGCACCGGATGTGACGATGGTGAATAATGCCACGATGTGTTATTTCCTCCAGGCCATTATTCACCAGGGAAACGAAGGAAAAACCGCAAATCTCGTCTTCGGAAAAAATGGATGGGAGAAAAAAGTCGGCGATGAATGGAGTGTGAACGCCAGCCCAGAGAGCAGGAAGCTCTACGAACGGGACATGGACGCACACAAGAGATTCATGGATTATCTGATCAGCAGTCACTACGGAGCTGAACCAGAAAAAAAAGATGCTACGCCACCAGTCGCCGCGAAACCGAAACTCGACAGAAAAGAGCTGACTGCAGCCCTGAAAGATCTCGCCGAAAATTACAAAGTAGCAGAACCAAAAAGAGATAAACTGCGCGAAGCGCTCAGAGCAAAATTCGGAAAAGTCACTGCCGATCGGGAAATTCAGTACGTTTACAAAGTCCTGATTTACATCGAAACCGGTGTCGACATCCGCCGCATGGAATTCATCGAAGTGAAAAAAGAAAAGAAAATAGAAACGCATAATGAGGCAACCCTCGATGAGGCTCGCAATAAATATGCAGAAAAGCGAAGAAAGTTATCTCTCTTCTTCAAATCCAGACGCCATGGAGCTGACACCGACGTCATCACCGAACGCGGAAAGTATCAAACGCTCGTGGCGAAAAATATCACCGATGAAGTCACCAACGATGCCGATGTAAAATCCGCAAGCATGGCTCCAGATGCGCTGAAAGCCACCAAAGAAAAGATCGCAGAAAAAATCATCGAAAAACTTCTCGATGAAAGAAAGAAACTTCTCCAAAAAGAGATTAGCCTCCAGAAAGACGGATTCTACGAAAAATTCAAAACGATGTGGAGGAAGCATCCATGGCTTCGTGCCGCTGGAGGAGCCGCACTTTTGACTACAGCTGCATATACGACAGTCACTTCGCCACTCTGGCTTGCACTTTGGGGAGCACAGAGATTCGCAGGCGGATTCATCGGTACCGAGAGCATCTGGGAAACACTCAGAAATCGCTCGACAGGTTGGTTCACAAAAAAGAACGATAGCCGGGGAACGACACAAGAATCAGAAAAATTGGCCGCATACACGACGCTCGCCACGAGCACGAAACCAGGATTTTCGAAAGATATGCCAAAAGATTTGAAAGAGATTTATGCAGATCCAGGAGCTGTTCCAGGCATCGGAGAATATCGCGCCAAAAACTACGCGGAGCTCGAAGCACACAATAGAAAAGAGCTCAAAGACTGCGCTATCGCAGCCATGGACGCTGCTCCAAACAACAAAGCGGACATGATCAAGGCAGCGATCGAATCCATCATGAAAAAAGAAGAAGCATTCATGCACGCCGTCGAACAGCGCGAAACCTGGCTCCGCGGAAACAATGTCAAAAAGAAACTCCTTGCCACACTCGTCGGTCTCGGAGCGATGGTTCACATCAATTTCGTGGTAGATGGCTCGGGAGGAGAGGAGGCGGCAAATACGGCTGTGAGGCATGCACAGAGAGAAGCGCTGACACCACTCACCCCAAAAGCACAACTCCCAGATTTTGGGCCAACAGAACCTAACTGGTGAAAAATAAAAGTGCTATAATTTTCACAGAAAATCTTGTTCTTATTTCTTACAACAAAAAAAATACTATGCACAGCACATTCCCACAAGGCTTCGATGACATCTTCGCTCCTCTCGGTCTCTCGCATCTCTCCGCAGAAGAAAAGCAAAAAATGCTTTCCGAAATGCAGGAAATCGTCGAGAATCGCGTCACGCTCAGAATTCTCGATAGCATTCCTGTGGACCAGCGGCCCATCTTCGAAAAGCTCGAGAAAGATGAGGAATTCACAGAATTTTTGAAAAAACACAACATCGATCCCGTCGCCATCAGTCTCGAAGAAGGTATGAAATTCCGCGAAGAACTCGTCGCTGATTCAAGTTTCATCCAGGGTCAGATCGAAGCAAGGATGGAAAACACGCCAAAAGCAGATTAAAACTTCGTCGTTTTTCCAGCTCGTACCGCCAGAATCGTGTCAGACGCACGTTCGTATTTCATCGTCATATTGAGTTTTGCGCTGTAATAATAGTCCACCGGTCCTGTCCCCACACCGATAGTGTCTGTTTCCAGAATAATGGTGTCTTTGAGACCGTCCACGAGCGCCTTCCCAGTTTTTTCGACAAGAATATTTTTGTAAATGCCATCCGACAGTTGCGCAATTTCCTGCTCTGCCGCCGCATCAAGCGCGGAAGGTTTGTAAATAATTGAACGCGCCATTGCCTGAACTGTATCGCGCAATTTCGCCGTCAGAGAGCTCTGCCCCACCTCTCCATACAAAATCATCACTTTCTGCTCTGGCAAGAAAATATACCAATTTTCGATTCCACGATCTTTCACCACCACGCTCAGCGCAGGTGCACCAAGAGCAATATCGAAGAATTGCACGTGACCTTTCCCGAAGATCGACTCACTGAAAGCTCGTACCTGTGCAAAGTATTCCGGAGCAGTTTTCTCAGGAATGGTCGCGGGATGGCGCACAATCAACTTCCCTGAAAGACCGGTCGTAAAAGCATAATCTTGTTTCGGAAGTTTCGGATCCTCTTTCCAGAAAACAGTTCGCGTCGACTCCGGAATAGTTGACCAACTTCGCGGCATCTTCAGAGAGAAATGTCCGGTGAGGCTGGTAAAAGTATCCCACTCGGTCGTGATGTCGAATTTATTGAGTTTGCCGCGATACACAGTATCGAAGCGATACAGAATCTCCGCCGCCACACCGCGCGTCAGCTGCGCTTGGGGCAGGAAAGATCCATCATCGAAGTCCGTCATAATCCATTTCTCACGTGCTGCAAACATATACGACACGAACCACGCATCCGCCAAAACGTCGCTCGGGAGCGTATTGTCACGAGCCTCAGGCTTCATGCCATACGCTTCATACATCATCTTGAGCGCCTCCGCGCGCGTCACGCCCTGTTGGGGACGGAACGTATTATCATCGAAGCCCTTGATGAGTCCCAGCGCTTTTCCATCCTGCACAAAAGCATAAAACCAGTCATCTTTCCCCACATCTGTAAAAGAAATTTCAGCAGGAGCTTTCGGTTTCGCCCCAGAAGCCACAAGCACAATTTTCAAAAATTCCGCCCGAGAAATCCCTTTCTCCGGCGCAAAAGTCTGGTCCGGAAAACCTTTGATAACATTGCGTGATTTGAGATTTTCGAGCGCACGAATAAATTCAAAATCCTCCGGAATATCCACAAAAGGACTCGCCGCAGAGGCAACGAAAGGCAGCAAAGAAAACGCGAGCAGAAGAGAAGTGAGGATTTTTTTCATCAGAATGAGTATAGAAGTTTTCTAGCCATACAGCAATTCCCCCGGAGAATACGTATCCAAATTTTCCTCACCGATGAGTTCAATCAAAGTCGCGACCACGTCCTCCATTGCGACCGTCTGTTGCGTGCCTTTCAGCATGTTGCGGATAATCGCCGTGCCCTCGCGCACCTCGGTGATGCCGATAATCACCGTCCACGGAACCTGAAATTTATCAGCAAGACGAATCTGGGTTTTCATAGAGCCTTTGCCGAGCGCACCGACCGTCTTCACACCATGATCACGAAGTTCGCGAATGAGTGGCAAGCACTTTTTCTTCGCCTCCTGCGACAATTGCGCCACGAAGACGTGTAAGGTATCTTTGTTCGGCACACGGATTTTCTCGCGTTTCATATTCGCAATCAATCGTTCCATTCCCATCGCAAATCCCACCGCTGGCGTTGGCTGTCCGCCCATGAGCTCGACGAGTCCATCGTAGTGTCCACCACCACAAATCGCATTCTGCGCACCGAGGCTATTGTCCCAGAATTCGAAAACCGTCTTCGTGTAATAATCCAGGCCGCGCACGAGTCTAGGATTTTCCACATATGTAATTCCTAGCTCATCGAGGAATTCCTTCAGATCGCTGTGAAATTGCTTCGATTCATCATCGAGACTCTCCATGATATTCGGAGCCAATTGAGCCAGAATTGCACAGTCTTCATTTTTGCAATCCAGGAGTCGTAGAGGATTTTTCTCGAGACGTGAGCGACATTCTTCACAGAGATTTCTTTCTTTGCCGAAGTAATAATCCCGCAGCATTTGCATATAATTTTCACGAGATTCTTTGCTTCCAATAGAGTTCAGTTGCAACGTGAAGAGGTGCGCAATCCCGAGATCCTGGAGCGTCTGATAAGCCAGCAAAATCAGCTGTGCGTCGAGCCCCGGATCACTTTCCCCCAGGACTTCCACGCCAAACTGCCAGAACTGTCGATAGCGCCCCTTTTGCGGACGATCATAGCGGAAATGTGGCTCAATATAGAAAAGCTGTACCGGTTGTGGCCATGACGACATTCCGTGTTCGATGAAAGCGCGTACCGTTCCCGCCGTTCCTTCTGGCTTCAGAGTGAGACTGCGACCTTTGCGATCCTGGAAAGTGTACATCTCTTTTTGCACGATATCCGTCGTCTCTCCCACGCCACGGGTAAAAACATCCGTAAACTCAAAAGTCGGCGTCGTGATGCGGCGGAAACCCGCTTGTCGACATCGGTGACGAGCCACCTTTTTGATATACGTGAAATATTCGTGATCTGCAGGCAGGATGTCGTGCACACCTTTCGCCGTCTGATACGGCGGCACAAGAGGGCCAAATTCCTTGTCCGTAGCTGAAATAACTTCGTCGCTCATCCAAACCACTATATCAGAAAAAATAAAATCACAAAAGGTTCTTATTGCAATCTCTTTTTCAGATCTTCACATTCTTCGAGGAGAGAACTCGCAGATGGTGAAGATTGCTTCGGTAGAGAGGGGATCGCACGGATTATTTTCTTCGCATCCAGATAATATTTCTGGGAAATAGTTTTCGTCAACGCAGCATCGTGGGAAGCATCTGAAATAGAGGCATTGTAGGATGAAGTTCGATTCACAATCACAATCAAATCAGCATTCACAAAAAAATATTCAACCAAAGTTTTTCCAGATTCTCCGAAGTATGTTGCTTTCATTCTTTTCAAAATATCTTTCTCGAAATATCCTTCGAGCGTTCCACCCTCCGTCGATTCATCCATCAGATCTTTCGAAACTTTTTTGTATTTCTTTGTATCACGTTTGATTTTCAAAACTTCACGATTTACGTAAGAGGTGATCATCCCAGGAGAAAATTTCTGAAACTCTGGACGAATAAAATGTCTCAATTGGACGAGCGGAATCTCGAGCCCAAAAGCGCCCGCCGCATACGGAGCAATCTGATACTCATTAAAAATCAGGAACAGAGAAGTTTTTGTAAGATTGAAAACAGAAAAATTTTTTGCATCCGGCCCAGCGCCATTCTCCACCCACCCATCTGCAAGCCGTTCACGCTCCTGCTTCTGAAGCATGTCGATAGCAATTTTCGAGATCTCTTCCACATACTTCGTCCCAGGATCAAAAATATCACCCAATGCCAGATTTTTTTTCTCCTGAAAATCATAATTCATACTGATGCTGAAATGTCCACCATGAGCAGTGCCAGAGACGTATTCCTCCACAGAGAACGCGAGACTCACAAAACTCGGAGTGCGATATGAGACCTCATAGGAAATATCCAGCGATCCTGGACCAAAATCCCTATCTACAGCTGTTTGTACCGATTTGAAATCCGTCACCAGTTTCTGAATAATTTTCAAAACCGCCGCATTAAAATCTTTGTCCTCACGAATCTGCGGATAAGAAAGGGAAATTTTATACAAAACACTCTCCTCCACTGAAGTTGTCTCCACTATTTGCCCAGGCACATCCGACATTCCCGAAAAAAGAAAAAAGGAGCTCAAGCAAACCAGCAAAAGTCCAAAAGATAAAAGAATTTTTTTCATAAAAGTTACATGTCACAGGTCAAAAGTCACATGTCAAATTCCGCCACCGCATCGACAAATTTCCATTCCCGATATTTCTTCGGATCGCTCTTGTGTTGGAAAAAAGCAGCTCCCGCAATCATCGCACCATTATCGGTACAATACGAAAGCTTCGCCGGAACACGGAAAGTGAATTTTCGTCCGGTCTCTTTCTGAAACATTTTCAATTTTTTCTCCAGCACTCCACGCAAATACATATTCGCCGAAACGCCGCCCGTGAGATGAACTTCTTTCACATCTTTGTTTCTTTTCAAAGCTTCCATGAGATTTTCCGTCAATGCCTCCGTTACCGCATGCTGAAAGCTCGCAGCGATATCAGCTTTTTCTTTCGGAGTGACTTTCTTGCGACTCTTCGCACGCTTCTCGAGGAAATATTGCAGCGCCGTTTTCAGACCAGAGAAACTGAAATCCAATCGCTCCGGATCGTCGAAACGTGCTTTCGGAAAAGGATGCGCCTCTGGATTGCCCTTCTTCGCAAGCGCCTCGATCACAGGCCCACCGGGATACGGAAGCCCAAGCATGCGCGCGACTTTGTCAAAAGCCTCACCCGCCGCGTCATCCACAGTCTCACCAAGAATCGAATATTCGAAATGTCCACGTAAGAGATACAGCTCATTGTGACCGCCAGAAACACTCAGCGTCAAAATCGGAAACTGCGGTGCCGATTTTACTTCCAGAAAAGGCGCATACACATGCCCCAGGATATGCCGCACACCGATGAGCGGTTTATTGTGAACCATCGCCATGACATTCGCCGCCGTCACACCCACAAGCAAAGAACTGATAAGTCCGGGTCCATACGCCACCGCAATCGCATCAATATTTTCAATTTTACATTTCGCATCTTTCAGGGCTTTTTGAATCACTGGCAAAATCTGTTCCGTGTGCTCGCGCGCTGCCACTTCCGGCACAACGCCACCGGTTTTTGCGTGCATCGCTGCCTGTGAAAAAATCACATTCGAAAGAACCTTGAAACCATTCTCCACCACCGCTACAGAAGTCTCGTCGCACGAAGATTCAATACCAAGAATTTTCATGAACTCAGATTAGATGTATTGTAGAATAAATTCAATGAAAATTTCCGCCTACCAGATCGTCGAACTCCTCCAAAAAAACGGCCATACCGCATACTGGGCTGGTGGCTGTGTGCGCGACGTATTGCTGGGAATACATCCAAAAGATTATGACATCGCGACGAGCGCACATCCCGAGCAGATCGAAAAACTTCTCGAGAAAACTATTCCTATCGGTCGCGATTTCGGCGTGATTCTGGCTATCGTAAACGGTCATCATTTCGAAATCGCCACATTCCGCAGAGACAGTGAAGATTCCGACGGTCGTAGGCCGAGCACCATACATTTCACCGACGCAGAGCAGGACGCAAAGCGCCGAGATTTCACGATCAACGGACTTTTCTACGATCCGATTGCCGACAAAATCATCGACTACGTAGAAGGTCAGGGAGATCTCGAAGCTCGCCTCGTGCGATTCATCGGCGATCCAGAAAAACGGATTCAGGAAGATCATCTCCGTATCCTCCGCGCCATCCGCATGAAAAACGCATTCGACTTTCAATATCATCCCGACACCTACGTTGCCATCAAAAAAAATGCAAAACTCGCCGGCAAAGTCTCGAGCGAGCGCATTCGCGACGAACTCAACAAAATGATTGAGAAGAAAAACATGCGAAAAGCCTTCGAAGACATGGAAGACACTGGCGTTCTCGAAGTCATTGTGCCAGAACTCGTACGTCTCAAAGGCCTCGCGCAGCCCTACGAATTTCATCAAGAAGGCGACGTCTGGGAACACGCCATGCGCTCTGTCGAAGCACTTCCCGAAGACGCCAGCATCGAAGTTCGTTGGGCCACGCTCCTCCACGACATCGGCAAATTCGACACCTTCAAACTTGCTGAGCGCATCCGCTATGATGGCCACGCGAGTCGTTCGCGCGACATCGCTCGCGACATCCTCTCGCGACTCAATTTCTCCAGAAAATTCGTAGAAAATGTCTGCTGGATTGTCGAACATCACATGTCGATCGTGCAGCTCCTAGAAATGCCACTCGCGCGCCGCAGACATTGGTTTCTCAATCCTGAATTTTCGAGCCTCCTCCAAGTTTTCCGCGCCGACGCTCTCGGCACCGTCCCGGGCAACCTCACGCTCTACGAAAAAATTGCCGAACAATACAAAAAAGATCTCACCGAAATGCCCGTGCGCCCAGAGCCACTTCTCAGCGGGGAAGAAATCATGGCCGCCACAGGCCTCAAACCCGGAAAAGAGATCGGAAAAATTCTCGAAAAAATTCACGAACTCCAGCTCGCTGGAGAAATGAGGACAAAAGAAGAGGCATTGAAAAGTCTCACCAATATTTCTTCGCTCTCAAAAACCCGAACATCTGATACCGACGAACCCCAAAAGCCCCGAGCGCCAAAAGCGAGATGAGGAAAAAGAAAATCGACCCAAAAATCGGAATAAGCCGGACAAGAGAAAGGAGTAAATATCCGACAGAAAATCGTCCAAAGAGAACCGACTTGGAATCTGTTTTTTTCTTGAACAAGAAATCAGCAATGAAAAGTCCCACAGGAATTTGAATAATAAAAGATGCAATTCCAAGTCCAAAACCCAGAATCATCGCTACCGGAAGCCCAATGATCGTGACCGCAAAAAGAATCGCAACAACTGGCAAGCCAATCATTATCGCAAAACCGATTCCTAAATTTTTCCAGAATTTTTCACGCATATCGCGTGAAATAGCAACCATTTCTTCCGGAAGAGCCAAGAAGAAAAAGAGTCCCAAAAGAATACTCGAGAGGAGCATCCAACTAAGTTCAATGAGACGAAACAGCGGAAAAAATCCACTCGACATCGTATAAGGAAATCCCAAAATTGGTCCACCTTTCGTAATCGTACCCTTCACAACATTGTCAGGAATGACCGCCATCTTCCTCGAAACATAGCGGAGATTACCCTTCACGATAGCGCTTTCAGAAAAGACAAGGACGCCACTCGCAATTTCCATATTGCGATCCACCCATCCACGAACCCGCAACATATCCATTTCACCCTTGATATCTTCGTGCACATTTCCATCGACCGAAACCAATCCACCAGCAGCCAATACGCTGCCATTCACATTTGCTCCACGTTCAATAGTGATGTTGCCGCCCATTGCCACGACATCGTCACCGACATTTCCTTTCACTGACAGGCTGCCACCCATCATGCGCACATCATCTTTTACATTGCCCGCAACAGAAATTTTTCCACCAATCACCAAAACATCACCACTCACATCGCCAAAGATTGTCACGTCACCGCCGAAAACTACGACATCGCCATTCACATTTTGATCAACCGTCACCTCACCACCCATGATATATAAATCATCAGAAGCAGGCTTCGAAATATTCACGCGATCGTTCGCAGTGAAATCAAAGGCCGCAACAGAACTGGCAAAAAAGAGTCCGCTAACAAGGAAAGACAGAACGAAAAGTGAGGAGGTTTTTTTCATGAAAATAGTATAACTCCTTCTAAAGAAATTTCAAAAAAATTGGAAGGGAGAGTGATTTTGAAATTTTTGAAAAAGTGCTCCGGGCGCGACCAAAAGGACCGTTTATCAGCTAAAAATCGAATTGCAAGCAATTCGATTTTCTTTACGCCAAAAACCCTCTCTTTTGGGTCCCGCGTCCTCGCAATTTTTTCAAAAATTTCAAAATCACTCTCCCTTCCAATTTTTTTGAACCTTGAATTATAAAGTTCTAAGCTTCAGCAGTTCTGCCAAAAAAACTTTTTGCTCTTCCCCAAAGTCCTTTTGCTTTTTCAGGGAGAGTTGAAACTGTTTTAGTAGCTGTAGATGCCATAGAAGCAACGGCTGAACCGACAGATTTTGCGGTGTCCAGAGCTGATTTTGCCATTCCAGAAGCTTTGTCTGCCATGCGTCCGAAGAGTGATTTTTGAGGAGTAGCTGGTTCTTCGACAGCAGGAGTAGCAGCAGGAGTGTAATCAGAAAGTTTGAATCCAGCCTGTGCAAGCACACGTGAATTCCGATTCATTACCCTGAGTGCCGAAGCGGTCTGACTGCCAGGAGAATCGTCATGGACTTCCTGATAAGGGTTACCATGAATTGCATCACGGGCAAAACCAGCAAGATTGAGTAATCCAGAGTCACCAGCTTTTACAGAACGGCTTAATTGTGCAGCATAAGGGTTGTCTCGGAAGTCTCCATCACGAAGAGATGCAGCATAGACATCGCGGTGAGCACGAGATTGAATGGCGCCATTATAAACACGGGCATCGAGGATTGGATCATGAGTTTGGATATTACTTCTATCATCATAATAAGCCTGATTCTGAGCAATCATTCCGTCCACACGTTCCGCATGTCTCACGACATCAAGTTTATGAGAACCATCAATCCAGTCTTTCTCAAGATCAACACCATAGCGTCCAGCCATCGCTCGATCCGCACGCATTCCCTGAGCAAACTCATCATTTCGGAAATCAACTCTTGCAGCTGCAAGAGCATTCTGACGATAAAAATCCATGCCTTCCGAGACCGCAGTTCCGCGCTCTAAATCCTCGTGAGAATCTTCAAGAGCACTCCAATCAAGATCACTATCAAAATCACTTTCCAATTTCTGGGAGGTCAACTCCGGAAGTTTCGAAGACATTTGAGAAGGTACCGGAGCACTCTCGACTCTCGGAAACTCAGGAGAGCGCTGGAAAAACACAAAACGGGAGCCACATGCAAAAGAAAGATGAGAAAGGAAACGCATAAAAAATTGTTAAAATTTAAAAATTATTCGCATTGGAATAATGCGACGAGCTCAATATGAGCAGTCTGCGGAAATTGGTCAAACGGCTGGACTGTACAAAGGGTGTAATTATTGCGTTTTAGCTCAGCAGCATCACGTGCAAAGCTGGCCGGGTTACAGGAAACATACACAATTTTTTGCGGGTGAAATTTGATAATATCCTCCAGGGTTCGCGCCGGCAGACCAATTCTCGGCGGATCAACGACGATGATACTCGGCCGTCCTTCAAATTTCGGCAACACATTTTCCACAAATCCTGTCTCGAAGCGAATATTTGAAACATCGTTTAATTTCGCATTCTCTGTGGCACTCGCAGTCGCATGCGGTTCCACTTCGATTCCCACAACCTGCGAACAAAACTTCGACAGCGCAAGCCCGATCGTCCCCGTCCCACAGAACAGATCCAGCACCAGATCATCCTTGCCAGGAGCCGCAAAATCCAAAACTTGCTCATAAATTTTCTCTGCCATCAGAGTATTCGGCTGGAAAAAAGCTCTCGCCTGAATTTGAAATTTCAAGACTGCATCACGCACATGCAATTCTTCTCGATAAAATTTCGGCCCAAAAATCACATGCTCCGGAAAGTGCCTCTTGATGCCGGTCTCCACATGAACGATCGATACGATCTTCGGAAATTTCGCCAGTGCTTTCACGAAACTCGGATAATCAAAAGCAGTCTTGCACGTCATCACGACCACCATCATTTCGCCGGTGCGCTTGCCCTCGCGTACGATCACGGAGCGGGGAGTATTGCCTTTGAAAAAATCCCGAATCACTTTGAAAATCTCCACCGACGCTTCGGATTGGAGGAAGCATTCTTCGACATTCACAACTTCATGCCATTTGCCACGAATATGAAAACCCCCGCGATCACCGTCGAAACTCCACTCCATCTTGTTGCGATAAAAATACGGATCATTGTTTCCAACAATCGATCGCACGAGCGAGCCACCGTCAACACCAGAACTCGTAATCTCCTCATCAGAAAATTTACCAACATGTTTCAAAGTACTGCGCACCATATCTTCTTTCCAGGAAAGTTGTTTGTCATATGGCAAAAATTGCCATCGACACCCACCACACGTCCCAAAATGTTTGCATTTCGGAGCGATACGATCCGGCGACGGTTCCACAAGTTTCGAAACCAAACCTTCACCAAAAGTTTTTTTCCATCGCGTGATGAGCACTTCTACGTTGTCTCCCGGCATGCAATCTTCCACAAAAAACGGAATCCCATCATAAAACCCCACCCCACGACCCAGCGGTTCGAGTTTTTCAATACGAAGAGAAATAGTTGCGCCTTTTTTGAGGGAGATGACGTTGGGTTGTTGTGGCATAAAAAGTAGAGCGAGTATACTCTACACACAACATGTGACAAGTGACATATGATCGGCTAAATCCTACATCCTCAATCCTAAATCCTTGCGCCCCTCCCATCGCCTCACTCTCAGCATCGTCCTTCTCCTCGCATTCATCGGCGTCCTCATTTTCCAGCAACCAGAAAACGCCCACGTACCGAAAGCAATTCCAAAACCTGTGGCTTTCGAGGCAAATATCCTTCCAGAAGCCACTTTTCGGCCTGTTCGAATGCTTTTCTTCGGCGATCTCATGCTCGGCCGCTACGTCCGTACGATCATCGACAAAAACGGCGCCGACAGTCTTTTTCAGAAAATAAGACAGGAGAAATCCTACTTCGATGGATATGCCGACCTCATCATCGCCAATCTCGAAGGTCCGATCGTCAGCAACCCTATATACCACAGCAGCGGAACAACGTTCGGGTTTCACCAGAGCAGTGCCGACATCATCAAAAAGAGTGGAATTCAGCTCGTCAGCCTGGCCAACAATCACACTCTCGATCGCGGCCAAAAAGGTCTGGAAGAAACAAAGAAATATCTCACCGATGCCGGAGTAGAATTTTTCGGTGATCCCATTTTACCCGTAGACAAAGACGTTCTCGTGAAAAATATTCGCGGCGAAACTTTCGCATTCGTCGGTCTCCACGACGCGACCCGCCGATTGGACGAAAAAAAAGCCGCAGAACTCATCAAAAAATACGACCCAAAAGTCGACCACATTATCGTCTTCATCCACTGGGGCATCGAATATCGGGACCATCCCAGTGAAAGACAGCAAACTCTCGCGCATCTCTTCATCGACAACGGTGCCGACCTCATCATCGGTCATCACCCACACTGGGTTCAGACTCACGAAAAATATAGAAACACCGACATCTTCTACTCACTCGGCAATTTCATTTTCGATCAATACTGGAGCGACAAAACACAGCACGGACTGGCAGTAGAGGTCGAGTGGACGAGCTCTGGTACTACTGCAGTAGAGCTCCCATTGAGTCTATATAAGAGTATTCCACAGTGGGAAAAATAGGGTGGAGGATTTAGGACAGAGGATGTAGGATGCAAGAAATCGAAAAGGAACAATTTTACCACTAATTCTTCAATCCTAACTCCTTGCTCTCATGCTCAAGCTCCAATTCTTCGGTGCCGCCCGCGAAGTTACCGGTTCCAAACACATCATCACTCTCAATAACAAACAGATTCTTCTCGACTGCGGAATGTTCCAGGGGCGTCGAAAAATTGCCGAAGAAAAAAATAAAAATCTCCAATTCGATGCAAAGAATATCGATGCCATGATTCTTTCTCATGCACACATCGATCATTCCGGGCTCATTCCGTTTCTCGTAAAAAATGGATTCAAAGGGAAAATCTATGCGACCGAAGCCACAAAAGATATTGCCAGATACATGCTCATGGACAGTGCATCCATTCAGGAACGGGAATATGAGTATCTGATCAAAAAAAACAAGAAATGCACGCCGCCGATCTATACCACAGAAGACGCCGAACGGGCACTCACGCATTTTGTCGGTATGGAATACAGAAAACCATTCGAAGTTGTCGAAGGAATCACCGCAACATTGTACGACGCAGGACATATCCTCGGCTCCGCCATCACGCACCTCACCATCGACGACAAAGAGACGAAGAAAATCACAAAAATCGGTTTCACTGGCGATCTCGGCAGGAAAGGCCTCCCGCTTCTCCATGACCCACAAATGATTCCTGCAGTCGATTATTTGATTTCGGAATCCACTTACGGCAATCGTCTTCATGCACCATTTATAGACATGAAAGGCATGCTCGCCGAAAAAATTCTTGCCACCATCGCTCGCGGCGGCAAGATTATTATTCCAGCATTCGCACTCGAACGGAGCCAGGAAATTATTTACATGCTTCATCTGCTCACTGATCAGAAAAAAATCCCAGAACTTCCGATTTTTGTTGATAGTCCACTCTCGGGAAATCTCACCGAAGTTTTCAGAAATCATCCAGAATGCATGGACAAAGAAACGCATGATGAATTCCTCAAAAACCGCGAAAATCCTTTTGGTTTCGGAAAATTGAAATACACCGCCAGCGCAGAAGAATCGAAAAAACTCAACGATATCAAAGTCCCATGCATCATCATCTCTGCTTCAGGAATGTGTGAATACGGACGCATTCTCCATCATCTGAAAAACAATATCGAAGATCCACGAACGGCCGTCCTCATCGTCGGATACCAGGCGGAAAACACGCTCGGTCGCAAACTCCAGGACGGCATGAAGCAAGTATCCATTTTCGGAGAAGACTATAATGTGAAAGCCGAAATTGTGACTATGGACGGATTTTCCGCGCACGCAGATCGTGATGAACTCCTCGAGTACATCAAACAAATCCCCGGAGACAAAAGTATCTTCCTTGTCCACGGTGAAGAAAGTCAGGGTCTCACGTTTGCTGAGGTTCTGAAGCAAAACGGCTTCAAAAATGTCATCGTACCAGCATCAGGAGAAGAATATCTCTTGAAATAATTTCTTGCATATTTCCAGGAAAAAAGTTAAATACTATAAAGACAAAATTATTTTCCTCACCCATTTTTTATGAATCGTTCTTTTGTAGCCGCTCTCGTCGTTCTTATCATCGCTGGGGGTATCATCGGTTTCGTACGAAACTCAGGCGGACCAGTAATCGATACAGAAAGTTATCAGGCAGTCATGCTGAGCAACGGAGTTGCGTATTATGGAAAGATCGAAAATATGAACAGAAAATACATTACACTCAATGACGTTCATTATCTCCAACAAGGAGGAGGAAATCCACTGACACTTGTGAAGTTCGTCAACGAAACACAGGGTCCACAGAACACGATCTACGTCAATAAATCACAGGTCTCTTTTGTCTACAACCTCGACACGACCAAAGAACTCTACAAGAAGATTCAACAACTCAAGGCACAGGATGCAAAAACACAGCCAGCAGCAGTCCCAGGAGATACAAAATAAATTTGAATAAAATTGCCCCGCTCAGCGGGGCCACGCGGGTATAGTATAACGGCTATTATATCGGTTTTCCAAACCGAGGACACGGGTCCGACTCCCGTTACCCGCTCCAAAGTTGACTAGTCAATTCCGCAATCACCACATAAATTAAAAAATAATCCTTCTATCACGAAAGGATTTTTTTTAGGAAATAAGAAAAAAAATCAGTACAATTCATCCAAATTGGCCAGAAATTTTTTCTGTCTATACAAACCTCTTATTTCCTTACTCTCCTCACTATGTTTCACTTGCTCAAAAAAGTCATCCGTCAGGGATTGATGGTTGCGACCATGCTTACTCTCTTTGCCCAGAGTGCATTCGCAGCCACCACCATCGACGCAAACGTTGCAACCGCCAATCTCACAGCAACCGGGACAACAACCTTGAGCGGCGCAACGACAGTCAGCGGCGCAACAACCTTGAGCGGCGCAACAACAACAGTCAGCGGAGCCCTCGATGTGAGTGGTACGATCAGCACCTCGACGATTCATCTGACGCAGGGAGCAACAGCACGTACAATTCAAATTGATGATTCAACAACAACAGATGCAGCCGGCGGAGCCCTGACGATCAAGGCAGGAACCGGAAATGGTGCAGGGAATGGAGGCGCATTCACCCTCACTTCTGGTGTTGCAGGAGCAACCGGTGCATCAGGTGCATTGGCAGTCCGATCAGGAACAACAACAGCAGGTGCATCAGGAATAGCAGGTTTTGGTTCAGGAAACGCAACACTTGGTGCATCAGGAGCCGTGACAGTGTCTTCAGGAACATCCACAGGGAATAATGCTTCAGGTGGAGTGACGGTAGCAGCAGGAAACACGGCAGGAACCTCAGCCCCAGGGACCGTGACAATCGGTTCATCGACAGC
Source organism: Patescibacteria group bacterium (assembly GCA_038062935.1). GTDB lineage: Bacteria > Patescibacteriota > Gracilibacteria > UBA1369 > UBA12463 > JBBTWG01. The sequence continues at coordinate 30,695 of JBBTWG010000031.1, forward strand.
TCCAACAGGAGCAGCAGCTGGTGGCGCAATAGCAATTACCGCAACTCCAGGTGGAACAGCAGCAACCACAGGTCTCGCCGGTGGACAGGTGACGCTGGCATCAGGCGCAGGAACAGCAGGTGCCACAGGCACAAATGCTGGTGGTGCTGGTGGAGCAATAGTTTTCACAACAGGAGTTGGAGGAGCGGCAGGAACCACAAGCCCAACAGGAGGAGCTGGAGGAAGCTTCAATATGGCTTTTGGAAATGGAGGAGCTATAGCAACAGCAGGAAATGCCGCAACAGTAACTTCTGTACTGGGAGAATCAAATTATCACACAACAAATAGAGGTGGAGGTGCGACCTGGATCCTCGGGAATGGTGGTGCTGTGACAGCAGACGTCACATCAACAGCCGGCTCAGGCGGAGGATTTTCACTCACATCAGGCACTGGCGGTAGCTCTTTTACTACTAGTGGCTCAAACTCAGTAGCAGGAAAAGGAGGAGACATAATGCTGGCCTCCGGAGCAGGAGGAGCTAAGTCTTTAAACAGTACGGGGAATACAGGTGGAAGAATAGTCTTGATGGGTGGAAATTCAACAGCAACAACGGCAGGAACTCTGAACGGCGGGAGTACAAATCTCGCACAAATGGGTGGTTTGGTATTGATAACAGCAGGAGGGACATCAGTCATGAATGGTCCAGGTGGAGCAGTCCACATCCAGGGTGGAGATTCTGCGAGTGGAAACTCAGGAGCGACAGGTCCAGGCGGAACAGCGACGATACAGGGTGGAAACGGAAATGATGGCGCAGGAAGCGGTGGATCGGCCGGTGGTGCAGTGAGTGTCATTGGTGGAGAAGGTGCCGCAGGCGGAGCAGGTGGTGCCGCATCGATAACAGGTGGTAAACCGGGAGGTACAGGAACTGGAGGTGCAGTAAACATCACATCTGGACAAGCTGGAGTAACTTCTGGTGCATCCGGAGCAATTACGATTGCACAGGGCACATCAGCAACTTCAGCTCCAGGACTCATAACAATCGGGAAAACAACAGCTCCAACAGGTGCAGCCGATGGTGGCGCAGGAACAGTAACGATAGCAAGTCCAGGAAGTAATCTCACCAAAGCTGCAATCGCAATATTGAGCCCAAATGGTGGTCCAGTATCCAGTGCAGCCGGCAAGGCAGGAGGCGACATAGGAATTGTGACTGGTACAGCAAGCGGAGGAAATGGTGGAACAAATGGCGGAGGAATTGGCGGAGGTTTTACCCTCCAGACAGGTGCTGGTGGAGCAGCCGTTAGTACAGGTACAGCCGGAGCAGGCGGAGTGATAAATATTTTGAGTGGAGCAGGCGGAGCTCCTGCGGACTCCAATGGGACGGGTGGGAATGGCGGCGCAATAAATATAAAATCTGGAGCAGGTGGACTTGGAAATGGAGGTCCAGGACAGGCTGGAACAATTACGATTCAGGCTGCCGATAGCGGAGGGCAGGGAGGAAACGGCGGAGCAGTAACAATAGTTGCAGGTACAGGCAGCGGAACAACAGAAAATGGCGCAGGAGTTGTCAGTATCCGATCTGGAGCAGGTGCCGGACCAAATGACGGGGCCAAATTATTACTGGCTTCTGGAGCTGGAGGAAGTGCAGCAACTGTAGGGAAGAATGGCGGAGCCATCTCAATCGCCGCAGGCGCAGGTTCAGCAGCTACTGGTTCAGCGAACGCTGGAGGAAGTGCTGGAGGGATAGTCTTTGCAGCAGGAACAGGTGCTGCAGGAACAACAACAGGTGCAGGTGGAGCCGGTGGAAGTATCACAACGACCGCCCCTGCAGGCGGAAGTTCGCCAGGAGGAAGTGGTGGAGCCGGTGGCGGTATCACATGGACGCTTGGACAAGGAGGAGCCGCAAATACAACAACCGGTACAGCCAGTAAGACGGGTGGTGCTGGTGGTACCTTTACAGTAACTGCTGGTAATGGCGGTGCTGTCACAACTGCTGGTGCAACGACTACTGGTGGCGCCGGTGGCGCTTTGTCATTCAACGCTGGGGATGCTGGAGCTGGCGGCGTTACAGGAGGTGATGGTGGAGGAGTAGAATTATTGGCTGGCGATGGAAGCAATGGGAGCACAACAGACGGCAATGGCGGCGCTGTGTCAATTGCCGCCGGTGATGCTGGCGCAGGACAATCTGCTTCCAAAGCGGGCGGTTCAATCACTCTCGAAATTGGTGAGGGTACAAGAACAAATGTGGGCGATGCAACAGGAAAAGTTACAATAGCAGCTGGTACAAAAGCTGGATCACACTTGGCATCCACACAGGGAACAGCAGCAGTAGCAACTGTAGGCGGTGGCTTCAGTTCAGCTACATGTACTGGATGTACAGATATGAAAGGAATTTTAGGAGGTACAGCAGATACCAATGGTGGAACCATAATACTAACTTTCAACAAAGCCTACGCAAGCGCTCCAGCTTGTGTTATTTCACCGAACAATGGAGCTGCAGCAAATCAAGCTACTGAAGCGGTAGACAATCAGATATCTGCAACTGCTACTACCACAGCACTCACAATCACCTACGCTGGGACAACACTTGCGACAGCAGATACTTGGAACTACATCTGCATTGAATAAATCAAAATTCAAATAATAGCAAAAAGCCGCCTCCTTGCGAGGCGGCTTTTTTTGTATTACAAAGAGAGTGTATGAAAAAAATACTCCTCGCATCACTCATCATGCTCCTCACCGCCGGAAATACATTTGCCCAGTCCACACCAGGAATTGAACTGGAACAAAAATACAGCACAATTCTCGAACCTTTTTTCCAGGACATCCAGGAAAAAAAATACGAAGAAGCCTACGCCATGACCAGCAAGGATTTCCACACAGAAATGAACTTCGAGACCTTTCAAAAGATGATGAATGCGACAGGAATCACCTCATTCACAGAGAAAAAATGGACAAATGTGACACACGAGGTACTCGGTCTTTTTCCCCTCATCTCAGGCGAATTCACAACTCCGCAGGAAGTGCATCAGCTCCAATTTCGTCTCCTCCAGGAAGGTGAAGGACTCAAAATCCGGGACATCAGCGAGACCATCACCCTCACAAGTCTCAAAAAGCGATTTCCAAAAAAAGAAGCAGCCAAAGAACTTTTCAAAAAAGACCTCACCGCCATCCTCGAATTCTTCGCCAAAAATCAGCCAAGGGATCTCTATAATTATCTCTCTGATGACGGCAAAAAAAACACAAAATTTCTCACACTGAAAACATTTTTTCAGAAAATGAAAAAAGAAAAAATAGACGTGTCACTGCCAAAAACAGGAAGAATAACAATCCTGAATCCCTCCATCACACCACAGGGATTCATAAAAATAAAAGGAAGTTACAAAAACGAAAAATTCGCCGTGCAGGCGACACTGATCTACAGCTACCGCTGGGAATGGGTTTTTAACGGGTTTAGTTTCAGTGCTAAGCCGGTGAAGTAGTGATGAAAAGTACGCCGATGTCTTGTATAGTCATTTCATGAGAAAAATTTCCTCACGGTTTCTCATCTTCACCGTCCTCCCACTCTTTATTTTTTTGGCGACACCAAATGGAATTTTGGCGCAGGAAAATCAGGAGCAAAATGCCGAGTCCTACATCGACGGTCAGATTCTTGTAAAATTTAAAAAAGAAAAAGTGGATGTTTCAGAATTGGATGGCCAACTTTCAGCAGAATTTTTTGCATGGAAAAATAATCTGGAAAACAAAGAAACGTTCGCTCCAGAAAATCTTGCACTCATGGAGTCGCAGGACGTGTCAACGAGCGAGCTCATTCAGAAGCTTGAAAAGAGTCCTCAGGTCGAATATGTCGAACCAAACTATCGTCGCAACATCGAGATGATCCCAGACGACATGTTATTTGCACAGCAATGGAGTGCGAACACAATACAAGCACCGGACGCGTGGGACACCGCGCACGACAGCAGTATGATCGTCGCAGTGCTCGACACCGGTATCAATTATCGGCATCCAGATCTTGCGGTCAATATGTGGGACGGGAGCGCTAGTTGCAAAGACAATGACGACATCGAGATCACTGACGGCTGTCCAAAGCACGGCTGGGATTTCGCCAATAACGACAATGATCCCCAGGATGACCATGGTCATGGAACACACGTCGCAGGGATCATCGGGGCACAGGGCAACAACACTCGTGGCATCGCTGGAGTGAATTGGAACGCAAAAATAATGGCGATAAAAGTCGGAAATCCTGACGGAATTTTTTCTTCTGACTGGATCAAAGGTCTCAATTTTGCCAAAAATAACGGCGCCAAAATTGCGAACGCAAGTTTCGGTGGATTCGAATTTTCTCAGGCAGAGAAAGATGCTATCGACCATTTCGACGGACTCTTCATTGCTGCCGCAGGGAATTCCACATCCGATAATGATTCACAGGCTTTCTATCCCGCCGGATATGAAAGCGAAGGTGTCATCTCTGTCGCCGCCACCAATGCATCCGACCAACTCGCATTTTTCTCAAATTTTGGAATAAACTCTGTCGACGTCGCGGCGCCAGGTCTCTCGATCCTCAGTACGTTTCCAGACCTGGAAAATCCCGAGAGCGATACGTATAGATTCCTCAGTGGTACTTCGATGGCCGCGCCTTTTGTCAGTGGCGAAGCGGCGCTACTCTGGAACTACAGTCCCAGGCTGACCAGAGCGCAGGTGAAAGCAATCATCGAGCAGTCAGGCGACGATCTCCGATCACTCACGGGGAAAATTCGCTCAGGAAAAAGAATTAATCTCGCAAAAGCACTCCAGACGTTCGATCCAAAATTACAATTTTCCAGCACTCCACAGCAGCTCACGGACGGCAGCGGAAAAATTAAAATCGACTTCCAGATCCAGGATGGACTCGCAGGTCTTCCGGTCACATTGAAAAATTTCGAATATTCATTCGACGCCGGAATAACTTTCCAGGCACCGAAGAACGGCGACACCTCGCTGGCGCTCGGCGACCTCTGGAACAAGCAAGAAAACCTCGTTTTCCCATCAGCATTCATCGACAATACTCTCTCTTTCGAACTCGATACAAAACACGAAGATATGAGCGAACTCAACGGGAAGTTCCCTGAAGTCGCCGTGCATTTCCAGGTGAGTGACGGCGTGAAAGACAGCGAATTAGTGACGAGTGATTTTTTCTTGGTCAATAATGTTCCGCCAATCGCAACACTCGAAAGTCCAGAAAAGTTAGAGCAGCGTAAAAACGCAACATTCACAGTCAAAAGTGAGACCGCCACGGCATATATTGCCAAATTTGATGGGGTAGAAAATCCTGAAGTTCCACTCGCCACGCCACTTGCACTCACGGATCTCGTCGACGGCGAACACGCACTCACCATCACGACCAAAGATGCCCAGGGGAATCTCCAGCTCGAACCAACAGGAATCACATGGATCACCGACAGATCCGCCGTTCCAGCAGTCACGATCGTCACCGACACGCTCCCCGTGATGAACACCAGCACAGCAACTTTCGGAGTCACTGGTCAAAACATCGCAACCTATAAATTTCAGCTCGACCGTCAGGATTTCTCCGAAGAAAAACTTCCGGAAGAAAAAATAATACTCGCAGATCTCACGGAAGGTCCACATGTTCTGAAAGTGCTCGCCAAAAATGCACAGGATGTGTGGCAATTTGACGATGAAATAAGTATTTTTTCGTGGGCAGTCGATAGAGAAGATCCAATAGTGGCAGTGGCAGAGCCAGTAGAAGCGCTCATCGTCGCGCCAGTAGTGGCGCCCGCACCAGAAGTGACACGTGCGCCCGAGGCCGCCGTCACACCAGAAGTTGTTGTTGCACCAGAGTCGAGAGCGGTAGTGCCCGCACCTCTACCAGTTATTGAAACTCCTGCACCAGTCATCAGTTCAGGAGGAGGTGGGGGTGGTGGTGGAGGAGGCGGCGGCGGAATTCCAAGCACCATATTTCCCTCAGTCCCAAAACCAACACCGCCAGCACCACCGACCGAGACACCAGCTCCTGTCGGACAAGTCCTCGGCATCCAAACGCAACTTTTTCCCAATGGATCGATCATAAAGATCAAAGCGACAAAAACCTATTTCCTCATCGCAAAAGGTAAAAAAGAAAAAATAACACTTCTCCAATTCAGGAAGAAGTATTCAAAAGCAAAGATCTTCGAAATGAGTCGAAAAATCGTCAACTCCATTCCGACGCACAAAAAGGAAAAATAGGAGGAGACAATGCAAAATCCATGCTACAATACCCGCCGATGAAATGTCAGAAACTTATCAAATTCCTCAGCTTCCTCGGCGTGCTCGTCACAGGGTATCTGATCTATCAGCACTACAAACTTTCTGCTGATTCTTTCTGCAACGTGAATGATTTCATCAGTTGTGACATCGTGAACAAAAGCATCTACGCAGAAATTTTCGGAATTCCTGTCTCAATACTAGGATTTCTGAGCTATGCAATAATCTTCCTAGCCGCAGACTTTCTCTCCAAAAAACGGGTACTCACATCACTCACACTCTTCGCTGCATTCGGACTCGCTTTCTCATTCTATCTCACCGGCATCGAACTCTTCGTGCTCCAGGCGATTTGCATCTTCTGCGTCATACAACAATTCCTCATCCTTTTTATTTTCCTAAAACTTTTTTCTTTATGGCATCACGAAAGAAAATCATTCCAGCAGCATTCCTAGGTCTCCTGCTTCTCGCAGGATGTAGCGACGCTCTCGGCGACAGATATGTCGGATTTGCCCAATGTCTCACCGACAAAGGCGCCACCATGTACGGCGCATACTGGTGTCCACATTGCGAAAATCAGAAAAAACCATTCGGAAAACAGGGCTTCGAAAAAGTGAAATACGTCGAATGCGCCGAAGGTGGCCCAAGCGCCAATCCAGCACTTTGCGCACAGAAAGGAGTGAAAAGCTATCCAACCTGGATTTTTGCCGATGGGACGAAGATCACCGGCGAACAAGAACTCACCGAACTCGCAGTTCGCACCAGTTGCGTGCTTCCAAAAGAGGAGACAGAAGAGACCACAGAAGCCAAAAAATAATTAAAACAGGCGGGTATCGTATAACGGCTATTATGTGACCTTCCCAAGGTTAAGACACGGGTTCGACTCCCGTTACCCGCTCCA
>JBBTWG010000032.1:0-22968 GCA_038062935.1 Patescibacteria group bacterium
CCTGCACCAATGCCAACTCCGGCACCTGCACCTGCACCAATGCCAACTCCGGCACCTGCACCTGCACCAATGCCATAATCATACAATCAATTATCACAAAAGAGTCCCGCGCCACATGGCGGGACTCTTTTTTTGCTCATCCCAAAAGCATTTATTGCGCTCACGGCAATGGTCTCTAGAGTTTCTCTCTAAAAATCCTTGCACAAGGAAAACAAACGGGTATAATCGATCCAAACTATTTTATTCTCTAAATTTCTCATTTCTATGAAGAAAACTCTTCTCGTTTCAGCTGTCCTCGGTCTCACAGTTCTTTCTGGATGTTCATGGGGCGGTGAAGCAACACCAGCAACAACAGACGCAACAACAACAGCTCCAGCTACAGACTCAACAGCTCCAGCAGCAAAATAATTTTTTCGTAAAAAATTCAAAAAACCTCCATTCTCAAAAAATGGAGGTTTTTTTGTTTTCGGAGTAGAATAGAGGAAAGGATGGCAAACTTATTTCCTACATCCTCAATCCTACATCCTAAATCCCAAACTTCATGTCCAAAACTCTTCGCAATTGGCTCATCGCTCTTGGCGTTATCATCATCCTCGGCGGCTGGGCAGTCAGTTCTCATAATAATTTTGTAGCACTCGACGTCAACGCAGACACAAGTTGGTCAGCAGTCGAAGCTCAATATCAGAGACGTTTCGATCTCATTCCAAACATCGTAAGTTCAACAAAAGCCGTCCTGGCACAAGAACAGAAAATTTTCGGAGATATAGCAGAAGCACGAACGCGGTATGCAGGCGCTGTAGGGAAAAATAGTGCAGGATCTGTGGCAGCAGCCAACCAGCTCGAATCGGCGATTTCCAGGCTGCTAGTCGTAATGGAAAATTATCCACAACTCAAATCAAACGAAACTGTTCAAGTACAGATCGCAGAACTCGCAGGAACGGAGAATCGTATCACGGTAGCACGAGAAAGATATAACGAAAGCGTAAGCGATCTAAACAAGGCAGTACGATCATTCCCATCAAATCTCATCGGAAAAATGTTCGGATTTGAGGAAAGAGAAATGTTCAAGGCAACCACAGGCGCAGAGAAGGCTCCTGTTGTAGACATGACCATCAAGCCATAAATGAAGGTAATAATTCAACAAAAAATAGTACTCGGGATAATGGCGATGATGATACTCTCATCGCCATTTCTTGCATTCGCAAGAACCGAAATTCCATATCCGCAGCCGCAGGGATTCGTGACTGATATAACACAAACATTAAACCAAAATCAGAAAGCAGGGATAGAACAAGATTTATCGCAATTTCAAAAAGAGACGGGAAACGAAATCGCCGTCTTGATCGTGAAAACAACAGCCCCAGAAACAATTGAAGAATATAGCATCCACGTGACGGACGCATGGAAAATCGGCCAGAAAAAAATTGATAACGGAATTCTCTTCACGATAGCCATGGACGATCGCACGATGCGCATCGAAGTAGGGCGTGGTCTCGAAGGAGCACTCACCGACGGAGAATCAGTGCAAATAATCAATCAACATATCAAACCACTCTTCCAACAAGGAAAATTTTTCGAAGGAATTCAGGCAGGACTGACAGTCATGAAACAAATCGCAAAAGGAGAATTCGATAAAAATACACTGAGCACTACAAATCCGGACATGACTCCAGATCCATTTGGAACCGTGATGTCGATCGCACTCTTCATTGTTCCATGCCTTCTTCTCACATTTGGCGCCGGCTGGATGGCGAAGAGCAAAAAAATCCTCGCAGGAGGTATCACTGGCGCTATCATCGCAGGAATCGCAGGATTTTTCGCTGGAATAGGACTCTGGTACATGATCACCTCGATCATCGGTGGTGGAATCATTGGTCTCATGATCGACAAAAGTGTCTCCGGTGGCACCAAAGGCCCAGGAGGAACCGGAAGAGGAGGATTCTGGGGCGGAGGTTTCGGAGGTGGTGGATTTGGCGGAGGAAGTAGTGGAGGTGGCGGTTTCGGAGGTTTCGGAGGTGGTGGATTTTCAGGAGGTGGTGGAAGTGGAAGATGGTAAAAACTCGAAATTCTAAATCTTACTCAAATACATTTTCCCACCAACCTTCGGCGGACGAATAACTTTCATGCCAATCTCTGCACCTTTTTTCGCCATCTTTACATCTTTGCGATCAATCTGCATCGAAACAACTTCTTGAAAGAAAAGGCCATTCTCTTCTTCGAAAGCCACGAAACTCGAAACTCGAAGTTGTCTGGAAAGCTTCACGATTGCTACCTGAATTTTCTCGAGAAAGTGTGTCACTTCACCGATAGCTTCATAGCGCGAAGATGATTTGACACTCTCAGAAACGACCGTCTTTGACTGCGAAACCGGCGGCGCAAACTCCAAAGGATCCGAGAAATCCTGAGTCTCTACCAAATCACCGATCGAAACAAGCGCATTCTTTTTCGTAAAAAAATTCGACTTCTGATGCGAAGAAATGACGCGAGGAGCCGGAGAAACATATTTATTCACCTTTCGCTGTTCACTCGAAAGCGCTTCTTTTTGCCGATCCAGCGCCGTCCACGCCAATTTTTTGCCCGCCTTGCGAGTGAGCATTTTCTTACGCTGAAATGCCGGAATTTTCAGAGCCTCTAATTCTTTTTGGTTCACGAAAAAACTATACCAAAAGCAGTCACGAAAAGAAATCTTTCAAAAAAATTATTTCTGAACACGCTCCGTATATTCGTGAGTTTCTGTATTGACGCGAATCGTGTCGCCCTCTTTGATAAAAAGCGGAGCACCAATAATCGCACCAGTCTCAATCGTAACAGGCTTCGTCCCCGCACTCGCAGTATCGCCTTTTTCCCCAGGCGGAGCCGAAATCACTTTGAAATCCATCTTCGTCTGCAAATGCAAACTCACCGGAAGGTCATCCACGAAAACCACAGTAATTTCCGAACCATCCATCAAATAATTCGACTGATCCCCCACCATCTCTTTCGAAAGCGCAAACTGATCAAAACTATTCATATCCATGAAATAAAAAGACTCGGCATCCTTGTACAAATACTGACACTTGCGGAATTGCATATCTGCCTCATCCACATTTTCCCCAGATTTAAAAGTCACTTCAATGCTCCGATCGCTCCGCACATTTTTCATCTTGCAACGAGTAAAAGCAGCACCCTTCCCAGGATTCACATGCTGCGCGCTCGTAATGACATACGTCTCACCTTCATGTTTGATAGCCATTCCTTTTTTGAAATCGGGCATAAAGTAGGATTTAGGATTGAGGACGGCAGGATTCTATCATAATTTTTTAATCAAAATGAGCTTGAAACAGCAATGATATTGACAAAATAAAAAATTAATTTAATATGAATTCTTATGAAAACACCTGAAAAAATTTGGGATGCCCCAACAGCAAAAACGGCTTTGAAATGGGCAAAAAGAATAGCAATAACAGGAGGATATTGGGCAGGGATTGGATGGATGATAACACCATTGCTTAGAGAAAATACTACTTTAGAAAATCTGCAAAACGTACTCACGGTTGAAGGTATTCAGGAAAAGAGCAATACAACATTACTTGATATTGCAGAAATACAATGCACGGGTTCTTACACCTTTATAGATTCAACGGATCAAGGCGCAATAAGAATAATTGAAGAGGCAAAAAGAACTGTAAATGAAAAAAGAACCGCAAAAAACTTGCCACCAGCAACAATAGAGCCGAAAAACGTTTTCTTTTGCAAAAAGAAGCGTAATTCAGGAGCATCCTATGGAAGATTTGATGGAATAGATTTCATCGTGATGGATGAGGGGTTTACTCGAAAGATAAAGCTAGAGGGAATGACGCAGAGATTGATAAGAACTGAAAATGATTCTGCAAAAGTAACGATGGTCAACTCTTTCGGAGATGAAGCAAAAGCCGTATTGGAACATGAAATATCTCATATTGGACAAAAAACGAATGACTGGAGGTGTGAAGCGACTGCAGAAGAATTGGGAAGTTTATCAGGAGGTGAAGAATACAAAAATGGAAGAAGGTGGTGGAGTCTTTTAAAAGAATGCGCAAAGCAAGAATACGGTTCTGAAAATATTTTATTTCAACAGGTTTATAAAGATACTGAGGAGAAATATGATGAAAAATTTGTAAAAAAACTTCTTTCTCGCATTGACGCATCGGAAGAAGAACGTTCCGTAGTGAGTAAAATACTGGTAGGAAAAAGAGTGGCAACACTCATGGAAGAAACTATAAAATTGTTGGATCGATTCCCTCATTGGAAAAAGATATTAAAAATAAGCGATCAAGATATGGACATAATGAAAGCTGAATTCAATAGTCCATCTTTTAAAGAAAGATTGGAAAGACAGAAGCAAGAGGCAGAAGGAACCAAAAAGGAAAATCTAAAACAAATAATAGGCATTACAGGACTACTTGTATTAATGGCATTAAATGGAATCGCAATCACCAAAAAAATAAGAAATAAAAGAAAGGCAGCAGCAAAAAAATCATAGCTCCTCAAACGGAAAAAACACCACCTCCTGAATCGATCCAGCATCCAAAAGCAGCATGATCAACCGATCCACCCCCAGCGCAATCCCACTACTCTCCGGCATCTTCCCCACCGCTGCAAGAAATTTTTCATCCAAAGGATAATCCAACTTCCCCAATTTTCGGCGATGCTCGCGCTCCTCTTCCAACCGTCGTCGCTGTTCCACCGCATCATTCAACTCAGAAAATCCGTTCGCAAATTCCATGCCGGCGATGTAGAGCTCGGTGCGCTCCGCATATTTCGAATTGCCCGGGCAGAGGCGCGCCAAAGCGGCCATGGAAGCGGGATATTCCGTAATCATCACCGGATGCGGAAACCCCAAATGCGGCTCGATTTGATTCAAAAAAGCGAGAAAAAAGAGATCATCAAACGCATGATGCGCACGATATTTTTCACCAAAAAAATTGCGGAATAATTGTTCATCTTCGAAAATCTCTTTCGAAATCCCCGTATATTTTTCAAAAAGTTTCTGCATCGTGATGATCTCAACCCTCGACACATCAATCTCGCGCCCCTGATACACAAATGTCGTTCCGCCGAAAAGTTCTCGAACGAGAAACTGCAGCAGCTCAGTCGTATCTCGAATAATATCGAGATAATTCGCCTGCGTGCGATACCATTCAATCATCGTAAATTCCGGATTATGGAGCGGTCCGCCAGTTTCTTTGTTCCGGAAACATTTCGTGATCTGAAAAATTTTCTCATACCCATCCGCGAGCAGACGCTTCAGCGCATATTCAGGCGAAGTGATGAGATACAAATCACTCCCCTCTCCACTCATCGGCTCAAATCGCGTTTTGAAAACATCGAGATACGGTTCCATCCCGGGAAGTCGCACGAGCGACGGCGTGTCGACCTCGAGAAATCTCTGGTCTGTGAAAAAACGACGGACGAGGGAGAATATATGAGACCGTTCATGGGCGAGAGTCTGAGAGATCATAATTATCGGGCTACAAAAAAGTCGGAAAACCCGGAATTGTTTACCACTAAAAGACCAGGTTTTACATCTTCAAAATCGACGAGAAAAAATCCACGCAAAGGTTTTCCAGAACGATCATTTTTTTCAAGAGAACAAAGAGAGAGAGTCAAACAGGTATTTTTTTCAAAAAGACTGGTAAGAAGCGGAATAATATCAGAACCAACCGCACCCTCAACATTCACAGAAGGTCGTGTATTGGAAGGACGGTAAACATATTTTCTCAATATACCCTTTTCTCCAGCAAATCGGGCAATTTGAGCAGCAGTGTCGCGCGAAGATAAAGGAACATGGACGCCTTTGCCACCCAAAACAGAAAGAGGAAGACGATGAACATCGAGAGCTGTACCAAGCCAAAAAACCAAACGTTCTTGAGCATGGTCCACAGAACGAAAAGGCGGAAGAGATTTTGGTACAGATTCTGGAGTTGCGAGAGCTCTTTGGGCTTCATCAAAAATAGATGCCTGAATAGTAGTAATAGCAGCCGCAGTTAAATACCAGGCATCGCGGGAGGAAGGGAGAGGTCCAATCGAGGGAGTTACAACTCTGGAAGAATTTCCATCTCTGATAGAAAGACTATCCCTGTCACGAAAAAGAAAACCTTGTTTCAGCAAAGAAGCATCGGCAGGACGAGTCTCAACAGGGAGCCCAACACTTGCCAAGTCAGGGTGACGAGCCAACAAAACATTCAAAGGGAGCACAATGGTATGAATCGGCTTGCCAGCAAACGAATCTACCGCATCAAGAGAACTCATAAGATATGAAATAGAGATATATCGAGAAAAAAGTTTCTCAAATAGAGTAGCAAAAATCAAATGTATTGCTACAATAAGCCCATGAAAAAACACCTCCTGCTCCTCATCAGCTTTGGAATCCTCATGATTCTCTTCCTGCCGTTCGCAGCGATGAGCTAAAATTGCACTATTCTCACAAACATATGAAAAAAACGAGCACGTACGACGATCGCCAAGACCATATTCGCGGTCTGAAGCTGCCAGAAATCGAAACCTGGACGAACGAATATCCAGATTGGAATTATGTTATCGAATCCGTCATCAGTGAATTCACCTGCATCTGCCCAAAAACAGGACTTCCAGATTTTGCCACCATTACCATTCGATACGTTCCGGACAAGCGCTGCATGGAGTTGAAATCATTCAAAGAATACATCCTCGCCTATCGCAATCTCGGGATTTTTCACGAACATGTCGTCAATAAATTGCGCGATGATTTCGTGCAGTGGGTCGCTCCACGCAGGCTGGAAATCCACGGTGCTTTCAATAATCGCGGTGGCATTGTGACATCGGTCGATACGCGCTACGAAAACCCGAAATGGAAAAAATAATCCCCATCGCGGAAATCTTCGAAAGCATCCAGGGCGAAGGCTCATACGCTGGAACACCAGCGCTTTTTATTCGTACAGGAAAATGTAATCTTGCGTGTTCCTGGTGTGACACGCCGTACACCTGGAAAAAAGGATTCGAGACATACACCGATTGGCCAGTCGAAAAAGTACTCAAACAGATCAAGAAATCCAAGATCCGTCACTTCGTCATCACTGGCGGCGAACCGATGCTGCACCAACCTTTCATCGCCGAAATTCGCAGAAATTTTCGCGGAGCCTTCATCGAAGTAGAAACCAACGGCACCATCCCGAGCATCCTCGGAGAAAAAACCGTCGATCAATTCAACATTTCTCCAAAACTCACAAACAGCAAAAACAGCTGGTACAAGCTCAATTTGAAAGTCAAAAACTGTATTTATAAATTCGTCATACAGACTCCATCAGACATCACAGAAGTCGAAAATTTCGCCGCAAAAGAAAAACTCACACGCAAAAAAATTTATCTCATGCCAGAAGGAACTACCACAAAAAAAATTCTAGAGCGAGAAAAATGGCTCATCCCACTTGCCAAGAAAAAAAAGTTTCACCACTCAACACGACTGCATATTCTCAGAAATGTGAGATAACTGAAAAGTACATTTTATTTCGACAAAGAGCCAACAACTCTCAAAAGAGCATCCAAAGAAGACCGAACTTCAGAAATATCGAAATCTATTTCACCACGATCCTCATATTTGAAGGCGTGCTCAGACTGATGATAGAGCCACAAAAAATAATGATAGAGAGAAATCAAATCACTCACCTGTCCCGAAGAGAAATCAATAAATTTCCCGCCATGGAGAAAATTCAATTTGTCAGCCGTATTCGAAGGAAGTTCAAGAATAAACGCTTCCGGATCTGACGAACGCGACACGGCACCAACAACTTGCATCATTACCCAGGTCTGAACGAAACGGAGCGGACCATATTTGAAACCATTGACATACTTCCCACGATCCAGAAAAGCTTTTCCCGCATCCAAATCAAAATGAACAATATCTTCTCCATGACTTCGACTTTTTCCAGTTCTTGTCACTCTCTGATGAACAGAAAAACGGTCTTTTTTCTTGCGAATTATATCTTTTTGAAACCGAACAATCTCCTGAGCAGTAGCCATTTTTGCCTTTCTTATGAGACCTTCTCCGGATTCAACCACTGGAAGTCCATCAATAACGCGAGAAGGGAAATAAACCCCTGGTTTGGATCTATAAGCAATCAAATTTCCTCCAGCAGTATTTTTTACTTCAGTTGAAGGATCCAGTATGTCCAGATCGCCAAGATCATGATTTACAAGTGCAATAAGATCAAAAAGGTCTAAAGACATCTGGACTCCAGAAGGAGAATGAATCATTATAACTCCCTCGAGAGGAGATGCAGGACCCTTCTCTTCACGCCCATCGCTTCCAACTACCATAAACTCCACAACACCAACATCCAAACCTTTATTTGTCAAAAACCACTGTCTCACAATTTTACCAAAATCAATTTCACGAAATTTATTAATAACAAAATCTCTTAACGATTTATTGTGAACACGCGTATAGAGAGCATTTTCATGAGGAGTAAGCTCCAAGGGATTCTTTCGATCTTCAGTGTGAAATTGAATATGGCTCATAGATCAGAGTGTGATTGTAATACGTTTCGACTCATCGGTCAACTGTGAAGCTGGACTGTGGAGCTGAATTCCGCCCCGGGACAGAAAATAAAGCTAAAAATTGCTCCACCTATTGGAATTGGGCGCTCCCGAAAATTTCGCGTACAATACTCATAATGCCCAAAGCCCTCATCCTCCACTCCGGCGGCCAAGATTCAACAACATGTCTCGCATGGGCGATGAAAAAATTCGGTCGCGAGAACATCGAAACGATTTCTTTCGACTACGGTCAACGCCACAAAACCGAACTTGCCTCTGCAAGAAAAATTTGCAAAAAACTCGACATCAAAAATACGGTTCTGAAAACTGACGTTTTCAAACATCTGGGGAAAAACGCGCTGACTCACGATCTGAAAATGACAACGCCAAAAAAAGCGTTGCCATCAACATTTGTTCCTGGTCGCAATATTTTCTTCCTCACACTCGCCGCCGCGTATGCCTACGATCGCGGCATCCACGATCTCGTCACGGGTGTCTGCGAAACCGACTACAGCGGCTATCCCGATTGCCGTGAAAACACGATGAAATCGCTCGAGAAAACTTTGTCGTACGGCATGGATTATCAATTCAAAATCCACACACCGCTCATGTTTCTGACAAAAGCCAAAACCGTGGAACTCATCAAAAAACTCGGTCACCTCGATCTCCTCGCACTCACCCACACATGCTACAAAGGAAAAAATCCTCCCTGCAAAAAATGCCCATCATGTATACTACGAGCAAAAGGTTTCCAACAAGCAAACGAAGAAGACCCCCTCCTCAATCCTACATCCTAAATCCTCAATCCTCTCCATGTTCAACATCACCTCTCTCATTCTCGCAGTCCTCGCATACATGGCCACAGGATTCGTCGCCAATTTTCTTGTATACGAAGTGTTCTGCAAAAAAAGACTCATCGCCATATTCGAGCACGACAAAAATCTCATCCCAAAAGATTTTTCGAAAAATCACGCGATGATCAGCGGCAATGTACTCATCTTCATCTCCGGAATTTTCCTCGCGATTCTTCTGAAATTCACCAAAACACTCATTCCTGGAACAGAGTGGATCCACGGATTCATCATGGGACTCCTCGTCTGGATGTGCGCCATGGTACCAAGTGGACTCATGTGGATCATGTATGTCAAAACTCCACGAGACCTGATGAGCATCAATTTCCTCGCATGGTTTTTCCTTTTCACATTCGGCGGAATGTTTATGAACATCATTCTCTAAATCTATGCTTCCCTTCCCCAACATCAGCCCCATCGCCTTCTCCCTCGGACCTATCGATGTTCGATGGTACGGCATTATGTACCCCCTGACCTTCACAATCGGATACTTTCTCGTACAAAAATTTCTTCGAGAAAAGAAATGGGAAGTGAGCAAAAACTTCGTACCTGATCTCGTACTCACGATGCTTCTAGGTGTCGTTCTCGGAGGCAGGATCGGCTACATTCTCTTCTACGATCTCCCTATCTACATCGCACACCCAGCCAATATCGTGAAAGTTTGGCAGGGCGGAATGTCCATGCACGGCGGCATTCTCGGCGTCGTCATTGCGCTCTCCATCTTCGCAAAAGTCAAAAAAATCTCACTCTACAAAGTTGCCGATCTCGTGATTCCAATAGTTCCACTCGGAGTGGCACTCGTGCGTCTCGGAAATTTCATCAACGCCGAACTCTACGGCCGCGTCACCAATTCCAAATTCTGCATGGTTTTCCCGACCGATCCAGCACACTGTAGATATCCTTCACAACTCATTCAATTCGCGCTCGAAGGAGTTGTCGTCTTCGTGATCATCTACGCACTCCGCAACAAAATCAAAACTCCAGGAATCCTCAGTTGGCTCTTCCTGATTCTATATTCCATCTTCCGTTTCATCGCGGAATTCTTCCGCGAACCAGACGCACAAATCGGCTATCTCTGGAACGGCGCAACACTCGGACAGATACTTTCGATTATCGTGATTGCGATAAGTCTCGGAGGAATTTGGATCATCAAAAGGAAGAAATAATTTACAAAGCGACTGCACTCGCTCGTTGCTCTGGAGTCAAAGAAGCTACAGGGATTTCTTCAAAGTGCTCGCGACCAAAAACATGGGGAAGATTTGATCTAAAATCCTGATTTTGTCCAACAGCAGAATTTGGATGAGCCGCACCAAAAGGCTTCCCTTCGGGACCACGAGCTGGAGGCATATTGATCAAAACCTGTTGGACATACGCACCAATACTTCGGGTCAGTCGAGAAAAGTCCACATCCAGAGGATTCGCCTGCGTCACAATCGAAGCCTGCTGACCAAATTGAGATTCCGCATACACCTCAATCGCTTCGGCATCATCCTGAACAACCGTCACAGGAATCACTGTTCCAAATTGCTCTTCATGATAAATATTCATATCTCTCGTCACACCCGTCAGAACTGTCGGAGGATAATACGCAAGACCAAGGTCAGGACGTAATTGCGGATTATTCGCAACAGAAGCACCTTGCGAAACAGCATCCCGTACAAAATTCTGCTGATGCTGAACTGCTTGAGGATTCAAAAGTGGTGTCACGCGCACTCCAGGCTCCTCCGGACGACCAGATTTGAGCGCATCAACAGCAAGGACATACTGTTTCTGAAACTCTTCAGCCACAGCAGCATGAACAATCACGTGTTTCACCGCAGTACAACGCTGACCGTTATAAGAAAAAGCACCATCAACAGCAACTTTCACAGCGAGGGCAATATCAGCATCTGCACGCACATACAAAATATTTTTTGCCCCCATAGCCAATTCCATCTGAGTAGGACCTTCAACGGCAAATTTTCTACGAATCTTATTCCCAGAATTCGTGGCACCGAAGAAAGAAAAAATAGCAATATCGCCTGTCTGAGCCATCGCTTCCACCGTATCGTGATCGCCAGAAAAAACGTTGACGACACCAGGAGGAAAACACTCTGCAAAATCCGGAAGAAGGGCCATCAATGTCAAAACCCCCTGTTTCGCAGCCTTTGCAACGACCGTATTGCCCACGGCAAGGGCAGAAATAAGAGTCGTGAAAGTTTCGTTCAAAGGATAATTCGAAGGAGCCAAAACCACCGTCACACCTTTGGGTCTTACAGAACGCCTTTCATAAAGTTTGCCAGGAGTTCTTTCATACAAAATCTGCTCTTTCCCTGCCTGTTCATGCATGACACCAACAGTGAGATCAATATACTCCAGTGTTCGATCCACCTCCGCTTCAGCATCTTTTCTCGTCTTCGCAATTTCTAACATCAAAAGCCGTACCAAAAGTTCGCGTTTGACAGCCATTTGATCACGAAAATCTGCCAAGCACGCTGCACGCTCACCCCACGAAGCATCAGCCCATTCACGATTTCGAAAAGCTTCATCAGCAGCTCTCACACATTGTCGAGCATTATCACCCGTCGCATGCACGATATCAGCAATCACAGGAAGACCTTCTTGTTCAGGAAGTTTGCCAGATTCCAACTGTGGCACAGGAGAAACCAGAGGGTGATGAGTACCATGCAATTCACGAACCTTGCCATTCACCAACATATGATTCGAAAGGGCCGGACGACGAGCAGTCCCATCAAGAACTGCTTCCAGGAGATCATAAGATTCACGGACAGAGAGAGCTCCCATGCAAAAAAATAAAAGAATAGTGAGTAAGGGGGTCAATATACCAAGACCCGCCAAATCTCAACAACTCAATTTTTCCACTTGATACTGCATCCCATAGACGGATATTGCACAGTAGTAAGACGCTCACCCGAAAGCATCGATTCAATCGCACCACGCAAATCCTCACGCTTCACGCGAGTAGGATCTTTCCAATTATCGTCAATCCGACCATGATATTGGAGTTTCCTGTCAGTACTATAAACAAAAATATCCGGCGTACACATCGCTCGATACATTCGTGCCACGCGCTGACGATCGTCATGCAGATACGGAAAATTCATCTGATGTTCTTTTGCAAATTCCTGCATCGCTTCAAAAGAGTCTTCGGGATAATCCGTTGCGTCATTCGAATTGATACCCACAAACTGCACATCACGATTGAGAAAATCCCTCTGCAAAGCCACTAGCCGATCCACACACGCTTTCACATATGGACAATGATTACACATAAAAACCAACACAAGCACACGAGCCTGAGAAAAATCAGAAAGATTAAATGTGCGCCCCGACACATCCTGCAGAGAAAAATCATATGCAGGAGTACCGAGCGGAACACCAAATGATTCCATTAAAACCATGCACAAAAGTTATTTCTTTGCAGGAACTTTCACATCAGCAGAAGGCTTCTGAGCAGCATTTGCCGAAAGAACTGCCTGAAAACCCTGCTGAAAATATTGGAAAGGAAGCGCACCGCCAGGGAAAGGTGTTCCATTGATCAAGAAAAATGGAGTACCACGAGCGCCATCTTTTTCAGCAATCTGAAGAGACTTTTGAATATGGCTAGCATATTTCTTCGTCTGATAGCAGGTCTCAAAATCTTTCTCTTTCAAATCCAAAGCATCAGCAAATTTGTTGAAAGCGATCGACGGATCACGTTGGTCAGCCCAATCATCATAAAAATCAAAAAGCAGGTCATGCATTTGAAAATACTTATTCTGTTCGCCAGCGCACTGAGCCGCAAGCGCAGCAGGAATAGCATTCGGATGGAAAGAAAGCGGTAAATCACGAATCGTCACATTCAACTGATTCGTTTTTACATACGTATCCCTGATCTGTCCAAATGTCTCAGAGAAAAAAGATTTACAATAAGGACATTGGTAATCAGTATATTCCACCAACTGGAGAGGAGCATCTTTTTTGCCGAGCATATAGAAACCATCCTCCGTCTTCGTCGTATTCGCATCATAAAATTTCCAATCCGCTTCATTCTTCTTCACAAATTCTTTGTGAGCTTTCTTCTGAGGATCAGGTTTCAAGAAAGACAAATCCACATTTTGACTGAGAGGAAGAGCAATGAGAACACCGAGAAAAACACCAGCTAATACAAAAGTTGCAGTTTTCCAAGGATTCGAAGAATGAGAAACCATGTGAGTGAGGTGAGAGAAGAAATAAGAAAAACTCGGTAATCCGTGTTTCCTGAGAAGTTTTATTTCATTCTTTTGCGAAGAGTCTTCAGCCCTCGCACAGACACACGAATGCGTACAAACTTCTTTTCTTCTGCATCCCAGATGCGTTTCTTGACCAAATTTGGCTCGAAACGGCGATTCGTCTTGCGATTTGAGTGGCTCACTTTGTGACCAACTCCTGGGCGCTTGCCGGTAATGACACAAACTTTTGACATAAAAGCAGGGCAAAGGGTATACAAAGTATATGGAAAAAGCAAGTCTTTCCTCGCGAAAATTCCGTATCGAAAAGGACTCCATCGGAGAAGTAAAAGTCCCTTTCAACGTGTATTATGGCTCTTTCACGACACGCGCGCTCGAAAACTTCCACATCAGTAATATCAAAGCTCCCGCAGCTTTCAAAAAATCGCTCGCCCTCATCAAAAAAGCAGCCGCCATAACAAACGAAGGGCTCCAAGTCCTCGATTCCAAAAAATCAAAAGCAATCCAAAAAGCCGCCGACGAACTCATAGAAGGCGCATTTAATGAGGACTTCCAACTCGACATTTTCCAGGCGGGCGCCGGCACACCGTTCCACATGAACACCAACGAAATCCTCGCCAATCGAGCCAACGAAATCCTCGGCGGAAAGAAAGGCACATACGAATTTGTCCATCCCAACAACCATGTGAACATGTCGCAATCGAGCAACGACGTAATCCCCACCGCAATCCGACTCACGATGCTCCTGCTCGCACCATCACTCATAAAATCCGGAAAAAATCTCACCAGCGCACTCCAGAAAAAATCCAAAGAATTCAAAAAAATCCTGAAAACCGGACGCACCCATTTACAAGACGCGGTACCCGTCACGCTCGGCCAAGAATTCGCGTCATTCAAAACAGCAATCACAAAAGATCTCAAAGAAATCGAGAGTGCCATGAAAAACCTCCAGGAACTCGGTATCGGCGGAACAGCGCTAGGAACAGGCATCAACACGCACCCAGAATTCCAGAAAAAAATTGTCAAAAATCTAGGAAAACTCACAAAACTCAAACTCACACCAACCAAAAACCTATTCGAAACCACGAGCAACATGAACGCATTTCTGAAACTTAGCAGCAGCTACAGAATGCTCGCAACAACACTCCAGCGCATCGCCGAAGACCTCAAGCTCCTAGGAATGTCCGTCCTCAACGAAATTTTTCTCCCCGATGTTGAACCCGGCTCCTCCATCATGCCAGGAAAAATCAATCCGTCCGTCCCCGAATGTCTCCAGATGATCGCCTACCAAGTCATCGGAAACGACACCGCCGTAGCACTCGCCTGCCAAAAAGGCCAATTAGAACTCAACGTCATGACTCCACTCATCCTCAAAAACCTGACAGAATCCACAGAAATTCTCACCAGCGGCATGCACATGTTCCAAGTTTTCTGCATCGAAGAAATCCAACCAAACAAGGAAAGATGCCAGGAACTTCTGGAAAAAAGCAACTGCGTCATCACCGCCCTCAGCCCCCACCTCGGCTACGCCAAAACCGCCGAACTCATGAAAGAAGCCTTAAAAAGGAAAATACCAATCGAAAAACTCTGCGAAGAAAAAAAAGTTTTACCGAAAGAAAAACTCAGAGAAATTCTGGATGCAGGAAGTCTCACGGCACCAAGAAGGACGTAAAAAACTACAAAACGAAAGATCCATTGAATAAAGTTGCTTTTGCAATTTAAAAAAGTTTCAAAAGGGGAGAGTGAAAGATTTTCCGAAAAAATTGCGAGGACGCGGGACCCCAAAGAGAGGGTTTTTGGCGTAAAGAAAATGGAATTGCTTGCAATTCCATTTTTAGCCAAAACACCCTCCTTTGGGTCGCGCCCGGAGCACTTTTTCGGAAAATCTTTCACTCTCCCCTTTTGAAAAACCATTTTTCAATTTGACAAAAAGCATCGCAACTCGCTACAATCTCGCTACTTTATGAGTAACTGTCACGCCAGTAAACAACACGGGGTCAAGCTCCTCCCAAGGATGAGACCACACAAAAGCACTGCTCTCAAAGCTGCAAAAGCACGCGCACGCGTCCGAAAAGCGAAGCTTTGGGATATGGTCGCTGAGAAAGTTGCAGCAGCAGAAAAAGCTCTGTAATTGGCATATTTCACAAAAAATCAAAGAACCTTGGAGATTCCTCCGGGGTTCTTTATAATGCCCGAGCATGTTTTTTTCAAAACGCAAAACCTCCTCCAGAAACAGCCAAAACTTTTCTTCACTCTCTCGTAGTTACCGAAGGCCAGTCGTAGGATCGAGAAAAAATTTCAGAAATATCAACCCTGAGAAAAAAGCCTCCATCAAGGCATTTTTCATAAAAACATGCGGAATAATTATTGTCGCAGGAGCAGCCTATTTTTTTTATTTTTCCGGATATTTCAATATCTCAAACATCGAAATCAAGTATCAAAGCTTACAAACCAAAAAAGAAGAACTAAAAAATTATTTCAAACCATTTCTCGGAAAAAATATCTTTTCTGTCGATCTCAAAAAAACTGTAGAAAAAATAAAAAGCGATTTCCCAGATTTCGAATCCATAAAAGCGTCCACAAAATTTCCGAGAATGATAGAAATTCAATTTACAAAATTTCCGGAAAAAGCCAGCATCGAATGGATTACTGATCAGGAAAACAGAAAAGTAGTCGTCAACGCCATCGGATCAGTCGTACAAGAAGGCAAAGGAGATGCGAGTCTCCCAACGATCAGAATTTTTGCCGAAGGAGAATTTCCAGAAAAAGGTCCACTCATACCAAAAGAAAAGATCAGCTACATCGTGGACACGATGAAGTTTTTTGAAGAAAAATTTGGAATGAAAATCACAGAAGCACAATATCTCGTGCGTGCACGCGAAATTCATTTGCGCACCGAAAGACTCTTCCTGATTTGGCTCGACACCGAAATTCCTTTCGAACAGCAATTTGCAAAACTCAAAAAAGCGCTTCCAAAGCTGGATATTTACCACGAAAATCTCGAATACATCGATCTGCGCATCAGCGGCATCAACGGAGAAAAAATCATTTTCAAGAGAGGAAAATAGGATGTACTATGAAGCCATGTCCTACATCCTACATCCTCAATCCTAAATCCTATGATTTGGGCTCTCCTCGGAATTCTCGCAGGAATCATTGTCGGGCTTGGAGTGGATTACACCATCCCAGCCGAATATACGAAATACACCGCCGTCGTACTCCTCGGAATTCTCGACGCACTTTTTGGCGCTATCAGAGCCGAAATTACAAAAGACCAATACAACGTCATCATCTTCATCACTGGACTTTTTTTCAACATCATCCTTGCGCTCGTCATCACCTATCTCGGTGACAAAATGGGTCTCGATCTCTATCTCGCGGCAACAGTTGTCCTCACGTTCCGCATATTTTCCAATGTCAGCATCATCCGCCGCGCCGGAATCAATCTCCTGATGCAGAAAAAGAAGAAAACAACTCAAGAAAACCTTTAAAAAAGAGAAAAAGTCTGCTATACTAGAACAAACCCCTAAACAAATACACATATGTCGCAAGATGCTTCAAAACTCGTCCTCCTGAAACAGATGCTCGAAAACGCAGAGGCCTCTTTGAGATCAGCAAAACAGGTTCTCGTCGACATGGGAGTGAGCGTCGAAACCGCAAAAGTAGATCGCGGAGAATTTATCAAAAAAGCAAAAGAACTCACCGGCGGCTCCGATCCAAGCGTCATAGAAGGCATTTTCGACGGACAGGGCATGATGGGCCCAGACAAGAGAGTCTATCCCGTGCCAGCCAACTACGCGAGCAAATCAAAACTCGTTCCTGGCGATGTTCTGAAGCTCACTATCAAAGATGACGGAACTTTTCTCTACAAACAAATAGGCCCCGTCGAAAGAATTCATCTCGTAGGAATTCTCACGAACAACGACGGACAATATCAGGTCATCGTGAAAGAAAAAGCCTACAAAGTCCTCCTCGCATCGGTCACATACTTCCACGCAGAATTTGGCGACAGAGTGACAATAATCGTCCCAGCAAAAGGAGAAAGTGAATGGGCTTGCATAGAAAATGTCCTCCCAAAAGAAACATAATTTTCGCATAATTTTCTCACCTCACTCATTATGGCAGATCCACAAAAAACAACCGTCCAAGAAGCTCTCGTCCAGATTCAAAACTGGATAACAATCGGAGAAAAAGAAAAAGCAAAACAAGGTCTCAAAGAAATTTTGGAACACGAAAGCACCAACGCAGAGGCAAAAAAAATGCTGGAAGATTTAGAAAAAACACCAGCGCCAGTAGTGACAACCAAACCAGCAGTCACAACAACGCCTATCCCTGCTGCTTCGGTCGCTCCAGTCGCACCAATCGTTCCAGTCGCACCGGTAACTCCAGTCGCGCCAGTTCCAACACCGACAGCACCAGTAGTAAAACCGGTGATTCTTCCCGTAGCACCTGTTGCTGCTCCAACACCAACTCCAGCTCCAGCTCCAGCGGCACCAAAAGTAACGCCACCCCCTGCAATCACCCCCCCAAGCCAAAAACCAGCGATCACCCCAGTCCCAGCACCAACTCCAGCTCCGGCAACACCATCAGCAACCACACCAAAACCAAATCCAATGCTCAGTGCCGTGGCAACAGCTACATCAGCCATCAACACCATGCCACCAGAACAAAAAGAAAAAATAAAAAAAATAGCCATCCTGGTTGGCTCAACACTTGTCATCCTTGTGGCAGTTTTCTACATCTACTCAACCGTTTTCGGCAATTCCACACCAGCACCGACAGCAACAACAAGCCAATCCACCACCGTAGCCGACCCAAATTCAGACAAGGTAAAGAGGAGATAAAAACAAGAATTTCAGCTTCAAAAAACAGAAGGTGGTTCTCTTCAAAAAGGCTGGGAGAGTGATTTTTGCGAAAAAACTGCGAGGACGCGGGACCCCAAAGAGAGGGTTTTTGGCGTGAAGAAAATTGAATTGCTTGCAATTCAATTTTTAGCCAAAACACCCTCCTTTGGGTCGCGCCCGGAGCACTTTTTCGCAAAAATCACTCTCCCAGCCTTTTTGAAGAGCGGCAAGCTTGCACCCAAAGCTATTTCGTGCTATAATAACAAGATTTAAAACAAAAACAAATGCCAGCGCGAAAGCTCGACAAAATCTTCCGAACGGCCGTCCAATACAAAGCTTCCGACATCTTCATCACGAGCGGAAGTAAACCAGCACTCCGCATCAACGGTGATATCGTCGTGATTCAGGAACACACACCTTTCACCAAGCAAATGGCAGAAGAATTCCTCCTGGAAATTCTCAACCCCATTCAAAAAACAATTTTCGAAAAAAATCTCGATCTCGATTTCTCTCTGGAAGTGGAAGGAATCGCTCGCTTCCGCGTCAATCTCTTCGTCCAAAGAAAAGGCGTCGGAGCCGTCTTCCGACTCATTCCAGAAACCGTCTACAGTTTCGACGAACTCGGACTTCCGCAAACTTTGAAAAATTGTATCGGCTACAAAAACGGTCTCGTCATCGTCACCGGCCCTACAGGATCAGGAAAATCCACCACCATGGCCGCACTCATCAACGAAATCAACGACAAAGAAGCCAAACACATCATCACTGTCGAAGACCCGATCGAATTCATCCACGAAAATAAAAAATCGATCGTCGAGCAAAGAGAAACAGGGAATCACACCAAAAGTTTCGAAACAGCACTTCGCGGAGCACTTCGCGAAAATCCCGACGTCATCATGGTCGGAGAAATGCGTGACCTCGAAACCATCCAGCTCGCCATCACCGCAGCAGAAACAGGACATCTCGTCTTCGGAACACTGCACACCAGTGGCGCCGCAAAAGCCGTCAGCCGCATCATCGACGTCTTCCCAACGAACCAACAAAATCAGATTCGCATGCAACTCTCGGAAACGCTCCGCAGTGTCGTCTGGCAAACACTCATCAAAACCAAAGACAAAAAAGGTCGCATCCCAGCCTACGAAATCATGTTCGCGAACAACGCCATCGCCAACATGATTCGCAAAGAAAAAATATTCCAAATCAATTCCGCCATAGAAACCGGCACACGAGAAGGCATGCAAACAATGAAAAAAGCGCTCATGGATCTGTTGCAAGCCGATCTCATTACCGAAGAAGACGCCATGTCCAACATCCCTCCAGAATTCGAAGCCTAAAAACTGACACAAAAATTATGAAAAAAATATTCGCAACACTCATTCTCGGACTTATCATCATTCCACAATTAGCAATGGCGGGCGATGATGACAAAGGTGGGGGAAAGGCAAAAACCGCAACAAAACCTGCAGCAGAAGCTCCAGCAAATCCCAAACCAAGTGAGACAAAAACAGAAGAAACGCCACCAGATACAACAACAGATAAGACAGACACAAAACCAACAGAATCGCCAAGCGGCGCCTCAGAAAAATTCGACCTCAACGCTCTCAGAATTACACAAAAAACAAGTGACGGAAACATCTCGCAAGGCACCAGCTTCTTCAACCGCAAAGACGCCAACGGCAACCCCGTCTCCCCCATCACGGCGTTCATCCTCACCGCTATAGAATTTCTCACAAAAATTATCGGCTCCGTCGCATTCTTCGTCCTCATCCTTTCCGGCGTCTGGATGATCGTCACCACCGGCGAAGAAACACAAGTCAACAAAGCAAAAGACATGATGCTCTACTCAATAATCGGCATCGCGGTGGCATTCGGATCGTACATGATCGTCACCTTCATCCAGGGTCTCTTCATACAATAAATATATGAAAAAAATATTCGCAGCAATCATTCTCGGGGTAATCTTGATTCCACAATTGGCAATGGCGGATGAGACACCACAAGGATTTACAATGCCAGACGAAAGTATCGTGCCAGGTGGAAAAGATGCGCCCTCAACACCAACACCGACCAAATGCGAATTCACCGTCATCGACGGAGCCAAACCATGTCTCGAGCCGGAAGAACGAGAAAAATTCCAGTACATCGTCCTCGAAGAACAAATGGAAACGAGCGAACAAGTAAACGAATACAAGGCAGGAGAAAGCCAAATTCGCTCATGTCAGCGCATGATTCAGGTATCAAGTTGCTCAACAGACAAACTACCACCAAGCATCAAATCAAAAACAAAATACGTCCCTCAAGGAAAATGCACACCAAAACCAAAAAACAGCAACAACGATCGTGTTATCTGTGAAGATGTGACGTTCATCATGACACCACTCAAGAGTGGCGGTGCAGGACTCCTCTCTACGTACGTTGGCTTCATCTATCGTTGGGCAGCAGGCATCGTCGGCGTGATCGCCGTCTTCATCATCATTCTCAATTCGATCCTCATCATCACCGCACAGGACGATCAGGGCGCCATGGATGAAGCAAAAAAACGCATCTATCAGGCACTCGCAGGCATTGCTATTCTCTTCATGTCAGCGCTGATTCTCAACGCGATTAATCCTGACTTCTTCCAATTATGAAAAATAAAATCCTCACTCTTGTCCTAGCATTCACACTTGCACTTCCACTGATCGCGGGAGCGCAGTACCAAATTGCAAAACCTACCACACTCCCAGGACAAGAATTCAATTTCGCAACCGACGCAGACAAACAAAATGCAAAAAATTATTTACCAAACGTCATCGCTCCTCATTTCACCAAAATATTCATCACCTTCGCCGGCATCCTCGCATTCTTTGGACTCCTCGTCAGCGGCGTGCTCTACATCATGGCCTACGGCGAAGAAGGCACCATCACCAAAGCAAAAACGATCGCACAATGGTCACTCATCGGACTCCTCATTTCTATCTTCTCCTACGCCATCGTCTCAATCGTCACCAGTATAAAAATTTTATGAAAAAAATATTTGTCAGTCTCATTCTCGGCGTGATTTTGATTCCACAATTCGCGTTGGCACAAAGTGGATATTCACTCATGGGTGAAGGAAAAACAGGAACTGAAGGACTTTCTTTGATCGGAGAAGAAAAGACCGAGGAATTAAAACCCAACGAAGGAATCGATCTACTCTTCAAACGTGAAAATCTCTACACCGACAAACAGCAAGAAAAAAACAAAAACCTCGTGAAAAAACTTGAAACATCAGGAAAAGAAAAAACTTTTTCTGACATCTTTGGCGGCATCGCCAAACTCATTCTCGGAGTTGCTACGATAGGAATATTCGTCGGACTTGTGGTCGCTGGAGTCTTTCTCGTCGTGGGACAAGGAGAAGAAGGATCCATCACCAAAGTCAAAAGCATCGTCATGTACCTCCTCATCGGTGTCGTCATTTTGGCTGCATCATACGCTATCGTAACAGGCATCAGCCGCATCAACCCATTTTGATATGAAAAAATTTCTCCTCTCATTCATACTCATTCTCGAAATTTCTCTCGCGCTCACACTCCCCGTGCAAGCAGCGGTAGGAATTCCTGATTATTACATTCCGAAAAATACCCCACTACGCGAATTCAACACCGAACTTGTGAAAAATTCAAAAATCGAAGGCATGGGAGTGGGAACAACTGCAACCAATCGATTGCTTCAGATTGTGGCAAACTCGCTCATCTACGTCGCCGCACCACTCGCCATTCTCTTCATCGCCCACGGCGGACAAGCCTACGCTTTTGCTTTTGGAGAAGAAACCAAGATTGGCAACGCGAAAAAAGAGATCATGTGGGCACTGATCGGGCTCATCGTCATTCTTGGCTCCTACATGATGATTCGATTCCTACTCCAAGTATTCGTGTCGATACCAAACGGACCGACGACGCAAACAGAGGCACCAGCAACACCAGAAGTGACACCAACTCCAGAATCTGAAGGAATAAAACTAGATCTCCCAACAACTCCCACAACCGATCCAACAAAAATAGGAAACGATTTTCCATCCACTCTAAAATTCTAAACCTCCATCTTCGGAAAAAGCGGCTCCCCTTTCGCAATCGAAGTCCCAGGAATCAATTTCCCCCAATCAGTCGACATCTCTGTGCACTGCAATTGTTTCAAAATTTTCTCAGCGGTCTGTGGTATGAACGGAGTCAAATACACCGCAATCAAACGCAATAATTCCAGAAGTTCATACATTACACGCCCCAGTTCTGGAGATTCAGTTTTCGCAAGTGACCACGGTTTCGTCCGATCCACATACTCATTCCCGCCAGCAATGAGTTTCGTCACGAGCTCTGCCGCCACTTTCAAATCTCGCACCTCAAAAGCCGCAGCATACGACGGAGCAATATCAGCAAACGGAGATTTCTTCGAAACTTCAGGAACTTTCCCAGCGAAATATTTCTCCGTCATAGAAAGCACTCGGAAAACAAGATTACCAAGACTATTCGCCAAATCACTGCGATACACATTCAAAAATCGATCGCGCGTAAAGTC
>JBBTWG010000032.1:22978-23861 GCA_038062935.1 Patescibacteria group bacterium
TTTGTAAATCGTTCACGAGTGAAATCTCCATCATCGGTCGTCGGAATTTCTTTCATCAAATAATATCGGAGAGCGTCGGCACCAAATTCGTTCACATACGCAAAAGGATCGACCACATTCCCCAACGATTTGCTCATTTTTTGCCCTTCACTCGTCACAAATCCATGCACAAGAATCGATTTCATAGGCTTGTATCCAGCAGAAAGCAACATTCCAACCCAAATGCCCGCATGGAAACGCACAATGTCTTTGCCAATAATATTCAGATCCGCCGGCCAATAATGAAAAAGTTGGCCCTCGTTTTCGACATCCACCGCGCTGATATAATTCACGAGCGCATCCGGCCAGACGTACATCACATGGTCAGGTTCGTTCGGCACGGGAATCCCCCACGGCAACACTTTTTTCGGTCGCGAAAAACTCACATCTCGTAGACCTTCTTCGCCGATGATGTTCAACATTTCTTTCTTCCTTTCAGCAGGAAGAATCAAAATCTCATCACGCTCGATCAATTCGCGAATCTGGTCAGAATATTTCGACAATCGAAAAAAATAATTCTCTTCAGAAAGTTTCTCCGGCTCTTTTTTGTGAAGAGGACATTTACCATCCACCAAATCTTTCTCCAAAACAAAAGCTTCGCAACCAACGCAATAAAGCCCTTCATAATGCGATTTATAGATGTCACCATTTTCTACAAGTCGATTCCAAATCTTGAGAACTCCCCTCTTGTGTCGATCTGAAGTTGTCCGAATAAAATCATCATTGGAAATATTCAGCGCGCCGAGAAGTTCGAGAAATTTGGGCACATTACGATCCACAATCTCCTGCGGAGTCACACCTTCATCCTTCGCCAATTTATACAATTTCGAACCGTGTTCATCCG
>JBBTWG010000033.1:0-25060 GCA_038062935.1 Patescibacteria group bacterium
TCCGTGTTTCGGAGTAATCGTTTTACGGTGGCGCAGTTGATCGATGATGATGCGAGAGTAACAATCGCGCATACCTCGACTCGAGAACTTGCGAAAGAGAAGAAGAAAGCGCCGAAGCGCGATCTCGCGCTCGTGATCGGTGAAATGATCGCAGAGAAAGCAAAAAAAATTGTGGGATATACAGTCGCAGGAATTTTATTAATTGCCGCGTCTTTCGCGATCGTAAATACCGTACTCAAAGCTCCGAGCGGAACAGACAGAAGCCCAACAGAAACCCAGTCAGATGGGACAACGACAGTGACAAGCGGAGTCCAGGGGGGATCCTACAGCGATCAAATTCTGAGCATTTCACGAAAAATTTTAAAGACCTACAGCAACTACGCGATCAGTACATTTGCTGTTACCGCCATTGAGCAAAGTATCGACACCGCATGGAACACAGGCGCAAAATTCACATCACTCGACGATGGATTCGGGGCCCTCGGTCAGATAGAAAATCGATGGAACGAAATCCGTAGCGAACTCGATAAGATCGCGAACAGATACTCCGGACTCACGATCGTGGGAGACATTGTCGCTCAGCAAAAATTATTTGTCGCGAACTGGTTGGAGAAAGTAAAACAGCAGGCAGAAGCTATCAAGAAAAATCCACCAACCGATTGCTCAGATACGAATTATTCACTGATCGATATGGCGATCAACAAAGACAAGCTAGATGCTGCGAAAAATTGTGCAAAAGATCCACCAGGGAACTATTACAACGATTTCCTGAGCCAATGGAACGAATTTGTAAAAACTTTGAAAACGAAAGTGACGTATGACAAAGAAAAATGCGCCGCCGGAAACGCCGGAAGCGGATCGTGCAATATTCAGGGAAGTTATGCAGAACTCAAAGCCGCAATCGGAAGTGAAAAAACAGACGGCCTCCAAGAATTAAAAACAGAATTCGATGTCATCAAAGGAGCTTTTTCAGAAAAAGTATCAGACAGCCAAAAAGAAACGCTCGAGAGTATCAGCGCTGATCTCCAAACACTGAAAAGCGCTCAAGATATCAAATCTGCAAAAGACACATTGGCGCAAATTTTAAAAGATCTCGAGACGACCTATGCAGTTCTCAAAAATCTCGAGTCTACAAAAAATCTTCAAGGTGTGAAAGTGAGATTAACAGCCGATGTCTCAGAAGGTTCCGCGCCACTCACGGTCAATTTCTCAACAGTCGGATCGAGCGATCCAACAGAAAAAACTATAAAAGCAGAAAATATCCAATGGTTTCCAGGCAGCACATGTACAGCAGAAAGTGGCAAATGCTCGCTCGACGGAGATGTGAATATTTCCTGTACTCCTTCGGGGGCGACAGCAAGCTGTACATTCAAAAAACCTGGTTCGTACAAAATTGGTGTCAAAATCAAAAGTCAGGATAGTGAGAAATATGCGAGTGGCGTAGCTTTCAAAAGCGTGAATGTCAGCCCTCAGGAAAGCGTCAAAGTGAAACTGACCGCCAACGTTTCACAGGGGTCTTCTCCACTTGTAGTGAATTTCTCGACCGTCGGATCCAACGATCCATCACAGAAAAGCATTCTCCCAGAAAACATCACATGGAACCTCGGTGAAAATGCTGATGTAGTCTGCACAAAATCTGGAGCAGTTGCCTCATGTCTCTACAAAAAAGCAGGATCTTACAAAGCCGGCGCAAAAATTAAAAGCCAAGACAATCAAAAATTTGCAGAAGGGGAGGCTTTTATCAACGTGAACGTCAATCCTCCATCAGGCCAAATCAATCTGAAATATAAAGTAAAAGATACGGACGATGAAAAATATTTAATCCACTACAGCGAGGAGGGAACGCTCATCGAAAACAGAGACGTGGTGTATATCGCACTCAGCAGCATTCCCCAGGATGGGATTCAGTTTAACGCCGAAGATACGAAAGATGCTGCACAATTTCGATGGAACTTCGGCGATGGAAGTGGAGAGATCACGGGATCACCAAAAGAGCCTTCGATCGTCTCACCAAAACATCTCTACACAAAAGAAGGAAATTATCGAGTTACTTTGGAGGTGACAGGAACAGACGGATCCATCAATAGAAAGATAGTAGAAATTATCATTTCAAAAATTTCTGCAGGAATAGAAATATTTCCAGCAGGAGTAATACGAACAGGAGTACCAGTCGAGCTTCGTGGAGAGATAGAAAGCGATCGTGGACGCGCAACAGGAACATGGAGCGCGACAAGCAGCACGACCGACAATGAAGCTGATAAAATCAAGGGTAATGATCCTATTCTGAAGATTACTTTCGGAAAGCCAGCGAAGTATTCGATCACCTACAGCGCAGAAAATGAATTTGATGATGGAGCAAAAATGACGCTGGATCTGGCTGTCGAATCAACGCCTCCGGTGGCAAAAATGAAAGTAACGAGCCCTTGGGGATATCGACCAGCGGATTTTCAACTGGATGGATCGCCTTCATATGATCCAGATGGAACCAACAACGGCCTGACATACAGTTGGGAAATCACAGGAGAAGAAGGGAAAGATTATAAATTTATAGAAGGAGATAAATCGGCTCAGCGCCCAGTCGTTCGTTTCTTGAAAACAGGAGAATATCCTGTGAAGCTCATCGTGAATGACAAAAATGAACCAACAAAAGGCACGCTCGACGAGAAAAAAATCACCGTCAAAAATCTTCTCGACATCGCGTGGCCAGAAACGAATCCAGTGAGCGCCCAAATGAACACAGATCAGCAGGCAAAACTGAGTTTCACGCTCGAGAGCGAAAACGGAGCGAACTACGATATCGATTTTGGAGATAATGAAGTCGAGAACGGCGTTTTCAAAGATGGAAAAGCGACCTTCGATCATATCTTCACAAAATCCGGCGCAGTGCAGATCAAAGCAACCGCCTACGACACCGAAGGTAATAAAAATACTCTCATGCGTCGAGTGATTATTGGTGGCAGCGACAAGCCACTCGCCGTCGTAAAAGTCTCAGTCAACAATGAGGAAGTGGATCCGACACAACCAATCGTCGTCAACAGAAAAGCGACCCTCTCATTCAACGCATCTGACTCGAAAAACTCAAAAGGAGGGAATAATGGATTAACCTACTCCTGGAATTTTGGCGACGGCAAGAAAAGTACCAAGCCAGTCGTCTCCTATATATACAAAGAAACGAACCCACAAGAAAATGCTCCAAGTAGTCCATCATATTACACAGTAACTCTCACAGTCAGCGACGAAAAAGATCCTGCAAAATCAGACATCGACAGTACGATCCGAGTGCGAGTAATTAACCAAAAGCCGACACTCAAGTCTATGATCGTCATCCCGCAAGGACAAGACCTCAAGACGCCGGTCTCTGTTCAGGTTCGCGCGATCGATGCAAAAGATCTCGATGGACAGATCGTCACATATCGCTGGTGGTATTACGATGTGCGATTTCCAGATGAAGAGATCGGAACCAGGGTCACGACGAGCCCAAATGTGACGTTCAACATCGGAACTCGTGGGCAAGAAGGCGAAACCGTAGACTACGCTTTTGCACTCGAAATGAAAGACGATGAAGGGCAGATTTCGAAGGCCAGTGACCTCGATCCATTCGAAAAAAATCCTCCACCGACGATCACGCTCATCAACGGTCCCAACAAAATTCCAACAGCCAAATTTACCGTCAGTAAAACAAGTATCAATATTGGTGAAACCATAACATTTGCCAGCACGAGTACGGATGTTGATGGGCAGATCGAAAAATACGTCTGGGATTTCGAAGGCGATGGATTTTTCAATAACGAAGAAACAAATAAATCAACTATCACCGTCAATTTCCTCCAGGAAGCGCCAAAAGGCATCAAAACACGCCTCAAAGTCATCGACAACAATTTTGGAGAAGCAATCTCAGAACCATTTATGATCTATGTCATCGATCCGAATAAAAAAGTGATCGAGCCACCAAAAATCATGCAGCAAGGTCTCCAGCAAAAAACAACTGATGCAGGATTTTTGAAACCAAAAGGTCCTCTCCTGAGCACCACAGCAGGACTCAAAGACGCTGCTCCAGAAAATGCACAAGGAGCAAATGATCCGCAAAAAACTTTCGCCAATCCTGGCACTCCGAACCTCACAAAGATCGATGCACGACTCACGAATAAGCCAGAAATAAACCTCATCGACGGCAAAATCCATTTCAAAACTGATACCGGAACCGTCGAATTTGATTTCTCAAAATCAGAAGGAAATATTATCCGATATGAATTCGACAAAAATATTTATTTCGACACAGATGGCAACGGAGTAAAAGATGATGATCCAGACTACACGACAGAAATTCCAGGAAAATGGACAGCGGAGTTTCAGAAAGCATGGGGGAAAATTGCCGTGAAGTTCAGCGTTTTTGATGCATACGGAAATAAAGATAGCATCATACGTGAAATAGTTTTTGATGGAAAACTCAAAAGCGGTGCCACGAATATTTTTGTCATACCAGGAGATTTTTCACTCTACAGCGCGCTTGCGACCATGGCCGGATTTGGTATACTAACCGCAAGAAAACGAAAATTCAAAATCAGAAAAGACACTTAAAATCTTTCCAAAATGGCAGACCTCACCTCACCGCCAGAAGAGAAAAAAACAGGAACAGAAGCAGCTCAAGTCGTAGGACAGCCAGCTACTGCATCGCAGCCTGTTGCTGGCGCCCCAGCCACTGAATCAAAACCAGAAACTTCAAAACTCAAAAAAGTTTTCTATTCACTCCTCGGAGCATGGGTAGGATTTGGAGTACTTTTCCTCGGGCTCGGATTCGGATTTTTGGGTGCCACAGATTCTCACGTCACGCCGATCGCTGACATATTTGGCATTGATCCGACGAAATTTGTTCAGATACTCATGGCATTTTCGAGCATCTTTTTTATTTCGCTAGCGTTTACATCATTTGCACTCGCAATGGTCGCGCTCTTCAAATCGTTCATCGCCAAAAAAGAAGACCCTGCCAAAAAAGGCTACACCTGGAAAGCAATTCTCTGGGGAGTCATGATGATCGTGCTCCTCGCCGTGTGGTTCATCATGTATATGAAGCTCGATGCAAAAAATATGACTCTCGGAAAACCACTCCCACAGCCACCAATCGTGACGCAGCCAGTCCAGACAGTGAATCTCACGGCACCGATCCAGATCTCTTTCGATGCGACCGGCATGGAGAATGTGATAGATCTGACGAAATATCGCATCATTTCATACGTCTGGGATTTCGGAGATGGACAGACAGGCACCGGTGTGAAAATTTCGCATGACTACAAAAATAAAGGAAAAAATAATGGACTCTTCACCGTGAATCTCACGGTAAATATGATAGATTTGGCCTCCGGCGAAACGATCAAGAATCAAGATCACAAAGTTATCGTAAGTATCAGCAACGTCACGACCGCCGCAGTTTTTACCGCTACGCCAGAGAAAGGCAGCGCTCCACTCGAAGTCGCTTTCGACGCATCAGAGTCATCAGATCCTGATGGACAAATCGTCAATTATGAATGGGATTTCAGTGAAAATGGGAAGTATAGCGACGCCACCGGCGTAAAAGTGAAACATACTTTCGATCAGACCGGAAATTACAAAGTTTCACTCCGTGTCACCGACAACAGCGGCCAATACGCCACTTCCGACAAAGAAATTCAGATCTCCGACGCTTTCTCTCTCCAGGCCGTCATCAGCGTCACTCCAGAATCGAACGGCAAATTCCTTGTGAATAAAAATTACCTCTTCGATGGAGGCAAATCCAGCAGCCCGGATTCCACAGTCACGAAATACGAATGGAGTTTTGGTGACGGAACAGGCACCAAGAGAAGCAAAACCGTGAGCTACGGCTACAAAAAAGAAGGCGTCTATGAAGCAAGTCTCAAAGTCACCGATGACAAAGGAACTGTTGCCACGAAAACACAAAGAATCATCGTCGGAAATCCATCACAAACCCCAAAAGCGATGATCGAAAGCATCCCCGCAAAGACTCAAAAAGGAGTCATCAGTGGAAAAGCACCACTCTCAATAGATTTCGATGCGAGCCGTTCCACCGATCCAGACAATAATATCGTCGAATATCGCTGGGATTTCGAAAGTGATGGAACAGAAGATCTCTACGGCGCCAATGTAA
Organism: Patescibacteria group bacterium; assembly: GCA_038062935.1. GTDB lineage: Bacteria > Patescibacteriota > Gracilibacteria > UBA1369 > UBA12463 > JBBTWG01. The sequence continues at coordinate 6,140 of JBBTWG010000033.1, forward strand.
ATCACGTCTATGAAAAAGAAGGAACCTATCAGGTAACCCTCACAGTCGCTGATAGCGACGACAACGAAGTCAAAGAAAAAGTCACAGTACAAGTCGCTCCTCCAGGTCTCCAGGCAAGACTCACAGCATCACCTCTCACCGGAGTTATCCCACTCCTCGTCTCTTTCGACGCATCAGCATCGAATTATCCGAATGGACAAATCCTCAGTTACGAATGGAATTTCGGCGACAAAACACCGACCAGACAAGACAGCGCCAAAATCAGTTACAAATACAATCAGGTCGGGACCTACACCGCCACCGTCACAGCCCTCGGCGCCGATGGAAAAAAAGACACCGCCACGATCCTCATCACCGTCCAGGTAGTCCCAGTCAAAGCCTGCTACGAAGTCAATAAGCACAACGGAAAAGCGCCATTCGAAGTTATTTTCAACAGCAATTGCGCCACAGGCACGATCAGTAAATATCGATGGGATCTCAACAATGACGGAGTTTTCGGAGACGCAACCGTGCCAAATATCACCCATACCTTCGACAATCCAGGAAGCTACAAAGTCTCTCTCGAAGTCACTGATCAGCAAGGTGTCGTAGATATTTTCACAGATACCGTAATAGCAGAATAAACACTCTCATGAAAACCTCCTTCAAAATTGCCGTCGTTATCACTCTCGTAGCCATGGTCGCCAGCGTTGTAGCACCAGCATTTTCAGAGTATTTCTAGAAATCGAATTACTTCATACTTCGAGGCTATCGATTTTGACTCTCAAGAGGAAAATCACTTCTTCTTTCAGTTTTGCACGTACCCAATCTTTTTGAGGTTCACTCAGTAATTCGCCCAAGCCATCCAGAATATGACGATTATCCATCTTTTCGAGTGTCTCCACGCATTTCAGCAGAGTTTCTTTGAATGTCATTCCTGAGCGATCTTCAACAATTTTTTTGTTTATTTCCCAGCCTTTTTTCTCAAAAAAATAGACATCAAAAATATCTCGACTTGTTCTCCCGACCCTTTCAAGCATCGCCATCAGCCCATGTGCAAACATGTCTGCTGGTGCCATGACCAGCATCGAAATGCCCAATGATGATTTCGTCTCATACTGCGAACCAAAACTTCTACGGCTCACCTCAACTTTTATTTTCTGCGCACCGGAAGCATAAGAAATCACATTCAGAAGATTGAAATGCCCAATGTGAGAATCAGTAATCGCTCCATAGTTTGCAGTAATTTTCTGGATTTTTTCAAGCACTTCGGTCCCCCTCCTTTCATCCAGGAGATCAAAGTCCAAATCAACAGAGTTTCGGTTTAATCCATAAAAGAGAAGTGCAGCAGTGCCGCCTTTGAAGCCCAGATAAGGCGCAATGCTCGTATCAGAGTAAATATCTTTCAATATCTGAAGCAATATCGATTTGTGTTTTGCATAATCCAGTGTCATATTTTTTTGGTTATATCGAGATGCGTACTTCTATAGTGCTCGAAGTACATTTTTACTTTTTTCTCCATTCGTTCATTGTAATAGATCGGCAAAAGTTCAAAAACTTTATTCCAGTCCAGAGCACCCAAGTTGTCAAAATGATAATCCTTACTGACATAAATGCGATCCAGAAATGCACGTTCTTTCGTTGCAGTGGCAACACCGTCGAGATATTCAATGCCAGCAGTATTGCTCAATACATAATCTTTCATGCGGACAAAAGAAATCTTTTGATTTCGAACTTCAATCTCTCTCGTGACATACGAAGCAACAAAAAGAGTCTTATAATACTGAAAGTTGATCCCGGAACGAGTCAATACTGTTTCAAAACTCAGGTATGATGGAGTATAAATACGCGTTGCCAATTCAAAACGACTATAGTTTTCATCCTTGGCATAGATGCCATGGTGTACGCGAATCAACTTTCCAGTTTTTACATAATCATACAATCGAACTCGGACAGCATTTTTTGCCTCTTCACGCCAGAACAGGGCGATATCTCTGACAGAAAAAACGGTCTGAGGAGACCTCAACAAGATTTCTACATAGTGACCTTTTGTTAGCTTATTGTTCATATAAGTACTAAATATGAGTTTAAAACTCACTTCCAGTACATTATAGAGCATATTATTCAAAAAAGCAAGACCGTAATCCGAGCTCAAGAGATGACCATGCAGTAAAAGCTGGCCAAAGCTTGAAAAAAGTGCTACAATGAAAAGAAGCAAAAAAATAAAAATAAAACCTTTCATGGACGCTTTTAATCTCAATGGAGGTCAGTCAGAACAAAAAACTCCAGAAACCCAAGCAGTTTCGGTAGTACCGATGACGTCGTCTGCCCCGCAGCCAGAAATTGTCGCTGTCGAACAAAAACCCGAAGATCATTTTTTCACAACTAAAAAAGGAAAGTTACTCCTCGCAGTCCTCGGACTCGCCATTGTTGGAGCGGTGATCTACATGACGACGCAGGGCGGTGGGCTTTTTAAAGGAAGCTTTGGAGAAAAATTGAACTCGGATACCAGCCCTCTGGGCGTCTCCACAGAAGCAGGCGATGGATATGTGATAGTCAAGTGGAATGATATCACTCAATTCGCCACAGGGGACTCTGACTTTATAAATGCAATAGTGAAAAAGTATAAAATATACAAATTACAGGTAACACAGCAATACATACCAGAGATTGGGCAATTCAATGAACAAAATTTACTATTCGAATATGAAAAATCAGCATACCCAGTGAATGGACATAAAGACAGCAGTGTAGAAAATGGGAAAGAATATTTCTACATGGTGAAGATGGAAGGAACTGCAACCTCAATAATAGATGGAGAAACAGAAACAAAGGATTTTTCAGAAAACAGCTGGGTCGTTGTCAGGGGAAGTCCAGAGGCAGAAAATAAACAAGTAAACAAAAAACCAAACTCTCCTGCTCTCGTATATCCATACCAAAGCGAGATTGTGAAATTCCCCTTCCTTCTGGCCTGGAAAGATATGGGTGATGAGGACAACGCACCACAGAAAAAAAGAAATTATCGGTGGAAAATATGGAAAGAGGGAGATACGGAAGGAAATCCAGTGTGGGGCCGAGGATTCCATGACAGTCAATTAAAGGGCGAAAATACCTGCGAGGGGATAACTGATGCCGACATAGTTTCGGGTGCAGCGACCGTGAAAAAGGAAAATACCTGGACATGCCAATATACTCCGGTAACAAAAGCTGCACTCGGCGGAGATGGAATGTATGTCTGGAAAGTACAGTCAGGTGATGGAATTGATCCATCAGAATGGTCGATAGAAGGGAAATTTCAGGCAGTAGAGAACTGTCCAACTGGATATGAAGTTCCAAGCCAACCAATCGGAGGCTTATCATCGACATGCGTGAAGCAAGAAGCAGAATCCTACGAAGTTGTCCCAATTCAGCTCACGCTCAAAAACATAAGTCAGGATGGAAAAGCCACTCTGGAGTGGATAGACGCCAACACCTACGGAGGTGAAGCAAACAGAAAATACAATATCTATCGATCCGAAACTCCGGGAGTCAACACGAACAATGGTGCAATTAATTCAGCGCCACTCGACATAACGCTGAAGACATACGAGGATGCCGTTCCTGACAAGACAAAAACATACTATTACAAGATTGTATCTCCAGGAGATGCTGGAAAAACTGCAATTTCAAATGAATTAACCGTATCGCCAGGAGTTGGAAGTACGAATCAAAAACCAAATAAGCCTTCTCTCTGGCTCCCAGGAAATGCTGCAGGAGATGGTGCAGTAGAAACATCACAACAGGTGATACTGCGCTGGCATGACGGTGGAGATCCAGACAATAAGCCAAATACCGTCAGAAATTATAACTGGTATGTAAAAGATCCAACAGGGGCAAGAGTCTGGAATAGATCCTGGACAAATGCTGATGGGGGTGCGCTGGACTGTAGTCCTCTATCTGCTCCTCAGCAAAAACCACAGGTGGGGACATGGACCTGTCTCATGGCTCAAGTTCCAGCAGGAAAATTAAAACCAAACACAACATACAAATGGAGTGTTGAGGCTGGTGATGGAGAGCTGGGATCAGGATATGCAGATGAATATACATTTACAACAGGAGGTCCGGGATCAGAGTACGGAATCGTTCCGCCAACAAATCTAAAGGCAAATAAAGCAGCAACAAATGGTATAGATGTTTCATGGACACAGCCTGATGGATCAGTAGGTTTGGATGGATATCTTCTCTACAGACACGATGGAGAAGTGGCAAAACCTGCGAAAGAAGATCTAGGAACAGGAGCAGGAAAAGGCTGGAAATTAATAAAAGATAATCTGAGCGACGTTGATCTGTCGCCACTCAAGGGTGATGCATATTATTTGGATGACAGTGCAAAAGCAGACGGACCAAAACTCGAAAATATATATACCTATGTCATCACATCAGTAAAATCAGGAAAAGAGTCGAACCCTTCAGATGTAGGGGTATACAAACAGGCAACGCTTCTGCCGCCAACAAATTTGACAGCAGCAAAGGGCGATAGTGCCATAAATCTCACCTGGACGAAGCCAACAGACATAAAAGTCCATGGCTACATTATTTATCGAAAAGATGGCGAAGTTACAGCAGCGCCAACCGAAGAAGATATTCTAAAACCAGAATGGAAAAGGCTGCCAGGCGAAGGTACTGGAAAATTAATCGCATCCGGTTCTGGTGCAGCAGCAGACAAAGATGGAGTAGATCTGACAAAAACATACAGTTACATTATGCGTTCCGCGCAGACATCAGAAACAGTAAAGTCAGTATTCTCGAATATCGCTATCTACAAACCACTAACGCTCACAGCTCCAACAGAATTAAAAGTAGTAAAGGCAGACACCGCACTCAGCCTCACATGGACGAAACCAACAGATCTCACAAATATTGATGGCTACGAAATTTACAGAAAAAATACCAAAGTCACAGACATGGCGACAGAAAATATCACAAAACCAGAATGGAAAAGACTGGGAGAGGCTACAAAGTTGACCGCAAAAGATCTTGCGACCCAAGCTGATAGTGCAGAGGTAGATCTCAAGAAAACCTACAGTTACGTAATGCGCTCAGTGAAAACCACCGGAGATCTGAAATCAGCATTCTCAAATATCGCAGTCTACGAACCTCCCGTCGACGACACGATCGCCGCCCCAACCAAGCTCGCCGCAGTCGTCACCTACAACGCCAGTAAAAAAGGCGTCGATCTCACGTGGGACAGAGTCGAAGGCGCCGATGGATATCTCCTCTACCGAAAACTCGGAACCCAGACAGCTCCAGCAACCGCCGATCTCGCATCCACAGACGCGACGAAAGCCTGGACGAAACTCGCCCCTGCAACAAAAGAAAAAATTGATCAACCAGCAGGCACTACGGCGCCAACATATTTTGACAATAATCCAGAAAAACTCACAACAGATCCGCTGACCTACATCGTATATGCCATCAAGGGTACAGGGGCAACACAGAAGCAATCTGCCGCATCAAACGTCGTGACCACGAATCCAACAGCCACGCAAACGCCTCAGACGATCGCACTGACGGGTGCAAAAGGTGACAAACAAGTCCAACTCACTTGGACCGATTCGAACGACGCCACGAAAGTTGGCAAGTACGATATTTATCGCTCGACCAAGTCCCCAGTAAAAATTTCCGATCCAGAAGCGAAGTACCTCGTAGGAAAAGAAAACAGCGTGAAGACATACACCGATACCGATGTTACCAACGGTACGACATACTATTATTTCATCATCGCCAGTGATCCAAAAGATGAATTTGATATCGGGGTCTCCAACGAAGTTTCCGCAAAGCCGGAAGCACCAGTAAACACTTTGGCACAAGAGTGTGATCCAAAAATCATTGAATTAAAAAATAAACTCGCATCATTCAACGGCAACAAAACAGCAGCAAACGCCGATGCCTACAATACACTCCGTGCTCAACTCGTAACAAAAGGCTGTACATTCCCACCCGATCTTCCGGGCACTGTAGTAGCTCCGGCTCCAGCAACAACTCCGCCGCCAGCAACAGGACCAAGTCAAAAAGACATCGCCTGTGCCGCAGGAGTACAAAGCCTTCAGAATATTTATCTCAGTTACTCGGCGAATCAAACACCGGAACTCGCAAATCTCTACAACACAAACAGGAAATCACTTGCTGACCAGGCATGTGCCGTGAACTCTTCATTTCCAATGACCGTCGCAGGAAAAATTGCAGCACCACAGATTGCATACCAGCCTCAGACATTGGATCAAACTCCAGTTTTGGATCAGACTCCAGTACAAGAGCAAGAAGTACAGCAACCAAAAGTCATTACGAAAATTGTCTACCGAGATGTGCCAGTACAAACCATGCAACCACTTCAGAATAATTCAGTAGGACAAGCGCAAGTTCTGCATCCCGTGAGCGGAAACACTCCACTCCACAGCGCCCACACCGGTCCAGAAATGTGGATCTACGGTGTCACGGCCGTCGCCAGTCTCTGGGGATCGCGCCGAGTGATCAGCAGGAAAAAGAGAAAGTAATCAAGAAATTGTAAGAGCAGAAGAAATAGAAATTCCAAACGCCTAGAAAAGCCTGAAAGTCAAAAAAAGCCTCCCCGTTGCAAAACGTGGGAGGCTTTTCAGGACGCGTGATTTTTATCTTGAAATTGCCGATCTTTTTGGTACTGATAAATCAGGCATATCTCGCCATATAAAAAATATTTTCAATTCCAGAGAGCTTGATTGCAAGTCAACTGTTGCAATTTTTGCAACAGTTCAAAAAGAAGGGAATCGAGAAATATCCCGTGATATTGAGTGTTTCAATCTGGATGTAATTCTTTCGGTTGGCTATCGAATAAATTCAAAAAAAGCCACATCCTTTCGTCAATGGGCGACGAAAACGCTCCATTCTCATATTGTAAGCGGCTATACCATCAACAAAAAGCGCATCGCAAAAAACTACGACGCTTTCCTAAAAGTCGTAGAAGAAGTGAAGATGCTCCTGCCATCAGGCGGAGCGATAGGAGCCGTGGATGCCATAGGGCTCATCAAAATGTTTGCCAGTACATGGCTTTCGCTCGATGCCTACGACAAAATCAAGTTACCAACTGCTGGTGCAACCAAAAAACAAGTAGAGTTTACCGCAGAAGAATTGAAAGAGGCGCTGCAGAAATTGAAGCACGAGTTGATGGAAAGAGGTGAGACGACGGATCTTTTCGGCAGTGAACGCGGCGGACAGAGCGTCGCAGGAATTGTCGGCAATATTTTTCAGACATTCGGAGGCAATGATGTCTATCCAACAGTCGAAGAAAAAGCGGCGCATCTCCTCTATTTCATGGTCAAAAATCATCCCTACGTCGACGGAAATAAGCGTTCCGGAGCATTCGCATTCATCTGGTTCTTGAAACAAGCAGGCATCCTCAATCCCGCACGACTCACAGCAGAAGCACTGACCGCAATCACTTTGTTCGTAGCTGAGAGTAATCCAAAAGACAAAGACAAAATGGTAGGATTGATTTTATTACTCTTGAACTAAACAAGAAACAGGGCACTTTTGCACTTCGAAAGCAGAATCGCTATAATGCCGCTCGTATATTCACTGGGGATTCGCCAAGTGGTAAGGCACCGCCCTTTGGAGGCGGCATTCGGGGGTTCGAATCCCTCATCCCCAGCCAATGTTTTTTCTCTGAGCGAAGCTCGGAGAAAAAACATTTGATAGGAAAGAGGGTGAGAAGTTTATACCCCGCAGCGAAGCGAAGGGGTAAATCCCTCATCCCCAGCCAATGAAAAACGTCTCTGTAGTAACTTTAAAATTCTAAACATAAAATGAATACAAAAGTATCAATTACAAAAACTATCATCTTTCCTTTCCTTACATTTATCACAATGTTTCTAGGGGCAGGGTTTATTTCTGGAGCTATTGTTCATTTAGGGGAAGGAGTAAATCCATGGGATGTCTCTATTTTGTTCATTGGTGTGGCATTATTCATAATTGGTCACTATATTCAGGAGTTTATCTATAATAAAAAAGACTTAAAAGAAGCTGGAACAGTTAAATTTATATTCTTTTCTCTGCTGCTCTCCCTAGGAATCGGCATGGCCAGCGGTGGAATCCAGCACTTTGTGGATACACCCAAGTATTCTGCAAATCTGATTCCTATTGGTCTATTTCTAGGGGCAATAGCTTATACATTAAAAAACAACATAGCCCTCGCAAAATCTCAATGGAGAGTCCTAACTCTATCAACACTTCTATTCTCAATTGTTAGTTGGGGCGTATTAACAATTACAGCTGCTAACATGTCGACCTCTTCTTCTCATTCCCATGGGGCTGAAAATCAACAAGCTATGCAAGATCAGGAAAGAGGGTGAGAAGCCCACGCCCCGCAGCGAAGCGAAGGGGTAAATCCCTCATCCCCAGCCAATGAGATGCTATAATGCCAGTGTGAAAACCATTTTCTTCGATAACGACGGAACACTAGTAGACACCGAAAAACTCTATTTCAAAGCCGTAAAAGCAATTTTAAAAAAAGTGGGTGTCGAAGTCACTCATGAATGGTTTATTGAATTCTCACTCAAAAAGAACATCAGTTCCTGGACTTTACTCAAAGATTTGAAATTATCAGATTCAGAAATAAAAGAGTTGAGGAAGATGCGAAACGACTATTACAGTGAATTGCTCGCATCGGAAACAGAGCTTATCCCGGGCGTGAAAGAGACGCTAGAAAAACTCTATGGAAAAGTCAAAATGGCAGTCGTAACAACTTCTCATCGCGAACATTTCGAAATCATTCTTTCGAAAACAGGAATAGCAAAATATTTTGATTTCTGTGTCGTAAACGAAGATGTGAAAAATGAAAAACCTCATCCGGAACCATATCTCCTCGCACTTTCAATTTCGAAGAACAGACCAGAAAATTGCATCGCAATCGAAGATACAGAAAGAGGTTTGATCGCAGCAAAGAAGGCAGGAATCGCCTGTTATGTAATTCCAACAGAACTTTCCAAAAGTCACGATTTTTCGGAGTCAGATGGGATTTTGAAGACTTTTGCTGATATTCCTGAACTAACTTTTCTTGCTTCAACAGTCCAGTCATAAAAAAAGAAGATTCTTTGCTTTCTACGACTTTTCGCAAGAATTGGCACATGCAGAGAAGACGGACAGTGGAAATTATGGCTCCAGCGAGATCTTTCGAAGCACTGGGCGTGGCGATCGACGCGGGATGTGATAGGATCTAAAAATTATCCACAATCGCCTGAAATGTATCGAATGCAATTCCTGTGTGTGCATCGCGCCACAGACCTGATACAATGCACGTAACCAAGAATTTATGGAAAAAGAAAAAAGTATTCTCATAAATTTCATCAGGCCGATTATCATTCTCCTCGGGATTTTCACATATCTCATTTTGAAGTGGATGAATTTCGAAATGACCGCCGTGTCACTGGCAATCGGCCTTATCGTGCTCGGAAGTTATGACCTCGTCATCGAAATCGTTTCATCACTCCTCAAAAAACAATTCGCACTGGATTACATAGCGCTTAGCGCCATAATTATCGCACTGTATTCCGGTCAATGGCTCGTCGGAACCGTCATTGCGCTGATGCTCGCAACCGGGCAAAATCTGGAAAGATATGGCAGTCTGAAAGCCAAAGAATCACTGACGGCGCTCGTCGATCGCATTCCGAGTCAGGTTTCGGTCATGAAAAAAACCGGAGAAACGGAAAAAGTAGAAATGAGCGAAGTAAAAATCGGTCAAAAAATTCTCGTCAGAAAAGGTGAAGTGATTCCTCTCGATGGTATTTTAATATCGCAGGCGGCAACCACCGATGAATCGTCACTCACTGGAGAGCCATATTTCTTCGAAAAATTTAGCGGTGACTTAATGCGTTCCGGAACCATCAACGTTGGCGATTCCATCATCATCGAGGTCAACAAAGAAGAAAAAGATTCGACCTACAGAAAGATTATCGAAATGGTCCAGCAGGCTCAGGAAGAAAAAGCGCCGCTCGTTCGTTTAGCGGATAAATATAGTACATTCTTCACACTCGTTACGGCGATTATATCCATTGTGACATTTTTGCTCACGAGAGACATCGAAAGAGTTCTTGCTGTCCTCGTCATCGCCACTCCATGTCCACTCATCCTCGCGACCCCCATCGCACTTATGGGAGGCATGAGCGCCTGCGCCAAGAAGCGCATTATCGTGAAAAAATTATCATCCATCGAAGTCCTCTCGAGAATCGATACAGTCATTTTCGATAAAACAGGAACCATCACCATCGGAAAACCACAACTCGCGAACATCGATATCGCTGGCACGGAATATTCTCGCAAAGAAATTTTGGCGCTCGCCTCGGGAATAGAAAGAAATTCACTCCACCCGCTCGCAAAGGCAATTATCGAGACAGGGAAACGAGAAAATGTAGATATATATCACGCAAAAAATATCAAAGAAATCATCGGACAAGGCATCAAAGGTGAAGTAAACGGAAAAGTGTATCACCTCGTTCGTGCGAAAGGAGAAGAGGGAATGGCGATTGAGCTCCTCCTCGACGAATCAGGAAAAGACGAAGTCCCCGGAGGGGGAACAAAAATCGCAACATTCTACTTCGATGATGAAGTGAAAGAAGATACCATCTCGACGATTTATGAAATGAAAAAATTCGGTATCGAAACATTCCTCTTCACCGGTGATAAACAAAAAGCAGCAGAAGCAATCGTCAGAAAAATGGGAATCGAAATGCAGATACGGGCAGAGTGTACGCCAGAAGACAAGCAAAGAGGTGTTCAGGAATTCAAAGATGCCGGAAAAGTCACCGCCATGGTCGGCGACGGCATCAACGACGCACCAGCTCTGGCTCTCGCAGACATCGGTATGGTTTTCAGCAATGAAGAACAAACCGCATCTTCAGAGGCTGCAGATCTCGTCTTCCTCGGCGGAGATTTCAAACTCGTTCTGGAATCCCTCAACATCGCGAAGAGAACGATCAAAATCGCGCTGCAGAGCATCGGATGGGGGATCGGACTCAGTATCGTCGGCATGTTATTTGCCGCTTTCGGATTCATTATTCCGGTGATCGGCGCCGTCATTCAGGAGCTTATCGATTTGAGCGTTATCGTGAATTCGCTAAGAGCATCGAGAGTCACAAACACCAGCAATTCTCGGTAAAAACCCCACAGAAAACGTGCAATTTTAAAAGAAAAGTTCTACAATTGAACAGATGGATATTCTGATTCCAGCTGAGATTATCGCTCTCCTCGAAGAACCGAGTTTGCAAACACCAGTCATTGTTTTGCATACCCGTGAGCTCAATAAAGTGCTTCCTATTTGGATAGGACCCACCGAAGCGCGTAATATTGGAAATATTATGCAAGGCGTCCAAAATGAAAGGCCACTGACTCACGACTTGATACTCATGATGGTCTATGCCATGAGCGGAAAAATCAATAAAGTCGTCATCAATCGCATGGAAGGAACGACTTTCTATGCCATCATAGAAATGAGCCAGGGAGAGAGGAAAATAGAAATCGACTCTCGTCCGAGTGACGCTGTAGCAATCGCACTCAAAGCGCGCGTTCCGATCTTCATCACCAGAGAACTCATGGAAAAAGAAGGCCAGAAAAATCCGTTCGAAACGACACGCACGACGCGTATTCAAGAGAAAAAAGAGTTCACTGCAGAGGAGTTACAGAAAATGACAGAAATGCTCGCAGAAGCACAGAAAAGGGAACAGCAGCAGTAATAAAAAAAGTTTTTCTAAAACTGTTCGAAATATTTCAATCCATTCTTCAGAATTTCCATCCCAACGAAGGAAGAGAAAACACCTTTGACGACGTTACGTGCATCGCGTTCAGGATGCGGCATCATGCCGAGAATTCGGCCAGAAGGATCACAAATTCCAGCAATCGCATGCGTCGATCCATTCGGATTGTATGGGAAAGTCATTGTCGCCTCGCGCTCATCATTGATATAGCGGAAAACAATCTGCTGATCACGAATAAGCCTCTCCATCATCGCTGGATTTTTCGTCATAAATCGCCCCTCTCCATGAGCCACCGGCGCAGAGAAAATCATTTCTTCGAGATTGTTCGTCCACACACATTTACTCGGCACGATCTCCATCCGAATCTTGCGACAGAAAAATCCGTGCGTATTGTGCACGAGATTTGATTCCAATGAGCCAATATTTCGCAGTGGCAAAAGTCCTGTTCGCACGAGAACCTGAAATCCATTGCAAATTCCCACCACCAATTTTTCCGACTCCGCAAATTTTTTCAAGCTCTCTTCGAAACGATAAATCAAATCCGCCGCAAAAATTTTCCCGGAAGAGAGATCATCAGCATAGGAAAAACCTCCAGGAATAGCGAGAATTTGAGACTCTTCAAAATCTTTTTCCGTCACATCTACGATGTCCACGATCCGCGCATCCGCGCCAGCAAGGTCGAAAGAGTAGCGCGTTTCCTCTTCACTATTAATCCCCGGCGCACGCAAAACAAGTGTCCGAGGCTTCTTCGAGAGAGTAGCAAAAGCCCGAGGTGAAGAACTGTCATGCGAAAGACTTTCTTCGATCTGAAGATTGCGACTACCCACCGGAAAATATTTCTCGAAAAGGGGATTTTTGATCCAATTACGAAGCTCACCAACAGAAGTGTTAAAAAGCGCAGTGGCATGCTTCATAATAATGAACGTATCATCCTTGCGAATATGGCCAATTTCAAAAATATTCCCATTCACTCCATATTTCGAAGGATCAAACTCGCGTGAAACCTCAATCACGAAACATCCCGGCGTTTCATGAAACAAAATCCCCACCGTCGGTGCAAAATGCAATTGATCCAGGGAAATCTCACACCCCAAATTTTCACCCATCGACATCTCTGCGAGCGTCGTCACCATTCCACCGTCACTCACATCATGACACGAAATCACACAGCCATCAGCCATCGCAGCCGATAGCGCACCGAAAACCAGTTTCGTTTTCTCGACATCCACGCGTGGAACATTATTGGTAGAAAGTTTGCGAATCTGAGAAAAAACCGAACCGCCGAGCTGCAAAAAATCCACATTGCCCACGAAAAAGAGGCGATTACCAGATTTTTGAAAATGATTTGGCAGAGATTTTTTCACATCCGGAATAATGCCAACCGCCGTCACGCAGAGCGTCGGTTTGACCTTGATGACACCATTGTCGCCCTTGAAAGTCCCACCCAAGCTATCTTTCCCCGACACGAAAGGCGCACCAAAAGCCGTCGCCGCATCACAGACTCCATCTACACTTCGATCGAGAGTCCCAATATCGATCTCATTATCAGGTTTCGCATGAATAAAATTATCCATCAAAAACACTTTTTTCAAATCCACACCACGCGAAAGCAAATTCGAAAGAGCTTCCACCGTAGCAGAAATCGCGCCATGATACGGATCAATAAAAGACGTATTTGGACACATTCCATGAGCCACAGAAAATCCACGATCGCTATCCAGCACAGGTTTGAAAACCATAGCATCCTGCGGAGTATCGCGATGACGACCTTCGAAATATGAAGAATAATTCCCCGTGCGAACATAGTGATCATACTGTCGCACAATCGGCTCTCGACTACACACATTCAAATGCGAAAGCGTTTTGTGAATTGTGTCGCGCAGTCCATCGCTAGAAAGCTCCGGAATCGCAGCAGAGTCGAATTGCACCGCATCAAATTTTCCAGTAATCGTCTGTGTCGGATTTTTCGTAAACAGGAAATCGAGAGACAAATCGGTCACTTTCATATCGCCATAGTTCACCCGCAACATCTTGCCATTATCAGAAAATTTTCCAATGATATCCGCCGTGATGCCATAGCGCTCACAAAGAGCTTTCACCGTCTCGCCATCCTCCGGCGCCACACCGAGCACCATGCGCTCCTGCGATTCTGAAAGTAAAATTTCCCACGGCTGGAGCCCCTGATATTTCAAAGAAACATTTTTCAAATCAATCTCTGCACCGATATCCTGCGCCATTTCCGTCACCGCAGAACTCAGTCCTCCCGCACCACAATCCGTCATCGTGCGGATATATCCACGATCGCGAAGAATTTCCAGAACATCCATGAGACGTTTTTCCAGAGCTGGGAAGCCAATCTGCACCGCCTGCGATTGGACATCTTTCGTCGAACTCTCCATCGCACCCGAAGAAAAAGTCGCACCATGAATCCCGTCGCGCCCGGTTTTCCCACCGATCGATAGGAGGACGTCACCATCCCGCGGAGGCATTTTGTCGACCATGTCCCGACGAATAAGTCCAATACATCCGGCGAGAACTACCGGTTTCGGTAAATAGCAATCATCAAAAAATAAAGCTCCACTGATATTCGGCAAACCAATTTTATTCCCATAACTCTGAATCCCCGCCACAACCTTGCGGAAAGTAACTTCTGGATGCAAGCACCCTCGCGGCACATGTGCGGCCAAAGTTTGCGGATTTCCAAAACAGAGAACATCAAACACCGAAATCGCTTTTGCCCCACGTCCTGTCCCGAGAATATCGCGAATCACACCACCAACCCCCGTTTCAGCGCCACCAAAAGGCTCAATCGCCGACGGTGCATTATGCGTCTCAGCCTTCAAACACAGACCAGTATCGCCTTCGAAAGCCACGACTCCTGCATTATCATGAAAAGCGCTCCACACATCCGGATGCGCGATCGCCTTCGTCACATTTTTGATACGTGTAAAAAACGGAATTTTCTGTTCGCCATTCATCACCACATTCGCCTTGAAAGTTTTGTGTCCACAATGCTCTGACCACACCTGCGCAATCACTTCGAGCTCGCAGTCCGTCGGATCGCGGCCCAGTTGCAGATAATATTCCTGAATAGCTTTCATCTCCTCGAGACTCAGGAAAAGGCTGCGATCAGCAGAAATCTGAGCAAGTCCCGTCGTGAGTTTCACATTCTCCACCTTCATTTCTTTCGAAGCTCCAAGCGCCAAAGTTTCCGGCAACTGCACGAGCTCGTATTCCACCGTTTTATTCATCAGAACACTCGCGATCAATGCACGATCTTTCTCGCTCACAGACCCATGAAACACAAAAACTTTCGCAATTAAAACTTTTTCGAGAGTAATCTTCAAATGTCCGGCAGCATATTTCAAAGATTCCACTTCCGGATTTGTCACACCCGGCAGGAAAGACACAGCAAAAACATAGTCACCTTTTTTCAAATGTGCCGGAAGCCCGTCCACCGCACCAATCTGGTGCGTCTCCTCCACCAGCAAATTTTTCTCCAAAGAGACAGCCTGTTCCTGCGAAAGCCCCTCAAAAACAAAAAGTTTCCCAACGGAAACATCTTTCACCGACGAAACCCCATGATCCGCGAGGTCCTGAAGCGTCCCGGCTCGAAGCGGATCGAAAGCTGATTCTTTCGCGAACATGATCACGGTCGCAAGCCCACTCTTCCCTTTTTGCTCAATCTGTTCCAGAATGTTCATCGGCCACAGTATACATGCGCACAATCATCCTCGACAACTACGATTCGTTCACCTACAACCTCGCCCAATATCTCGAAGAATTGGGAGGAAATCCAGTGGTATTCAAAAATAATGAGAAGACTTTAGCCGAACTGAAAGCCATGAAACCGACACATCTGGTGATTTCCCCGGGCCCGGGGACTCCAGAAAACCCAGCGGACATCGGCATCTGCGACAAAGCAATAAGGCATTTCACCGGGAAAATCCCGATCCTCGGCGTCTGTCTCGGCCATCAGCTCATCGCCTATTTGAACGGCGCACAGATCGTCCAGGCTCCAGAGATTATGCATGGAAAAACGTCGAAGATCGCCCTCACGGAAGCCGGAAAACAAAGCAAACTTTTCAAAAAAATCCCGCGCGAGTTTGAAGCAATGCGGTACCATTCGCTGGTCGTCGATGAGGAAAATTTTCCAGAGGACCTCATTGTCACCGCCCGTACTAGTACAGAAGAGAAATCGATCATGGGGCTGGAACACCGACGATTCGCGCTGTTCGGCGTCCAATTCCACCCAGAAAGCTTCGCGACGCCGGAGGGGAAGGGAATTTTAAAAAATTTCATTCAGTACTAGAATCCAGACTATAAACATGACAAGAATTATAGAAAACCACCTACTCTTGCCCGACGACCCACCCAGCCCCTCAGAGCTGAGAAGATTATTGAGTGCCGGTTCAGGGAATTCCGATCTCCATCACGGATATTTAGGTCCAGATGAAGACCTCCAAAAGCTCATCGAAACAGATGCGAGATTCCTCGAAGAGAGGGGATTAACTCACGAACAGGTTGCAGAAGCAGTCGAACAACTTTTTGCAAGTGAAAATCCTGAAGAATTCAGAGGCACACCAATAATATCCTTGGAATACATTCATAGTCCGCCATGTCCCTGGAGAGATTTCATCGCAGTTTCACCATTCGATTTCAGAAAAAAAGTGACAGAAATAGTCGTGATCAATAGAACGAAAGTCGATGAATTTTTCAAACTCCTGGACGAAAGGAAAGGACTGGGTGTCAATGATTATGCCGAACTCGTAAAACGTGATCTTGTAGCAGTATTTTCTGATCTCCATCCGCACCTCATTCGAGCCCATCAATTCTTCGAAGGGCATGCAACGCCCTACAGAGTTGATCCAACAAAAGTCGCTCACTTCCTGGGGATTTGAGAAACCCTCTCAGACTTCAAACCTCTGGCATTTGCCCTTCTCGATATCATCCAAAACACGTTCAAGGTTCGCATCAATCTGCCTACAGACATCAGGATTATTCATCGACATATTCATTCCAAAAATTTTGTCTTTTTTGAGACGAATAAGAACCGGAACAATTTTGGAATTTCCAACCGTCGCGAAAACAATCATACGCCCTTGAGTTTTAGCACCAATGCGAACTTTGAAAAAACGGAAATTTTCCAGTTTTCGTGGAGGTTTTACGGCAGTTGCCAGATCTTTTAGGACTTTCGAGGCTCCCTGTGAGATATCGCGAAGACTGAGATATTTGGCCAGAGGTTTGAGTTCATGCCGAAAAATATAATCAGTCACAATGAGCATAAATTACTTCAAAAGTTTTGCCAATTTCCGAGCCTTTGAATGAATTTTTTTATCATCAAAAAAGACTTCTTCAACATCTACTTCTTGATCATGGAGAATTCCAAACCGAATCTGATTTTCCAGATAAGCTTTCATGGAATAGAGTAAAACCGCTTTAAGCGTCAGGCCTTCTCTCTTCGTTTTTTCAAGGACTTTCTGCTTTAAGGAATTATCAGCAGTGAAAGAAATTTGGGAAGTCATGGTGAGATAGTTATAAACTACTTTTAGTATACATTAAAAATAGAAATAAATCAAACCTTTTTACACCCTCCCCGCACTCGGACACACCTTCTTCAAAACACACTTCCCACAAAAAGCCTTCCGCGCAGTACACACCGCGCGTCCATGACTGATGAGCAAAAGTGAATACTCGTGCCAATTTTTTCGGGGCAAAAGGGGAATTAAATCCTGCTCAATCTTTTCTGGTGACATTTCAGAAGTCAGTCCGAGTCGTCGCGAAATTCTCCCAACATGTGTATCGACGACCACACCAACGTTGAGACCAAAAGCCACCGACAGAATCACATTCGCTGTTTTGCGCGCAACACCCGGAAGTTGCAAGAGTTCCGACATCGTCCCCGGAACTTCACCACCAAATTTCTTCACAATCATCTTCGCCGACTCTCGAATGTGTCGCGCCTTATTGCGGTAAAATCCAGTTGAGTGCACCAATTTCTCCATCTCGCGCTGCGTCGCCTTCGCGTACTCACGAACATCCGCGAATCGTTCAAACAGCGCAGGGGTCACGCGATTCACGCGCTCATCCGTACACTGCGCCGAGAGCATGACTGCCACCAGCAGTTCCCAGGGACTGCCAAAATTCAAAAAACATTTCTGAGACCCATATTCTTTCTCAAGTCTCCGAAAAAAAATAGGCGCGAATTTTTTGCGATTCATGTATTTATAAATGTCCTTCCACCGGTCCACCCATATCCTGCATATCGCGAATATTCTCAAGTTGTTCAGCATTGCGCTGCACGGACTCGATCACTTTTTTCAGAATCTGCACCGATAATTTTTGCGCATTTTCTGTCTCCAGTTCCATATTTTTATCTCCAAAATAATCTTTCAAAACAGCCGAAGCAAAATCCAGTACAATATATTTCAATTTCTTTTCTGAGTTCCGTACAGTTCCTAAAAATTTCATCGCGTCACGCCCAGCATACTCCGCCACGATATTCATCCAATCAATCATATCGCCATTCACTTCTGGGAAAATAGCTATTTCTTCATCAGTCCACGATAGGGGATCAAGTCGTCGACCTTCTTCATCCAAAGTCTTGCGAGAATCGGCGAGTGATTCGGGATCTGTGATAATCATCATACTTAAAACAAAAAGCGCCGGGATACCTTCTGCGAGAAGTTTTGCAGCGAGAAGCACCAAATGAGATTTCGTCTGTTTTTTCAAAAAATCCGACAGAATCTTGGCGAGTCGGTCTTCTTTCTTCTTTTTCTTCTGCTCGCCCTTCTGCATGTTTTTGAGCTTCTGCGTGGTAGCACGCATCTGCTCCCGAAACTGTTCATGGGCCTGTTCAGAAACCTTACTCCCACTCCCTTCGTTATCCGAAGGACCGAGGGACTCTGGGCCGCCGTCAAAATAGAGGGTCATATTTTGCAGCTGAATTCAAGAATTATTGAACACTCACGACAGTTTTTTTCACGCGAGTTTTATCGAATTTGAGAATTCTCTTTTCAGAAAATTTCACCAATCCGTCTTTCAGAGCGTAGAGGCTGTAATCTTTTGCAACTCCCACAGCATCTCCAGCGATCATTTTGGAGCCACGCTGACGAACAATGATGTTTCC
This sequence comes from Patescibacteria group bacterium, assembly GCA_038062935.1. Taxonomy (GTDB): domain Bacteria; phylum Patescibacteriota; class Gracilibacteria; order UBA1369; family UBA12463; genus JBBTWG01. The sequence goes on from JBBTWG010000033.1 coordinate 25,007, forward strand.
AGCTTTGACAACCTCACCTCCGAAGAGTTTGACGCCGAGGCGTTGTGCCTGCGA
>JBBTWG010000034.1:0-10132 GCA_038062935.1 Patescibacteria group bacterium
CAGACCACAAATTGCCAACTGAAGCAACGTGTCTTATGTTTGGGGTACTTGCCACAGACCTCTCTCTTCTAATGCTGCAAAACGTCAGGATGCTGAGCAAGTTCTGACTGCTTTTGGGCGTAATCCAAATGGGAGCATGCTTTGGGCAGCAACACCAAGTGATATGATCACGCCTTACTCTATGCAAGGTCGAGTTTCTGGAGGCCGTGTGCATGAGTTTAAGACTGAAACATTATATTTTATGGATTCACAAAAGCGTTTTTATCAAAATCATGCTTATAGTATCGAATCAGTGAATCCGAATGAAAAAACAGTAACAATTGTGAATCCTCACGATACTGGGGCAAAACGGCATACTCTTAAGTATCAGGAATTTTTTGATTATTTTGGCAGTATTGAATCGACAAAACTTAATGTTTCAAAAATTCAGGAGCGATATGGAAATGTTGCCTTTCTGTCTGATTCGGCTGTTGATGCCGCCTCAAAATCTGTTCCTGCTTATCAAGATGCAACTCTTCATGTCGGACAATATTATAAATATCCTGGATCTGATACTATCAGGGTTTCTTTGCCTGATGCTCTTGAATCTCTTGATATTCGTTTTCGTAATGGCAAAGCTATTGTTTCTTTTGGCTCCAATGAGCTCAAATCCCTTCGTCCTGGAGAAACTTTCACAATGGGACGAAGTATTGATCCTACTCTCAGTCAATCAGTATCACGCGATCATCTCGAGATTCGCTATGGAGAAAATGGCAATATTTATTTGAGAAATATTGGTGGAAATACCAGCACTGCCAGAACATATAAAAATCTTGCCTCCAATCCTTCACCAGCCATATTATGAATCACAACAATCTCCCTCCTGATTCATCAGAACCAATTCGCGAACCTCTTACTGATTTTCAACACCTGATCTGGGACACTCGACGTCTTGATTGGAACACTTTTCCTGGAAATACTGACATACAGGCTCGAGTTCTTCGGGGTCTTTCTGGGAAACTTGATCTCCTGGATACTTTTCCTGCTGGCATAGAAATGCTTGGCGCTATTGGCCTTCCGATTCCTCCACTCTATGTTCTTAATGAAATCCATCAATATACCGATCTTTCTCCGGAGGATGCGCGCTTGATCCTTCGCGTCTTGATCAAGACTCAAAGCATACCAACCTATACAGCCACAATTTCTTTCCTTTTGAGTCGTTTTCCGGAGCTTTGGAGTGAATTTCCGGAGCTTTCCGGAATGCCTTTATGGGGGTCTTTTCTTTGAAGCTGTTTTGTGATATAATATCTTGATACAAAAATAAAAGTATCAATTTTATGGCTCCACCAGAAGCTCCAAAATCAGAACCACAGAAGCCTGACTTGAATCAAAAGAGTCAGGAACTTGCTGCGTTGCAGGAAAAGATGGGGCTCTATAATAAAATTTCAGATGCTCCTCAGCGCATTGCAACTGAAGAAGAAGTCGCAAATGCTGTTCGTGCGCAGGAAGAGCTCCTCACGGGTCTTGTCAATAAATTTGATGCAGAACTCAAAAAGCAATTTCCTGATAATGAGACTGAATACAAATCTCAATATGACAGACTTGTTGCGCCGCTCAAGACAGAAGTAGCTCAAAAAATGACTGCTCTGAAAACGAAACTTGATGCAGACTTGGCAAAAATAAACACTGATGAAGCCGCAAGAAAAGAACGACTTGCAAGGAAAACGGAGGATGGTGTTCGGGCAGTCGTTGCTGAAACCAAGCCTACGCCGGTTCCGACGCCTGAAAAACCTCTTCCACCTCCTGAAAAAGAAATCCCACAAGCACTTCGTGTTGGAGAAGCACGCATAGCATATCTGCAAAATACCATTCCTCGGGATGACGTATGGGTTCGCGGGGATTTACTGGGTTTGGATATGAGCGTGGGAGCGAGTGTTCGTGGAAATGGCCTTGTAGAAACTCCTCTGTTTTTGAAGCATGGAGATGAAATATATTTCAAACTCCTCCAGGAATGGCCGGGTGGCAAAAAAATCCAGTTTTTGCAGCGCTGGGATGCTACCAAGAAAGCTTTTGTGAGCTCTGAAAAATCTCTCGATGCTGGTCAGCAAAAAATGATTGGTAAGATTCAGAAAAAGCCAGAAGGAACTTGGAATACTGTCGATGGTGGTGATACTGGTCTCCAGTATATGCACTATAATGGCGATTTCTTTTCGAAAGATGGAAATGGAAAAGTCCTGCGTTACAATGGTACGACGAATTTTTTTGAGGCTTTTACGATCGAGGAGGCTACTGATGATGAGTATTATGGCGACACTACTCCGGAAACCCGAACGACTGGAAATATGGCTCTCGTAGACTATGTCTTCAAAAACACTCCTGCGAATGGAAAATGGATTGATGGTTCAACTATTTCATCGGTAGAAAAAAGTGTTGTCGGTGAAGGCTTTTCGTATCGTGCCATCAATGGAAGTGTCTTTAGTATGTCATCTGATCGTTATGTCCGACAGCTCGATGTGAAGTCTGGGAAATGGATCGCTTGGGATGGAAAAGAATTTTCAAAATTCCAATCTCTTCAAAATCACAAAGAAAATCAGTGGGTCTCGAACGAGCAAGTGACAAATGGGATTACTGGATACAAATATATGCGCTCTGGAGGAAAAATGTATGCGCAGTACAAAAATGACTCTGGAACTCTTTTTTTTGATACTTATGACGCTGATAAGGATAGATGGTTTACGACTCTTGATACTGTAAAGACCAAAGATTCTGTTCTCAGTCAGATCACGCAGGATGGCGTCTGGTTTAAGGGCAAAACTCAAGATTTCATCCGTCATGGAATGGAGTTTTATGCACGTCAAAAAACTGATACAGATCACTATGATTACTTCAAAGTTCTTTTGAAAGATGGTGCAATTTCTGGTTATGAGAAAACTGCAATTTATCCGTATGATGATGATCCAAATGCCGCTGATAGCGCAAAGGTGCTGGAAACAAATGAAGCTTCTATTGCTCGGTATTTGCAGGAGGGGTCAGGACTTGTGAATGAAGCAGCTCGAAGAGTTGGTTTTGAATTGAATGCAAAAAACTTGAGTGGTTTTCTTGATTCGATAAATGTCAAAGCTCCAAAGAAAGGCGAATATCTCCGGGCTGTTCATAGTTTTCAGCTCAGTACGTCTTTGCCACCATCTCCTGATGATCCTCTCCTGGTTCAGCGTGAAGCAAAATTGACAAAAGGTTTTGCGAGTCTGAAGGAATTTTACAACACCTATATCAAAAATATCCTGCCTGCACCTAAGAATTCTCCTGAAGCTCCCAAGTCAGCACCTGCACCTCTTGAGGATGGTCAGAAGGTAACTTTTGAAGGAAGTGAACTCCCTCCTGAAGAAAAACGCGTTCAGGCTGAAAATAATATCCGATCTGCTGTTCTCGGTGTGACGATCGCTCCTGATGGAACTGTTCGTTTTGCTGATAAAACAGCTCTTGTTCGAAATACGATTGGAGATCTCTATCCTACCGCAACAGCTGTGACGGTGGATGGAGATGTGGCGGTGAAATTTGGTTCTGAATTTTATGACCTCCAGGGACATCGTCGAAAAGTTCTGGAAGGAACCAAAGTTCTTCCTATCGCTCCTGGACAGCATGCTGATAAAATTGCGGCGATTCATAAAAAATTTGATAACAAACAAGATGACCTCGAGGATGTCGGTGATTCTTTTGAACGCAAAACTCTGGAGGCGGCTGGAAATGCGAAAAAATATTCTGATGAATTAAAAACTCTCCTTGCGTCTTCAAATCCTGATGTGGGAAAAGCTCAGGAATTGGCGGTGAAGGTGGAGGTGGAATCTGGGAAGGCTCGCCGTCGTGCGGAGACTCCGGGTGTTGATAAAGGTGATCCAAAAGTCAAAGCCGCTCTCGCGGAGGTTGCGGCGGCAGATAAACAGGTGGCGGATTTTAGGGCGAGCGATCTCTATAAAAATGCTCCTTTGACTCCTATGGCTGCGGGACCTGGCGACGGCGATGGCAATAAACCACCGCAGGCACCGGGGGGAAGATCGGGAAATCCAAAAGAAAAAGCTCCTGAGAAAACTTTGGATCAGAAGGTGAAGGAACTTACTGATAAGGTTCGTGGATATTCCAGTACTGTTCTTGAGATTAATACAAAATTTATCAATGAAAAAGCCGCCGCGGAGGATTTGAAGACCCTTCGACCGGTCGTTGAAGCTCTCCGTGCTGCACAGAAAGAGGCGACGGATGGGAAGTATGAGAAAGCCAAGGATGGGAAAGGCCTCATTGAGAGCCTCAAAGTAGCACTCCCAAAGGCTGAGGATCTTTTGAGAAAGATGGAGGCGAAATTTCCGAATACGCCTGTGGAGGCTCCGAAAACGAATCCTTCCGTGAAACCAAAAAACCCAGAGGAAAAGGGGAAATACACTCCAACACTTTCTGAAACACAGGCAGAAACTGAACGCGGCGCACTCGAGAGAGACTATCGACAATCCCTCGCAGCTTTCCGAATAGCAATCGACAAAGCTCTTGATGCTGATGATCGTGAAACCATGGCAAAACAATACAAAGTTGCGAATGGAACTTTGGCTGCTGTCCTTCGCAGGATGGATGAGTTTGTCTTGAAACAAGCTCCGGATAATCGGGCATATGTTTTTGGGAGTGATAAAAATCATAATGTTGTTCTGACTCATACGGAGACTGCTTCTTCCAAAAAAAATGTTGAATGGTTCAAGGCGGCTTTTGGAGTCGATGAGGGAAAGAGAAAATATGCCGATATTGAGGCGAGAACTGGTGGACGATTTGCGAAAGATTTTGAGACTGCAAGCACAACATTTGACAATCTTTCTCGTGATAATATCGTCCTCGCTGTTGCAGACGTGAAAACTATTTCCGATTATCTCGAACGTGGAAAAGGTCATATTGCGAGGGCTCGAACGCTCAAAGAGAGTTTGCTTGCAAAAGACATGGATTCTTTTGAATCAGGTAGAGCTTTCATTGCCCGCATTGATGCGTTTTTGAAACAAAAACCGATAGATATGGCGGCGGCTGAGAAACGAAAGGCTGAATTGGAGAGGACTTCTGTGGCTCCTGCTGCAAAGACAGTGGCTGAAGTTTCTGAGGCTGCAGGAAAGGCTGTTGCACGCGCTCAGGCAATTGGAAAAACCTTGAATAATGTGTCGATTGCTATACAAGGAACGTATGATAAAACTGCCGCTGATATTAAGATATATCAACAGTATGCGAAAAATCCGAAGGGGATTTTGGATGGATATCTGAAAGAGCTTAACGGATCTTTGACCGGCCTCGATGCGGGATCTGAAAAATCAGTTCGTGATGTGATTACCAAAGTTGAACGGATGAAGACGACACTGCCGTGATGTTTTTTTCAGAGCGTGCTCAAAAAGCTTCTGTCAAAGGTGAGTAGAACCTCACCGTCAGAAATGTCACGTCGATCTTCGGAATTTATCTGGTATTTCTGGCTTATTTCAGCTATTATTTGACATAACAGTACCCTCAAAAATCATGAAAAATATTGCTCCAGAACATGCACAACTTCACCAAAATTTTGTCCAATATGGCACCAACGCCAAAGAGTGGATGCGCAAGTGCGTTCTCCTGCTCCCTGAGATCGCTCAACACCGAATCTGGCAACAGAAAGGTTTCGGGAGTTTGTACGAGTATGCGGCGAAACTGGCTGGTATGAGTCGAAACACGGTCGATGACGCCCTGCGGATTCTGCACAAAATTGAAGACAAACCGGCTCTTCGCAGAGTGGTAGAGGAAAAGGGTATTCATGCCGTACGGCCGGTGGCTGCAATTGCGACTCCTGAGACTGAAAGTTTTTGGGCGGAGAAGGCGAGCGTCATGAGCAAACATACGCTCGAGGTCTATGTGCAGGAATATGTGCGTGCTGAAACTGATTTCCGTCCCGGGACGGGAAATACATCTGAAAATCCTCAGCAACAAGCCATCGAGAATATTCCGGTGGAGGTTTTTGTGCCACCGAAAACTACCGTGGTGATGCAACTCGATCCTGACATTTCTGCGAAACTTCAGAAACTCAAAGGCGCTGGTGACTGGAATACGCTCATGAAAGAATTTTTACAAATTCGGGAGGCTCAGCTTGAGGAACAAAAGCCACAACCTGTTACTACCGATTCTCGCCATATTCCCAATGCAATTCAAAGACATGTTCGTCACAAAACCAATGACACTTGCTCTTTCCCACGCTGCGCCAAACCTTCCAAAATTCTCCATCACACTCAGCGTTTCGCTCTGGAGAAAATTCATGATCCTGACCGGCTGGAACCGTTGTGCACAGAGCATGAGAGAATCGCGCATCTCGGACTGATTGAACATGAAGAATTTCCGGCGAAGTATTGGCAAATTCGCATGCAGTCGGACACCGCACATGCGAAATATCATGTCGATCAGATGGTGGCGAGGCACAGAACCTGATAGGAAACAGCCTTGAACTCAAAGCCGAAACGTGGTATAATGTTTCGAAGGTTTGGTATTTCCGGCTTTCCAAATACAAACAAAAATATGCCAGCTCAACAGCAACAACTTCAGGATTTTTTTGACACGATGCTTCTGGATATGGCGGAGCATTCTCCGGCGATTGCGGATTTGCATCCGTTGCTGAAGAATGCGTTTTTTGCGACTCTGAAGAATGGGACTTTGGACGCGAAAAAGGCGATTTTGAAAACGCTTTTGAGTGAGACTCACGAGTATGTCGCAGTGGCGCAGCAATTGCAGAAAAAATATGGGATTGATCCGGAGGCGTATATTCAGAAGTTGGAGGGATTCCTCACTCAAAGTCTTACGCAGGAAAATGTCGATCAAGATCAAGATCATGCACAAAATCTTCTCAATACTTTATGAAACTTTGCCGATCATCATCTGAATTTTCTTTTTTTCAGCCGCGCAGGCTGGTTTCTATGGCCGATGGTCCGAGTGAGGATCCGGGCGTGCAGCTGAGTCGTTTTGAAGCGAATAAAAGTGAAAATCAGGCTGATAAGACAAAGGAGCTCCGATTCACTTCGACTGATCTCCAGAATCTTCGCGGGAGATTGGAGGATGTATTTAAAGGGCGATCGAATTGGGATGCTATTGATAAGCGCTTGAAAACGCTGGAACTTTATCGGATTGATTTGGATCAAGCGACGAATATCATCAAGGATGGTGCTCAAAAACAGGCGCTCGGAAGGACGGATTTCCCTCAGGATGTTTCGGTGGCCACTACTAAGGCTCGCGAAACTGGACGCGCGGAATCAGCTGCAGCAGTAGATAAATGGATTCAGGAAGAAATTGATGATTTCGAAGGCAGTGATGGCGAACAACGCTTTGCGAATAAAACATATCAGGCTGTTCGTGGATTTCTGATTGGAGCTCTCGTCACTGACCCTGTGCAATATAAAGCGATGCAAAAAGAGATTTTGAGAAGATTTAAGAATGATCGAGATGACAGATATATTTCTGAAAAAACTGGGACTCGATTTGACTGGGAAGATCTGAAGGGCTTGCAGCTCTACAAAGATAATAGCGATGATGTGAATGCAGCGAATGACTCATGGCTCTATTCTGCGAATAGTGGACTCAAGAAACTTGGCATATCACTTCTGGGTCATGCTCACGAAAGGTACTTGGCGACACTTCTCATGTCTGCCGAGAAATTTTTCTATGCGCAAGAGAAAGCGACTGTTAACGGTGCGCGCAGCACTCAATTTTATGATGCCTACAAGGCTTACATGATGAATTATCTTGCTGAGAAGAAACCTGAACTCAATGCATTGGGGAATGTCGATACAACAACAGCATATCGTGACGCTGAAGGCGGTTTTTCGAGATTTTTCACTACTGTTGGTACTGATACTGCTATTGGTGCAGGGAGTGGGGCAGTTGTTGGCGGCGGTGCTGGTTCTGTTGTTCCCGTGGTTGGAACAGGTGCTGGAGCTGGTCTCGGCGGTGCTGGAGGTGGAATTCTTGGTGCTGTCGGTGGCGTATTTCACGCTACTGGTAATGCCATTTGGAGCAAAACTGGAGGAGCTTCCAATATCTACAAAGAAAACTTCGAAGCTCAAGAAAAAATTATTCACGGTATCGCGACTCCACAAGAGTGGTATACATCTCTCGTGAATGCGGCGAAACATACTGAAGAAAAAGCTGCGGCTGTCGTCAAAGACGCTCCGGTCGTGGGTGCTGAAAAAGCGAATGATGTGATGAAAGATCCGAATTTTAAATCATATTACGAAAATGTTCTGCTCCCTTATGGAAATTTTGTGACTTTAGGAAGTTCATTTCTATTTGCGTCCCAGGAAATGGGGCTTCAATACCCTACTTTTCCTCAGACAATTGCTTTCATTAATAAAGTGCTCACTTTTGGAGATCACAATAGTCATGAATTTTTGAAAAAATTTAATGATCCAACAACTGGTGTGAAGGTTTCTGAAATCAGCGATGCTGCCTATGGTACTCGCTCTTCAGCAGAAAAATTTTTCACGGCTTATCAGGCTGGTCTGAGAAAACGTTTTGAGGCCGTCACTTCTCGACTGAATCCTCAACTGAATGGGCAATATGCGGCTGAGCTTGGAAGAATCAATACTGCTCTGAGTGCTGATTTTTCAAAAAATTATCTGGATGTTTCTAAAACTGTAGACCTGGCCAATATGTCGACAGCATTTTTTGATTTGAAAAATATTGAAAAAGCGGTCGGCATTGTGCCTGCTGGAACGCCGGCGGCTGGGCCTACTCAGCCTGGTACTCCTGCTCCTTCTGCGCCATCAGCAAAGCCTGGTACTCCTGCTCCTGCAAACCCTGCAGTTGCTCCGACTGCTCCGGGTGGGACTGCTCCTGGAAAAGCTCCGGCGGGGGACAAGAAGCCGGATGGAAAAACGGGTGATGGCAAGACTGGAAAGCCACCTGAAAAACCTTCGGACAAGCCCGAAAAATTAACTGATGAACAGAAGGCTGAGATTCGAAAAAACGCGAAAGATTATTTCGAAATTGATGATTCAGGAAAATTATCCTTTAAAGCTTCTGGAAAATATACTGCAGAGCAGGCTGCCAAGGCTTTGCGTATGCAGGATATTATGGATCCAAAAGAATCTCCTTATGTTTTCATGGCGTCACCGGCGAAGAGAGTTTTTACTGTTGCGCATTATGAAGGAGAAGGGGAAGAGGCAAAATATACACGTCGATTCTCTGACCCTGTTGATGGAAATGGGAAAATAATCTCTGCATATATTTATGCGAATTATCGCTGCTTCAAAGATAAGGCTGATTTCTTGGCAAAAGGCAGTGATCTTTTCAATGACATGCCAAAAGAAAAAGATAAGGCTGCACAGTATGTGAAAGAAAAATATTCACAAATAGTGGGTGCGGATGGAAAGATTGGCGATGAGATGTCCAAGGCGGTTTTTGCGGCGATGTTGAAACATTTTTCTGATGAAGTTCTCAAAAAAGAGACTGTTCCAAGGATATTTTATCCACTCGTCCTCTCGGATATGATCACGATCAATTATGCTCAGGATGGCTTTGCACAGAGCGATATCGACAAAGTGTGCAATGCGGAATCTCCGGTTGCTCTCACGAGCTCTACAGAAATTCTGGATACTGATACTTTTGAGGCAGCACTCAGGAAACTGCCGAATGGAGTCATGGACAATGCCGCTGAGGCAAAAATAAAATCAATTTTGAAGGGTGAGTTTGATGAAGTTGTTTCGTTTTTCCGTGAGCATCTCAAAGGGCATGCAGAGACACCGCTCACTGGAGAGAAGGCAAAAGAAACATATGCAGATTTAATGGCACGGACTGGAAAATTTGAGGAAAATGTTGTGAAATTTCTTGAAGCGCCAGACCTGAACGGACACAGAGCACAATCTTTTACCCCTTTAGGAGGTTCCAAAATTCAATTTGATAGAAGTCTGACGACTCTTGATTATTGGGCTTCAGTGCTCGATATGACGAAAGGGGCCGATGATTCAAAAAATTATACTGAACTCTTTGAGAGCCTGAGAACGGCGAAACAGGATGCAGAGAAGTAATCATTTTTTCCGTACCTCGTCGCTCTTCCAAAATCCATGCGTTCGATTTTGTTGATTTGTAGAAGTTTTTGGAGTGTCTGACTGACTGTTACTTGGACTAT
>JBBTWG010000035.1:0-8453 GCA_038062935.1 Patescibacteria group bacterium
TGGTGCGCCCGGCAGGATTCGAACCTGCGGCCACCAGCTCCGCAAGCTGATGCTCTATCCCCTGAGCTACGAGCGCATATGTGTGTGGTACGGTAATAGAAAATCTGTTTTTTATCAAGCTTTGGCGAGTCTTTTCATTGTTTTTACGGCTTCTGCGTGGATTTTTGTGTTGGTCGCGAGCATGGCTTTTTGGTCGTATTGGAGTGGAGTTCCGTCGGTATTGGTGATGCGGCCGCCGGCTTCTGTCAGGATAAGCGCTCCGGCTGCGATGTCCCAGGGATAGAGGCCAAATTCCCAGAATCCGTCGAAGGTTCCGTTGGCGACGTAGCAGAGATCGAGTGCTGCTGAGCCGAAACGACGGATGCCTTGTGTGTTGTTGATGATTTCTTTGAAAATTTCGAGGTTTTCATGCTTGTAGGCTGGGTGAAAACCGGTCGCAAAGAGTGAATCCTGCATCGTTTTTACTTTTGAGACATGTATTTTTTTCCCGTTCTGCGATGCACCTTTTCCTTTTTCTGCAGCGAACATATTTTTTTGTGCAGGATTGTAGACGACTCCAACGATTCTTGTTCCACGATGCTCGAGCCCTATGGAGACGGCAAAAAATGGAATGTTTCGAATGAAATTTTTGGTGCCGTCGATAGGATCGATGATCCAACGGAATTCATTTTTTTTCTCTCCGGCGACTTGGTGTTTTGAGTTTCCGGTTTCTTCTCCGAGTATTTCGTGAAGTGGGAATGTTCTTTTGATTTTCTGGATTAGAAATTTTTCTACTTCTTTGTCGGCCTGTGTGACGAGATCGCCCGGGCGAGATTTTTGCTTTATTCTCAGCGTTTTTTTCTGGTAATTCATGATAATTTCTCCGGCTTCTTTGGCGATCTTTTTTGTAAATTCAAGATAATTCATGCGTTTAGTATAGCTCTTTTTTGTGTTTTTGGCAGAAATCTCTTCAAAGCCTTCGGCTTTTCAGAGTGTTTTGTTATACTTTTTCTCGCATGTCTTCTCGAGCACAATCTTCTGCTTTTTTTCTTTCTCTTTTTACGCTCTCTATAGTTTTGCAGAGCGTTTTTTCTGGTAGTGTTGTTCTTGCGGCTACCGCTGTCAGCGTGCAACCAAATGAACTTGGCTTTATTCCTGTTTTGGAATATCACCGATTTGGTGAAAAAGATGAGCGCTGGGTGCGTTCGTATGATGGTTTTCGTAGCGATCTAGAATGGCTTTATAACAATAACTATCGAGCTGTTTCTGTTCAAGATTATTTCGAGCAAAAAATTAATATTCCTTTCGGTAAGAAGCCTGTGATTTTCACATTTGATGATGGACACGATTCGCAAATTCAACTCAATGCTTTTGGTGAAGTGATGCCGCACACTGCAGTTTTTATTATGGATGAGTTTTTGAAAGTGCATCCGGATTTTGGCTCCAGCTCTGTTTTTTATATCAATCGTAATTTCTTTTCCGCCTCTCCAGATCGTCTCGCAGTTTTGAAATATTTAGAAAAAACTGGACGTGAAGTACAGCAACATACTGCTACGCATACCGATTTGTCGAAAATTCCTGCGCCGCAGGTAGAGGGAGAACTTTCTTGGTTGACAGATCTTTTTCAGAAAGCGGGTCTTACAATGCATCAGATTTCTATCGCATATCCTTTTGGCGGAGTGCCTATCGCGGAGAACCTGAAAATTGTCCAAAAATATGCAAAGATCGGATTTCTCGTTGGTGCTGATCCAGCCAGAATGCCTTATGATCCAAAATTTGATGCCCATCATATTCCTCGGATACAGGCCATCGATGATGAATGGAAACGCTGGTTCCGGAGAGCTCCGGGCGTAACAGCATTTCAGAAGGACGCAGAAATTTTTATTCCATTTGTGAGTGATGGAAAGCCAGGAATACACAAAGCTTTTCCGTATCATGCCTGTAATGATCCTGAGGCACAGACTTTCATTGATTTCAAAAGTATGGGGATTTTCGGGAAGTTGAAATATGCACTTTTTGCTGGATATTTCATGAATTTTCCTTTGATTTTTGAGCGATATTTGCGACAGGAAATTCTGTTTCGTTTTCCGCACGGCATTTATTTTACTTCCAGTACTGCTGCTGGTGAGACTGGAAAACGTCTTGTTCAAAAGCTTTCGGATGTTTCTGGAAATATGGTGGTGTTCGATATCAAAGAAACTCCGGGAACTGTATCTGATCTCGAAAAATTAGTTGGTACGGTTCGTTCTTTCAGGGAAAAAGGTTTGTATGTTGTTGCTCGCATCGTGGTTTTCAAGGATCAAAAAACAGCTGCTGCGCATCCTTCGTGGGCGATTCAGAATGCTGGTGGGGGAGTATGGCATGATGAAAAAGGTGTTGCGTGGCTCGATCCTTCTCATCCAGAGGCGCAAGATTATATTATCGGTCTTGCGAAGAAAGTTGCAGCGATCGGTGTCGATGAAATTCAATATGATTATGTTCGTTTCCCGACAGAAGGAAGTTTAAGCGCGATGCGATTTCATAGCGTTGGAGCGGATAAATGGCCGACGATTCGAGATTTTCTTCGTCGTAGCCGCAAAGCCTTGATGCCGACGGGTGTGGCACTATCTGCTGATATTTTTGGAATTGTGGGATGGAATAAAGGATATGATGCAAAATCAACTGGTCAGAAGATCGAATGTGTTGCTCCTTATCTGGATGCGATTTATCCGATGGGATATCCTTCGCATTTTGGTCCTGGTTTTGCTGGGTATGATAATCCTGCTGATAAGCCGTATGATTTTACCCATAAAACAACGAAGTTTTTTGTGGATTTTGCGGAAGGGACATACACTCATATTCGTCCGTGGTTGCAGGCGTTTACGTATCGCGTGACGATTCCGTACAATAGCGATTATATCTATCAGCAAATCAAGGCTACGAAAGATGCTGGTGGGACGGGATTTGCTCTTTGGAATGCGGGGAATAATTATGATGTGGCGTGGGGGGCGTTCTAATGCTCGGTGGATTTCCAAAAATCAGGAGAGGTGAATTTTCCTCAAATTTTCAAAAAGTGCTCCGGGCGCGACCAGAAGGATAGTATTTTGGCTAAAAATCGAATTGCAAGCTATTCGATTTTCTTTATGCCAAAAACCCCATGAAAAATTTATAAACTGGCCGCGCCCCTGTCTTTTTGGAAGACCCACTAGACTCGTAAATGGCTTATTTGTGTGACAAGTCATTGTTGACAGTTGTCGTTTTTGACACGATTTCTTGTGTTTTAAAAATTTTTGTTTTATAATTCGCGTCCATGAATCCAAGAACTCCTTCTGGTCCGAAATCTTCCCCTGAACTTACCCCTCAGGATGCTCTTGTGCATGACTCTGTTCGAAAATTTTCTCCGCATATTCCTCCTGATTCATTGGTGCCTTTTACTGAGTTTTTCCGATCGTTGAGTGCTTTGAATCATTCTTCCAGTAATAGTAAAAATCCTGTGTATGTTGTTGTTAGTTTTTTAATGAAGCTCTTTCAATTTTCTTCCACGCAAGATCGTCATTCTCGACAACTTGGCGACTATGCTCATAGAATTCTCGGGAATTTCAGAGGGAAGGGCCCACTTTCTGCAAGAATTGATGCTGTTGTTGGTCTTCTTTTTGATATTAATCGTAACTTTCGCACTGATTCAGGGAGTACCGGCTCTCAAGTTCGTGCTCATGTGACATCAGAAGTAAGGAACAGAGTTCGCCTTATCCGATCTACGCGTGATCCTTTGGATAGACATAGTTAAAATATTTTTTATTATTGTCAATATTTAAAAGGCTGTTCTGGGTATTGGCCTTGGCTGCTTTCGTTTTTTTCTTTATCATTTCCCTTACTATGAAATTTGAACTTGTCAGTGAGTTTCAGCCGAAAGGGGATCAGCCGAATGCGATTGCGAATTTGGTGAAGGGGATCGATGGTGGGAAGAAAGATCAGGTTTTGCTGGGAGCGACGGGGACGGGGAAGACTTTTGTGATTGCTCAGACGATTGCGAAGGTGCAGAAACCGACTTTGATTTTGGCGCATAATAAAACTCTCACAGCTCAACTGTGTGCGGAGCTTCGTGAGTTTTTCCCGAAGAATGCGGTGAGTTATTTCGTGTCGTATTATGATTATTATCAGCCAGAGGCTTATTTGCCTTCGAGTGATACGTATATCGAGAAAGATGCTTCGATCAATGAAGAGATTGAGAAATTTCGTCATGCGGCGACGGTGAATTTGCTCACGCGGCCGGATACGATTGTTGTGGCTTCCGTCTCGTGTATTTACGGTCTCGGTTCGGTTCAGGATTACAAAGATTTGGCGGTTCGTTTGAAACTTGGTCAGCAGATTCCTCGCGATACATTGCTGCGAAAATTATCAGATATTCAGTTTACGCGGAGCAATATGGAGTTTCGGCAAGGGATGTTCCATGTGCTCGGTGATACGGTGGAGATTTTTCCTCCGAATCAGGATACGATTTTCCGACTAGAATTTTTTGGTGATGAATTGGAGAAAATTTCTGAAGTGGAGGAATTTACTGGTGAATTGATCCGAGAGCTCAAGGAGCTCACGATTTTTCCTGCGAAACATGCGGTGACGACTCCGGAGAAGATTAAACGCGCGATCGATTTGATTCGAGCTGATCTGGATCTTTCGCACAAGGCGCTCCAGAAAATGGGAAAAATGCTCGAGGCAGAACGTCTCAAAACTCGCACGGAATATGATCTCGAAATTCTCTTGGAGACTGGATATTGTCAGGGGATTGAGAATTATACGCGATATCTTTCGAATGGTGCTCCGGGTGCGACGCCGATTTGCTTGCTGGATTATTTTCCGGATGATTTTCTGATGGTGGTGGATGAATCACACATCACTATTCCGCAGATTGGTGGCATGCATAACGGGAATTATTCTCGAAAACAGACGTTGATCGATTATGGTTTTCGGCTTCCTTCTGCGCATGATAATCGTCCTTTGAATTTTCAGGAATTTGAATCACATATGAATCAAGTGGTGTATTTGTCTGCGACTCCGTCGAAATATGAAATGGAGAAATCTGGAAAAGATAATGTTGTGGAGCTCATTATTCGTCCGACTGGATTGATTGATCCTACAGTAGAGGTGCGTCCTTCGAAGCATCAGATTGATGATGTTTTGAAAGAGATTCATCGAGCAATTGCCCGCAAAGAGCGTGCGCTCATTACGACTTTGACGAAAAAATCTTCCGAAGATCTCACGGAGTTTTTGATTGATGCAGGAATTAAAGTGAAATATCTGCATTCAGACATCGACACGCTTGATCGTATCGAAATTTTGCGTGATTTGCGTCTCGGAAAGATTGATGTGATTGTGGGAATTAACTTGCTTCGAGAAGGTTTGGATCTTCCGGAGGTTTCGTTTATTGCTATTCTGGATGCGGATAAACAGGGATTTTTGCGTTCGACTTCTGCGCTCATTCAGACGATTGGGCGTGCGGCGCGTAATGTGAATGGGTTTGTCGTGATGTATGCCGATCGCATGACGGATGCGATGAATGCGGCTCTTGGTGAAACAGATCGTCGTCGCGCGAAACAGGTCGCGTACAATGAGAAGCATGGTATTACGCCGCAGACGATTTTGAAAGCGATCAAGGATATCGCGATGTTTCGGAAGAAAGAGGAAATTAAACGTATTGATACGAAGCGTATTCCGAAGGCGGAATTACAGTTTGTGATTCAGAATCTGGAACAACAAATGGAGCTCGCTTCAGAAAATCTGGAATTCGAGAAAGCCGCAAGTCTTCGCGATGAAATCAATCGTATCAAAGCGACGGTAGAGAAGTGAGGAACTTTCCCCCGTAGTCTTTTTTGGAAACGCGATTGTCGAGGATATATATGTTTTTGATATTTCCTTTGGATTTCAGAAATGCGTTGATGATGTTGAGAAATCGGAGAACGGCTCTGGGAACACAATATTCTTCGAAGGCATCGAGTGATTTGGTTTCTTCGATGAGCGTATTGGGATCGTTTGGAGGCTCGAACGGGAGTTTTCCAAAGATGAGATTTTCGCAGTCCAGAATGCTGAGATCTATTTTTTCAAGGAAACTGACACTCCCCATGAGTCCCGCCTTTTCGGGGTCCAGCTTGTAGCGTTCGAGCATCTTACCGCGGCCGCCGCTAAAGTCCTGACAAACCAGCGCAATGCCGTTTTCTTTGAGCTCCTGATTTATCTGATAATACGATGCGTGGACGTTTTTTTTGCTACTCAGGAGGACGATCGTTTTTCCTGGAGTATCGAGCATGATTTTTTTGATGAGATTGGCACTCTCCCGAAAATGTTTTTCTGAGTTTTGATCACCGAGGTTTTCTGGAATCATGACGTGAATTTTTTGCAAAAGTTCGTCTGGTGGTGGAATGAAAATTTCTTCAGAAGGCTCTAATTCAAGCCTTTTTTTCAAGTAATCGAAACTTTTTTCCACACGGAGTGTTTCGGACATGATGAGAATGCTTTTTTCTTTCGCGAAAATTTCGTTATTCCATATCTGTCCGATTTTATTGATCGGCATACAGTCGAGTATCATTTCTTCTTCCATGCCTTGTGTGAGAATGATATATGTGTCATTTTCTTCTTCCAGAAGCACTTTCTTCAGTGTATCGATATCTTTTTTTATTCGTTCTCCTCCGGTGGCTCCGCCTTTTTCTCCCATTTTTTCGAGAGTTTCTTTCACTCGTTTCCACTCTTTTGTTTTTTTGAGATGTCCTTCGACTATGCCCGTAGATCCTTCTTTTACATATTTTTCATAGAAAATGCCCAATAGTCCGAAGAAAATAATAAGTTGATTTTTGGCTTCATGGTCGTCTTCATCGATTTTTCTTTCGAGATATTTGAGGCTCAATTTTTTATTGAGAGATTCACGTATCTCTTCTTCGAATCGGTCAGCTTCTAGAATGATGCAGTGTGCAATTTCTTTCCATATATCTTTTTTTTCTCCCCCTTTGTCGAAAAGAATTTTCGCGAATTTCTCATGCTGCGTGATGAGAATTTTTGCTTTTTTCATTTTTTCTTGTGCTTTTTGGATGAAAGAATTTTTTTTATCGGAAATAGAGTCCTCGTTTTCTTCTTTATCCTTTGCGCTTATTTCTTCCCACAGTGTCCAATCTTCTCCCTGGAGTGTCACTTCTTCTATCATGCCTTCCTCGGTTCTCTCGAGCCAGAAAAGAATTTTGAGAATGAATGCGACTTGTGAGAGAGTGTGTTTCTCCCTTTCTACAAATTTCCAGAATCGCTCTGGTGAAATGTAAGCTCGATCTTCTTGAACGATTGCACTTCTTTCGATCGATTCATGCATGCATTCTGCGATTTCTTTGGATGATGTGACGATGAGTATTTTCTCTTTTCCGGAGACTTCGTGGATTGCAGTGGCGAGACTTTCGTATTTTTCGGTGCCGACACCTGCTTCGATGAATGCTGTTTTTTTGTTTTTTAGAATTTCTGTGATTTTTTGGGTGAGGATGGAGGATTGAGGATTGAGGATGGAGGATTGAGGATGGAGGATTGAGGATGGAGGGTTGGGGGTTGAGGAGTTGGGAGCTGGCTTTTTTCCCTGGTTTTTTGCTTCTAAGAAAAAATTTCTCAGCGGGAATTTTGTTTTTTCCAGGAGGGCTTCGATTTGTTTTCGGTGATTTTTTGGAATTGGATCTATTTTTTCCAGTAAGATACGGAAAATTTTTGCGTTGTTGATCGTATCATCGAGGGCGCGATGGGTTTGTTTTTCACTGACTTTGAAGTGTGATGCGATGGTTTCGAGGCTGTATGAAGGGAATTTTGTGAGGACGATGGAGCTGAGTGTGAGCGTGTCGTATAGCACATTTTGGAAGTCGATTCCTTTCTTTTTCAAAAATCCGATGTCGAAATTAATATTGTGACCGACGATAGGAAAATCGCTCACGAATTCTTTTAGAGCGTCTACAACTTCGCTGAGTTGCGGTGCATTTGCGACGTCACTTTGTCGGATTCCCGTGATGTGAGTAATAGTTTCTGGTATCTGGATGCGGGGATTGAGCAATGTGCTGAATTCTTTGTAAATCTTTTTTTCATCGAAGAGTATGGCGCCGATTTCGAGAATTTGGTCTTTCTCTGCGTTAAATCCGGTGGTTTCGATGTCGAGGGCGATGTATTTGGTGGAACTGGTGACTTGTGACATGTGACTTGTGACTTTAGGGCTCGGCTATTTTACATTGAACGGGGGAGTGAAGATATATTCTTTTTTTGAAGCTGAAAATCCACCTATTCTTGAATTATAGAATCTTTTTATTTATCGCCACTGTTGTTTTTTGACAAAAGATACTCTGAGGATTACTATGCAATGAAACGCTGAAATAAACACAAACACCAAAACAAAGAAAAACAAAAAGTACACACGTCGGCGCCGACACAAAAGTTTCTTCGTTTCGTTCCTTCACAACTAGGTCTTCACGCAAGCAGGGAAAGTTCGG
>JBBTWG010000036.1:0-7483 GCA_038062935.1 Patescibacteria group bacterium
AGTCTCGCCTCGCTCATGATTGGGCGAGGCTTTTGATCCATCCACCGAGCATTTTACCGATTTCCTGGAGAGCTGATTCCAGTTTGATATATTTTTTTTGATCAATAACTCGGATATCGTAGGCCAATCGAACGAGTACCTTCAGAAGCTTCAGATTCGTATCAATTTTTTGGAGAAAAACATATTTTGCAGTTCCACGCGATTGATGGGCATTGAAAAGAAATTCCAGATAAAATTGATACGTCCTATGGACAATCGAGCTGTCAAAAATTCCGTTGGGGGGGTCTTATCAGGCATGTATCGTTTGATGAAATGATATCGCTCGGAAGTCTACTCGATGGCTGGCATGAATTCAAATGCGGGAAGCAGAAAAAAACTGATGTCCAGGAATTTTCTTTCACTCTGGAAGACAGTCTTTTTCGTCTCCATGAGGATTTGAAAAATGAAACCTATCAACATGGAAAATATTCTGAATTCTATGTGCACGATCCGAAGTTACGGCATATTCACAAAGCTTGTGTTCGGGATAGAATCGTCCATCATGTCGTGATGCGCGCAATCGAACCATTTTTCGAAAAGTCTTTCATTTTCGATTCCTATTCCAGTCGCACGGACAAAGGCACACATCGCGCAGTGAAACGCTTTCGCAAATTCGCATGGAAGCTGTCGCAAAATAATACAAAAACAGTCTGGATTCTCAAATGCGATATTCGTAGATTTTTCGATTCAGTAGATCATGCAATATTGAAACAGCTCATTCGAAAAAGAATTCATTGCGACAAGACACTGAGATTGATTGATGAAATCATAGAGAGTTTTTTCACAAATCAAGACAGGGGAATCCCGCTGGGAAATCTGACGAGTCAGCTCTTTTCGAACATCTATTTGAATCTTCTTGATCAGTTCGCAAAACGCACATTGCGGACAAAATTTTACATCCGGTATGCCGATGATTTCGTACTTTTGAGTCGCGACAGAGAAGAATTAGAATACATGCTCGGCTATATCCATGACTTTGTGCGCGAATCACTCAAAATGGAACTCCACCCAAAGAAAGTTATTTTCCAGAAATGGCATCAGGGAGTGGATTTCCTCGGCTACATCAGCTTTCCTCGCCACGCAATCCTCCGCACAAAAACGAAAAGAAGAATGCTCAGAAAAATGCAGCAAAGGAAAAATCTGCTTCAGGAAAAGAGAATCACACCCGATTCATACAACCAGTCACTTCAGAGCTATCTCGGCATCTTGAAGCACGCAAGCAGCAGGAATTTAAAAATTCAGATGAGGCTATTCTCAGAAAACTTCAACTCAAAAGCCTCTTCGTCAATACCTTCCCCAACTCCACCCCCGGTTGATCAAAAGCATCAATTCCACAGAGCTCGCCCAGAAAAGCAACGCTCTCCTGAAAAAGCATGAAAAGCATGCCAAGATGCTCACTATCCAATTTGGAAATTTTCACCGTCGCATTCGGGCGGCCATACTGTGTGAGCGCTTGTTCCGTCGCACGTTTTTCCGTGAGCAGGAGTTGATGAAACGACACACCATGCAAATACGAAAAATCTTTTTCTGACTCGTACATCACCGGAATTTTCAGATCGAAATCACTTTCCGAAACTTCAATGAAAAGGAGAAATTTATCAAAAGGCCCAGACGTGAAAAGTTGAACTTGCGCATGTTGGTCTGTCACACCAACGGCTTTCACTGGGGTCAAGCCGACATTCACCGTTTCGCCACGAAGATTTTTTTCTTTGCCAATGCTTTCAGAAAGCAACTGCACATACCAATCCGAAAAAGTCGAAAGTTGCGAGCTATACGGCATGATCACGGTCATCGGTACACCGCGCTCTTTCCAGAGCAGATACTGAATTGCTGCCAATTGATACGCATGATTTTCTTGAAACGAAGTGTGGAAAATTCCTTCGCGCTGTCTTGCAGCCCCCCGCAAAAGTCCATGAATATCAATGCCGAGCAGCGCCGCTGGCAGCAGTCCACACGCCGACAACACCGAAAAACGCCCACCAACTTCAGGAGGAATTTCGAAACTCCGGATTTTTTCTTCGCGAGCAATTTTTCGAAGGAATCCTTTCTCTGGATCCGTCACAAAGACAAAATGTTCCGTCGCTTTCAGACCAGTCGCTTCAGTTTTCTCTCGAAAATAAAAATACTGCGCCACAGTCTCCGGCGTCCCGCCAGACTTACTCACCACCAGAAAAAGCGTCCGCGCTAAATCCAAACCAGCAGTCGCATTCGAGAGAAGCGCCGGATCAACATTGTCCAAAATAATGAGTCGCCCGCGCTCACTCGCACTCGCCAGCGCGTCCGCGATGCAGCGCGCGCCCAGAGCCGATCCACCAATCCCAAGCAAAACAAAATGATCAAATTTTTCACGAGCCTCACGCGCAAATTCCGCAATCTCATCGGCCAATTTTCCATTCTCCGGCAAATCATAAAAACTATATCGCTTCCCAGAAGGTTGCGGAAACCAGGACATATCCGGTTCTTTCAAAAGCCCATGATCACCGACAGAAAAAACATTTTTGAAATCGAAAGTAAGCATAGTAAGAACGTGTGACAATTGACTTGTGACGTGTGACTTTCTAACTCCTAACTCCTTTCTCCTTGCCGCTCACCTTCTTCCAATCTTCCAAAAACTTCGCCAATCCCAAATCCGTCATCGGATGTGCTACCAATTTCTGGAAAACACCAAAAGGCAAAGTACAAATATCCACGCCGAGTCTCGCCGCATCCGTCACATGACGCGGATGACGCACGCTTGCAAAAAGAACTTCCGTCGCAAAACCATATTCGAAATAAATGTCCGTGATTTCACGAATCACTTCGAGTCCATCCTGACCCAAATCATCGAGTCTTCCCACGAAAGGACTGATCATCGTCGCCCCTGCTTTTGCCGCGAGGAGAGCCTGATTTGCAGAAAAGCAGAGAGTGACATTTGTCTGAATACCTTCCTCAGAAAACTGTTTCACCGCGCGCAGTCCATCCGCCGTCATCGGCACTTTCACCACCACATTTTTCGCCCACTTCGCATATTTTCGCCCTTCCACAAGCATTCCTTTGGTATCGGTCGAAATCACCTCCGCGCTCACCGGACCGGAAACAATTTTACAAATATCGCAAACGCGTTTTTCGAAATCCACACCTTCCTTCGCCACGAGCGTCGGATTGGTCGTGACGCCGTCGAGGACGCCCCAAGAGTGAATGGTTTCAATTTCTTTCAGATTCGCCGTGTCGAGAAAAAGTTTCATGAGTGCATTGTAATGAAAAAATGGGTGGAAAGAAAGTTGAAGAGTTTGTATAATCTCCTCACCTCATCACCTCACTCACTCATGCGTTTTTTTTCATTTCGAAGAGAATTCAAGAAAAAAGAATTCCGCGTCGTTATTTTCGGATCCGCGCGCATCAAGAAGAACGACAAAATGTACAAACAAGTTTTTGAACTTGCAAAACAAATCGGTGAAATGGGTGCAGAAGTCGTGACAGGAGGTGGTCCAGGACTCATGGAAGCCGCAGCGGGCGGACACGAAAAAGGGACACCAAAGAATAATCACCACACCATCGGACTCAATATCAGACTTCCATTTGAACAAAAGCCAAACAAACATTTGGACCTCATGAAAGAGTTCAAGCATTTTTCAGACCGCCTGAACACTTTTACAAAACTATCCAACGTCATCGTCGTAGCTCCAGGAGGAATCGGCACAATTCTCGAAATATTTTTTTCATGGCAACTCATGCAGGTTCATCACATCAACAAAATGCCGATCATTTGCATTGGTGAAATGTGGGAAGAGTTTTTCAAATGGATGAGAAAGTGGCCACTACGAAAGAAGCTGATCGAAGAAAGAGATCTCGAATATGTCGTTGTCGCAAAAAATATAAAACAAGCCATGAGAATTATTAAAAAAGCTCACAAGGCCTTCAAAGAAGATGGTGCCGAAGCCTGCGTCAACTGGAAAAAGTACTAAATTGGTTCTTTACATCGAAGAGGAAATCTTATAGTATACAACAAATTATGGACGATCAAAATCCACAAAATCCAGCACAAAACGGACAAGGTGGCCAGCAAAATGGTGGCCAAATGCCGATGCCTCCACAACCTCCGATGCCGCCACAAGGTGGTCAGCAAACAGGAGGAGCAGCTTCAGGTGGTTGGACACCTCCGCCACCAATGCCTCAGCAATTTGGCGGACAACCAGCAGGACAAATGATGCCTCCGCCAGGATACGCACCAATGCCTGCATACAATCCACAACAACCAATGCCTCAACCGGGAGCATATGCTCCAAATCCGCAGTACATGCCGCAACAGTATGGAAATCCCATGGGCGGAGACGGAGGAATGATGCCTCCAGGAGGAAATCCACCAGGAGGATATGCTCCAACTCCACCACCTCCACCACCAGTTGAAGACACAACTCCAGCAAACTTTCAGCTCGGTGCAAAATTGCCAGCAGTCCTGAAAGTCAAAGTTCCTCCACATCAGCTCACATTCGACGAGCAGCATTTTCTCCACATGCTCGCCGGCTCGATCTCACTGACCAAAGATGAAAAAAGAAAAATTGTAGAATCCGTCCCAAAACTTCGCCAATCTCAGGTCGACGAACTCATTCGTATCTTCGAAGAAGAACGAAGAAAATTTGCCGAACTCAGCAAAAAGCACACACAGCAACTCGAAAGTCTTGCACAAAAACATTTCGAAGAATGGATGGATCTCGAAACCGAAAACGAGCAAAAAACAAAAGCTCAACAAGACGAAGCAAAGGCAGAAGAAATTCGAAAACAACTCGGCCTTTAATTTTTCACCTCCCTCAAACTCTCTATGAAAAAAATACTCGCATTCGCAGTGCTCGGGATAACATTAATTATTTCTGGATGCGGAGAAGCAAGCGTTGATGAAAATGCCGTAGCCTCTACTTCGGTGCAAAAAATTGTAGAGACGGTTTCAAAAAAGACACTAACAAGGCTCGCAGAAGTCCAGGCCACAGGAGTAGAAAAGAATTGTCAGGAATTTAAAGAAGAGAATATTCAGGCCCAATGCGAGGAAACAATTCGAAGAAATGCTCCAAAGAAGTAATAATTTTTACTTCGAAGGATCAAAGCACATGGCTTGAGCTACTAAAAACACATCTTGAGCGGACACGGCATCTCTTTGACCATAAACTTCGCAGCCATTAGTGCTCGTAATAATATTCGAACCCAAATAGCGATCAGAAGGGGAAACAGCAACAAAAAAATATCCTTGGCACGAGGTAGCAATAGCCCCGGATGGGCATTTCGCAAGG
This sequence comes from Patescibacteria group bacterium, assembly GCA_038062935.1. Taxonomy (GTDB): domain Bacteria; phylum Patescibacteriota; class Gracilibacteria; order UBA1369; family UBA12463; genus JBBTWG01. The sequence goes on from JBBTWG010000036.1 coordinate 5,301, forward strand.
ACAGCGACCATATTGCCAATTGGATAGCTTTTAAGATTCACGCTATTTGTCACAGTCGACCATGTTCCAACTTTGGTAGCAGTGAGGCCACCAGCCGCAACACTAACATCACCCCCATCCACCTTCAGTCCGCCACTTTTTACCCAGGCTGACCCAGTGGTCGTCAGAGATTTTCCTATGAGTGAACCATTCGCATTCACATATCCATCCACTTTGACACCTCCATCCAAAGATGGCTGTCCTGTAGTGGTGTCGATCGCCTGAATATTGAGCTCAGGGGTATATTTACCGGAATGGAAAGAAGCGTCTTTTCCAAGCATCATCACCCTATTTTTCACGGCCGCCACGGCAGCAGCTTTGTTGGCAGTATTATTAAAAACCCCAGCAATATTTTGGAGAGCAAAATCGCTCGTAGTGAGAGTGTCAGAAAGTACAGTATTTCCCTGAACAGCAAGATTATTTTGCAAATTTGCATCTCCCGTCACATCCAACCCTTTCGTGATATTCACATGCCCATCTAATCCCAAAGAAATACCACTTTTCGGTTTAATATTATTTCCAACTTTCAGAAAGCCTCCCACCGTCGTATCTCCATCCACCGTCACTCCAGAAAAATGCGGAGCAATATTCCCACCAGGAGGATTCGTCGTTGGAAAAGTTTGCGCCGATACAATCTGTAAACCAAAAATTGCTGAAATGCCAAGAGTGAGTGCGAGAGATGAAGAGAGGAGTCGTTTCATGGGAGGTAGGATTTAGGATTGAGGATGAGTCAATTGTCACATGTCACAAGTCACATGTCAAAAATTGTCACATGTCACAAATTACTGCTTGAGCACCACTTCAATATTATCCGGAAGTGTCGGAAGTGTCGGCGCCCAAACAGGCCAACTCTCGATCTCCACCTGGGAAACTTCAGGAAGATTGATAATGTAATCTTTGGCGTCAGCAAGTCGTTTTCCGACAACATGATCTTTAATTTTTTGAATCAATTTTTCTCCAACAGGTTTTGAAGAATCGAGATTATATTGCTCAATACCTTTGAGAGTTGCAGTGACTTTGAGAATTTTATTGGCATCATCGCTTTCAAAAATGCGATACGTAATAGACTTTTCATCGATAGTGCTCAGAACTTTTTCAGGATTTTTTTTCGTCTTGAGCTCAGCCTTCAAAATTTCCAGAAGATCATCGAGATTGAAATACACACCATGGACTTTCATCTGGCCGGTGACCTCGAACTGATCGAGAGGTTTTCCTACAAGGTCAGAAGAAACCTGAATCACTGGATCTTCGGCCTTCACAGCACCTTTGCCCTTGATGAGTGCAAACTTTGTTTTCTGTGCCAGAAGCACAGATTTTTCATCAACAGCTTTTTGGAGTTCATCATTCGTCGCTTGTTGGAGCTCTTTTTTCATGCGTTCCGTCGCAGCCTTGATATCATCTTCAGAGATCTGTTTCTTCACCAACGTCTGTCCACCACTCATCGGAGCCTTGCTCTCCGCATAGAGTAATTTCTGATTATCCGGAGAAAGTCCGGGAAGGAAGAACCGTGTCGGCAAAATATTGCCACGAGTTCCAATCGGTTGGCCAAAAGCATCAAATTCATCAGCAGTCACCTCCACATCGAGCGATCCAGAAGCAGGCACGGTCACCTGTTTTCCAATACGAAAAACAAGCCCATCATTATTCTGGAGACGAGTTTTGATCAGTAATTGCCAAGGAGTCGGCCTCGTATTCACAAGCGTCGCAACGCCGCGAGCATTTTGCCCCTGGAAAATTTTTCCGGTTGAAAGATGAGTAATACTTTTTTGGATCGTGATACCGAGACCATACGAAGCAAGTACTTTCGGAGTCTGACGATCGAGCATTGATTTATTCGCCACAGAATCAGCAAAAATAACATTCGTTGACTGTTCGATAGCATCAGATTTCGGAGTGATGATCACGGTCGCGCCAGGCAGCGCGATGTAGAAAATCACAAGCAGGAGAGCGAGACTCAGAGAAACAAGAGTAATGAGAGCCTTTCGATTCGGCGAGACGAGAATCATTTTTGTCTCTTTTGGCGGTTCGAAATTCGGAGAATCTTTCTTTTTTCGGAGCAAAGAAAAACTATCAGACAAGATCGGAATTTTTCGTTTCTTCGAGCGGCTCACAATTTCCGAAATAGAAATCTTTTTTTCACTACG
>JBBTWG010000037.1:0-35154 GCA_038062935.1 Patescibacteria group bacterium
TGAGTGAAATTCCAATTTTGCGAAAAAGTGCTCCGGGCGCGACCCAAAGGAGGGTATTTTGGCTAAAAATCGAATAGCAAGCTATCCGATTTTCTTTACGCCAAAAACCCTCTCTTTGGGGTCCCGCGTCCTCGCAATTTTTTCGCAAAATTGGAATTTCACTCACCCTCCCAAAAATTGTATTTATAACTGCTTTCTTACTTCATCTGTTACACCTTCTACTGTTCCTGAATGTTTTCCTAATGCCCTTGTAGTTTCTTCTAATTGCGGATTGTCGTAATTTCTCAGTATGTGGTGTAGAATTTGAAGCTGTTCTGGTGCCATCCCTGAAGATAGGCAAAGATGTAGAATTCTATTTTGCACTTCTCTAGGAACCGTTTCTAGAGAAATGGGGGGGGTATTGTGGCTTTCTGTAGTCATATTTTTGAAAATTAAAGGCTAGGTGCGAACGCTACACCTTTTTCTTTTTTCGTGTCAAATTTGTTTTTACACTTCGCTGATGACGTCGAAGCCCTTGAAGCTTCCGGTGATGGCGAGGCCTATGATTTTTCCTTTGCAGAGGCCTTTCGCTTTGATTTGTTTTGCCGTTTCGTTGATGGTGGATCCGGAGCCGACGGCGTCGTCGATGAGGAGGATATTTTTGTATTGCTTTCTGCTTTCTACGATCATGGTTTTTTGTGCGTTCTCGATTCTATCTTCGAGTTTGCTGAGAGTTTTTTGTGGTACGGCGATTTCGGTTTTAAGTTTTACGATATTGATTTTTTCAGTTTTGAGATTTAGATTTTTTTCGAGTTCCCTCATGAACTGAACTTCGCGTTTCACGGTTGGTGGAATGAATCCCACGGCGTTGATTTTCCATTTTTTAATGCACTGATGGATCGTAGGCCCGATGCTTTCAGTGAGTTCCCGCATGAATTTTCGATTTTGGCTTTGTTTCGCGTAGAGGAGGAGCTGGCCGAGTTTTGTTTTTCCAAATCGTTCGATGCTGTAGAAATCGAGATAGAATAGTTTGTTTACAGTGGTGTGTGAGAAAGTTGTTTTGAGTTTTTTGGTTCCGTCGACGACGCCACTTTTTTTGTAGGTGTTATATTTACGGAGCGTTTCAACGTATTCTTTTGCGGTTTTTTCGAGTGGCTGATTTGTTCTTTTGCACCAGTATTCTAAACCCTGGAATCCTTGTTTCAGCTCTCCAGTTGGCGTAATGAATAGATAATTCGTGTCAATTATTTTTTGGAGTTTTTTCTCTATTTTTACTCTGTAAATATTTTCTTCGCGCACTTCTTCTTTGAGAAAATAAAAGACTTTTGGCGGTGTACCGACTTTGTAGATTTTATTTTTTTCCTGGAGTTTTTTGAGCTGCCTGAAAAGTGCCTGTGGACTGATTTGGATCGATTCCACGAGCTCTTTTGCGGTTGATTGCTTGTGCTTGCGAATGTACTCGACGATATTTGCGCCTGTGTTTGTTTTCACGTTTCCAGTATATATGGTTTATAGTTTAGTGTCAACTATAAACCATATCTTTTTACTTTATTCTTTTTCGTCAGTTTATTTTAAATACTTTCTCCAAAACGAACATGAGTACTAATGCGTATGCTAATGATGCGACAAATGAGACGAGTGAGACCCAGAATGCGTCCCAGCCGGAGTGCTTTGTTCCTCCGTTTTTGAGGTGGGTTTGGATGTCTTTTTCTTGGTGTTTCTTGGTGAAAGCGTAGATGGCGATGGTGTACATGACTGGAATGAGGTGTTTTGGAATGTGCACCATGATCGATTCGGGAATGAATGCGAGCAAGCCAAAAAGGAGGAGTGTTGTGATGGTCCCTATTCTGAGCGTTTCTTCTGCTTCGTTTATTTTTCCGAAATTTTCGAAGTTTTTACTCAGCATGTAGCAGCCAGCGAGGGGGCCGCCGAGATATGATGCGAAACTGATCCAGCCGATGGTGTAGAGTTTTTTGGTCATGGTCTCTATTTTATCATAGAGCTTCTGTTTCTTGCGGAGCGTATTTTGCGTATGTTGGTTTTTTTATTTTTCCAACGGCGAATCTGACGTATTTTCCTGATCCCATCTGCGTTTCTACTCCCAGACATTTGGTTTGAAGTAATACTTCTCGTGCAGTGACGCCTGGTTTTAATTTTACAAAGAGATAGAGACCTTGTGGTCCACCCAACTGTTCTTGTTCGATGTGATTTTGCTCTTCCTCGAAAAGGTTTTCGAAATTTCCGCTGCGGATTAAATAGTGATATAAACCTTTTCTTTCCCGTCCCCAAAATTCATGGAGTTCTCTGATGATTGCTTCTTGTTCTGAGGTCGCGCTTGCGATGGCGAACACAAAGGCTTCTTTTGACTGACCATTTCCTGCTCCGTTTGTCGTGTTTGTGTTCTGTATTTCTTTAAATATTTCTTCGTTTGCTGAGAAATACATACCAATTCTTTCTCTGCAGAATCCGTGTGTTTTTGAAAAACTTTCTACGAAAACAACGCGATTCATTATTTCTGGATCTGTGATGACTCCTCTCATTAATTCCTGCGCTTTTTCTGGCTTCAATGTTCGTACGTAGGTGCAGTCCAAAATGATTTTTGCCTTTGGATTATATTCAATGATTGTTCTGCATGTTTCTCCTAATTGTTCTGGTTTCATGTGTGTACCTGATGGATTTCCCACTGGTGTGATACACCATGTGTCCTGGTGATTTTCTTGTGTCAGATGCTCTCTATAAAATGTTCGTACTTGTTCTGGAGTCAGATGGAGGAGGTGTTCGGGATTTGTTGCAAGAGTGTGCACTTCAGCCGTTTTCCCTTTGTGACTTTCTCGTTTTACTATTTCGTGCCATGTTCCGAAACTATTGTCGGGTTGAATAAATCGTGGTCTTTGTGGTGGATCTGAATTTTCTGCTGCGTATACAGTGCTTTCGGCAATATCTTTTAATCCCCGCATAGCGCCTGCAGTGATTGTTGAGTTTTTTGTTAATTTTTCCGACAATCCGGGGACGGCAGAGAATCCATAATGTGGATCAAAATATCTCATGACCGATTCTCGTGCTTTTGGTGCACCTTGAGCTGTGAGATCGTATCCACTGCCGTATTCTTGATTCAATTCATGATGGTGTCTATGTGCTTCTTGTATTAATTCTTTTACAACTTCACGTGCAAAATCCGGAAGATCTACATCACCAAGAGCCATGAGTTCAATTTGATCTGGATTACTCTCGAGGATAGCAAGCACTTCCTTTGCAACTTCTCCGCACATAGCTGCATGGCGTATCGCCATTCCTTGAAAATCTTTTCTTAATGTTGGATCGTCGAATATGTTGTCCAGAAGTCTTTTGACATCCTCATCCGTCAGACTTTTTATTTCCTCCACGAAACTTTTTGCAATTCTTGCAGCATGTTCTACTACTATAGGATTTTTTGTTGTTCGTCCCGGACTCCTTTCGAGCATAAACATAGGGGTTTATGGCTGCTTGCCAAGTAAATTTGCTCGATTCTATATATAGTCTTTCATAAGGTGCCCCATTGAATGATGGCGCTAGATCTCACGGTTTTTGCATGGAGTCATTTTTTCGGTCTGATTTCTTTCATCCCATTCATATATTTCTGCAGTGCTTCCGGTACTTTCACACTGCCGTCTTTTTGTTGGTAGATCTCGAGAATCGGTATCAGGATGCGTGGGGAAGCGATCGCGGTGTTGTTGAGGGTGTGGACGTATTGCGTGTTTCCGTGTGCGTCGCGGTAGCGAATGTTGAGTCTTCGGGATTGGAATTCGTGGAACGATGAGCAGGAATGTGTCTCGCCGTAGCCTTTTCTGGAGGGCATCCAGGTTTCTATGTCGTTTTTGTAGTATTGGCCGCGGCCCATATCTCCGCTGCAGACAGCGACAACTCGATAGGGGAGTCCGAGGGCTTCGAGGACGTCTTCGGCGTTTTTCAGGAGCATGGCGAACATTTTTTCGCTTTCTTCCATGTCGTTTTTGCAGAGGACGACTTGTTCGACTTTCATGAATTGGTGGACGCGATAGAGGCCATGCGTGTCTTTGCCGTAGGTGCCGGCTTCACGACGAAAGCATGGGGAAATGCCGGCGTAGAGTCGTGGGAGTTCGCTTTCCTGGAGGATTTCTCCGCTGTGGTATGAGCAGACAGAGACTTCGGATGTGCCGATGAGGTTCAGTTCGTCTTTCTCGACGCGGTATGCCTGTTCTTCGCCGCCGGGAAAATATGCGGTTCCGGTCATGGCGGCGTCGTTCACGAGGAGTGGGACAGAAAAAGGACTGAAACCTTTCTCCATGAGCATGTCGATGGTGAGTCGGAGGATCGCTTGTTCGAGGAGGACGCCTTCGTTTTTGAGAAAATAATTTCGTGAGCCGGCGATTTTCACACCGCGTGGAAAATCAAGAATATCGAGTTTTTCGCCGAGTGCGACGTGATCCTGAATGTCAAAATCGAATCTCGGAACTTCGCCAATTTTGTAGAGTTCGACGTTTTCAGTGTCGTCTTTTCCCACTGGAGTTTCATCGGAATGAACTTGCGGAACGATCAAGAGCAAGCCATTTAATGCGTCTTCGACTTTTTTGAGTTCTTCGTTGAGATTTTTTTCTTCAGCGGAAATCTCTTTCATGTGCGCGAGCACTTTTTCTTTTTCTTCGCCTTTCAATTTCGGAATTTCGCTGGATGCTTTGTTTTTTTCTGCGCGGATTTTTTCGATCTTCGGAATGTAATTTTTTCGTTCGTCATCGAGCCGGAGAATTTCGTCGACATCGACTTTGATATTCTTGTTCTTTGCAGCAGTTTTGACCTTCTCTGCGTTTTCGCGAATGAATTTGAGATCGAGCATCGGGGATATTCTACGGATTTTTGTGAAGGTTTCAAGTTGGAGTAGGCGACACCAAAAAAGAAAAGAGCCATTTTGAGTGACTCTTTTCGTGGATTGCGCCAAAGAACCGTCGGATGCATTTTACTATTCTTTCTTTATTTTTTCAAATTGAAGTTTTGTTGTCAGCTTTGGCCATTTTATGTTTTTTTCATAAAAATGTTAGGTTTTGTTCATAAGGTCTTCTGTAGAATTTTACATATCAGCCTTTCGGGCTTATAATTTCTTCACCATGAAAAATATGAAAATTTCTCAGCAAATGCTTGTAAAGCTCGATGTTGCGGTCATGAAAAGGGGAAGGTACTTCATCGCTTATTCTCCGGCTTTGGATTTGTCGACTTTTGGAAAAAGTTTGAAGGAAGCCAAGAGTCGTTTTGCAGAAATTCTGGACATTTTTTTTCAGGAATTAGAAGAGGCGAATACGCTCGATGCAGTTTTGGATGATTTGGGTTGGGTCAAAGTGAAAAAACAATGGGAGCCTCCGCAGGTTGTTTCTCAGCAGTCTTTCAATGTCCATATTCCAGTAGGTGCTTAAATATGGGTCAACTTGGTTCAATCCATTGGAAAAAGTTTGAGAAGTTTCTTTTTCATGTGAACTGTGAATTCAAACGTGAAAAAGGTGATCATCGGATTTATTGGAAATCTGGTGTGAATCGTCCTCTTGTTATTCCGAGAGACAGGACGTTGCCGCCTTTTATCATTATGAATAATCTTCGCGTTTTGGGTGTTACAAAGGAGGAATTTTTGAAAGTTATTGGGAAAATGAAGTGAAATTTTATCGAATAATTTTTTTGAGCAACTCCTCTCCTTCCACCCACTCTCCAAACCCCGCGTCGGTGTTGATGTGACCGTGTGGACCGATGTTGATGAGCTCTGCGCCCCAGGATTTTGCGAAATCCTCTGCGCGCGCGGCGCTCACGAGCTTGTCGTCGCTGCTCACGACGGCGATCGTTTTGAAGGGGATTTTTTCTCGTGGAACTGGTGCAAATCCCTGAATTTCTTTGGGAAAATCTGGGGTTTCGGTGTCACTCGGGCTTATGAGGAGTGCACCTTTGATTTTGGCTTTTGAATGCGGGAAATACTCTTTTGCCCAGAAGGCGATGAGGGGCGAACCGATGCTGTGTCCGACGAGAATGATTTCATTTTCTTGGTGCTTTTCGATGTGCTTTTCGATCGACTCGTTGAGCGCTTTGACCCAGTCGTTTTTTTTCGGAAAATCCCAGTCTTTTTGTTCGACCTTGATGGCGTTTGGAAATTTTTTCAGCCAGAGACTTTGCCAATGCTGTGGGCCGGAATCGCCCCAGCCGGGGAGGATGAGGAGGGTGGGGGGCAAGGATTTAGGATTTAGGATGTAGGATTTAGAAATTTTATTCTTCCTCTTTTTTCTCGTCCTTGTCGTTTACTACCTCGCCTTCGACGACGTCGTCTTTTGGCTTTTCTTCGCCACTTTTTTCACCTGCCTTCGAATCTTTTTCTGCTGCTGCTTTGTAGAGTTGTTCTCCGATTTTTTGGACTTCTTCTGAGAGTTCGTCGTGGGCTTTTTTTAGCGCTTCACCGTCGATTTTGCTGACGTCTTTTTCTTCCAGGATTTTTTTCAGGGTGTCGAGTTTTTCGTGGACGGGTTTTTTGATGTCGTCGGAAATTTTGTCGCCGGCGTCTTTGAGAGCTTTCTCTGTGGTGAAAACGAGTGATTCGGACTCGTTGCGGAGTTTCACGGCTTCTGCTTTTTTCTTGTCTTCTTCGGCGTATTTTTCGGCTTCTTCCTGCATTTTTTTGATTTCGGCGTCACTCATTTTTGACGAATCGGTGATCGTGATGTTGCGTTCGGTGCCGGTCGCTTTGTCTTTTGCTTTCACGTTCAGAATTCCGTTCGCGTCGATGTCGAAAGTGACTTCGATTTGTGGGACACCGCGTGGTGCTGGGGGGATTCCGTCGAGGGTGAATTTGCCGAGAGATTTATTGTCCGCAGCCATTGGGCGTTCGCCCTGGAGGACGTGAATTTCTACCGACGGCTGATTGGCTGATGCTGTCGAGAATACTTGCGATTTGGATGTTGGGATCGTCGTGTTTCTTTCGATCAATTTTGTGGAAATACTTCCCATCGTTTCGATGCCGAGTGAGAGGGGAATGACGTCGAGCAAGAGCACGTCTTTCACGTCGCCCATGAGCACACCTCCCTGAATAGCGGCGCCGATGGCGACGACTTCGTCGGGGTTGATGCCTTTGTGTGGATCTTTTCCGAAGATTTTTTTCACGACGTCCTGCACGGCTGGCATACGAGTTTGGCCACCGACGAGGATTACTTCGTCGATGTCGGATGGTTTCACATTGGCGTCTTCGAGTGCTTTTACGCATGGAAGTTCCGTGCGTTTGATGAGGTCGGCGACGAGTTCCTCGAGTTTTGGTCGCGTGAGTTTGTGATTGAAATGTTTCGGTCCCGTCGCGTCAGAGGTGATGTATGGGATATTGATTTCTCGCTCCTGGAGCGAAGAAAGTTCACATTTCGCTTTTTCTGCTTCGTCACGCAGACGTTGGAGTGCGAGTGGATCTTTCGACAAATCGACACCGGTTTCTTTTTTGAATTCGGTGATCATCCATTCCACGATTTTGTTGTCGAAATCATCACCGCCGAGCTGTGTGTCGCCGTTGGTGGAGAGTACTTCGAACACTCCGTCACCGAGTTCGAGGATGGAAACGTCGAACGTTCCTCCACCGAGATCGTACACCGCGACTTTTTTGTCTTTCGTTTTTTCTTTGTCGAGTCCGTATGCGAGTGCGGCAGCGGTTGGTTCGTTGATGATGCGTTTCACTTCGAGCCCCGCGATTTTTCCTGCGTCTTTCGTGGCTTGTCTCTGCGAATCGTTGAAGTACGCTGGAACGGTGATGACCGCTTCTTTCACTTCTTCGCCGAGGAAAGCTTCTGCATCTTTTTTTAATTTTTGCAAAACCATTGCGGAAATTTCCGCAGGTTTGCGCGGTTTACCGTCGAGCATAATTTCCGCTCCGCCATCTTTGCCTTTCTGGACAGCGTACGAGAGGCGTTTGATGTCTTCTTTTGATTCGTCAAACATGCGGCCGATGAGGCGTTTGGCCGAGTAGATCGTGTTTTTCCCGTTGATGACCGACTGGCGTTTTGCGGTGATTCCGACCATGCGTTCGCCGTCTTTGTTGATTGCGACGATGGAGGGCGTAGTGCGATTGCCTTCTGCATTCGGGATAACTTCAGCTTTGCCGCCGCGCATGACGGAGACGCAGGAGTTTGTTGTTCCGAGATCGATACCGATAATTCTAGACATACGTTTTGTGGGTTAAATGTTGGGTCTTTTGAAAATTTTATTCTGCGGCGTCGAGCTGCGAAGTCTTCTTCTCGCCGTACTTTCCGTACGGCTCCTGCGAAAACTTCTTGTCTCCTTGCATAATAGAAATTTTGAAAAGACCGTGGGAAACTCAAAATGCTATTTAGCAGTCCAGATTATAGAGTGCTAGTTTCGGGGCGTCAAGATTTTTTGGACATTTTATTTTTTGTAATTTTAAGCCACCAGTCTTTGAAAAATGGAATTGTGAGAGTCGAGAGAAAGAAGCCGAGAGTCGGCACTATTGCGTTTGTAAATGGACTTTCTAATTTTGAAACGAAGAAAAATATGGCTATGACCACGTAGGTGAGAACTAGAATTAAGAATTTGCGAGCCCAGCTTGTTTCCCACGCCTTGTCGGCTTCAACACGGTTATTTCGAGTTTTGATTTCGTCGATTTCTTTTTTGAGTTCTTCGATGGTGGTCATGGTTTTTTTTGAGTTGATTTATGGTTTCACAATGTCCTCACCCCCCAATCTTCACCTTCGCCGGTCTCAGCACCACCGACCCCATCACATACCCTTTCTCCAGTTCCTCCAAAATCACCCCTGCTTCTCCCGCGGCTTGCATCAGCGGTTCGTGGAGCAACATGTCGACTTTTTGTCCAATGGTCGGTATTTCTTTCACCCCGCATTTTTCAAAAGTTTTTTTCAAAAGTTGATAAATCCCGTCGATGCCTTTTTTCTCTTCTGCCGGGAGTTTTTCGAAGAACGACTTTCCGCGTTCGAAACTGTCGAGGACGGTGAGGAATTCTTTCAGGATGTCGGCGCTGGCGTTGTCGCGGACTGCTCCGACTTGGGCGAACATGGTTTTTTTGTAATTGTCGAGGTCGGCGAGGGCGCGTTTGCACATGCTGGTCATTTGGTCGAGCTGCGCGCGGAGGAGTTCTTCTTGGTTTGGCGCTGGATTTTGTGCGCTGCCTGTCTGTGAATTTTCGTCCATAAATATTTTTTTAATTATTTTCTAAAAGTTTTTTGATTTCCTGGGTCATGACGATGTTGTAGGCGTAGTCCATGCGGACGGGGCCGAGGATTCCGAAGTAGCCGTGGTAGTCTTCGAATTGGTATTTGGTGACGATGATGGAGCAGCTTTGGATTTCGTGGAGGATGTTTTCTTCGCCGACGAAAACTTTCACATCTTCGCCGATGTCAAGGTTTCGCAGGGTGGTGATGAAATTGTCGCTTTTTTCTAGGACTTCGATGACTTCACTGGCGTTGATGGAGCTGCTGCGGAATTCTGGTTGTCGCAGGGCGCTGCTGAGGCCGAGGTAGAAAGTGCGATTATTGTCGGGGAGTGTGGCGAAACTGACGTTGCCGGCGGCGCGGGAGAGGAGGGCGACGGCGTCGAAAATTTTGCTGCGGGCTTTTTGGGCTTTGTATTCTTTGTGGACTTTTTGGAGTTCGAGGTGGACTTTTTTGCGTGCAGTTTCGTAATCGGCCAGCGTGTCGATGAAGTGGCGATAGCCTGTCGTCGTCGGGATTCTTCCGGCTGAAGTATGCGGCTGGTAGATGTAACCTTTGTCTTCGAGTGCGGCCATGTCGTTGCGGATGGTGGCGGGGCTGACTTTGAAACTGTAGCTCACGAATAACGTGTTGCTGCCCACCGGTTCGGCGGTTTCGATGAAGTGTTGGACGATGGCTTTGAAGATTTGAGTTTGTCTGTCCATAGCACTCGGGATTATAGAGTGCTGGATGGATTTTGACAATTTTTCAGTGCGAGAGTGTTTATTTCAATATATTTTTTTACAAAATCAATGTTTTTTGGCCTTTTTATAACGTTTTTTCTTATTTTTCTTCAAAATCGTTTGCGAAGAGAATCAACTTGATTTAGTGTCCGGTTGTTGATGTTTTCCTGAACATTACTCTTCTTAACCCCTTCCTTATGCGTTCTCGTCTTTTTAGCTTTTTACTGGTGTTGACGCTTCCACTCGTTTTGACTGGATGCTGGTTCGATAGTACGCCTACAACTCAGCCGGAAACTGTCGTTGTGTATCAGAAACCTCCTGAAACTGCTCAGACAGTTGAGGCTCCTGCTCCAAAACCTGCTCCTGTGAAAGTCATCACAAAAGTGGTGTATATCCAAAAAAAGGCAAAAAAGCCTTCTTCTGAACATCACTCAGAGCATTACCACACTGCGAAGAAACCGTATGGCCACGACTATCATCCAAGTTATGAGACATGGTGGCAGAAAAATTATGGCTACAACTACGGATATTATAACTACAATAAGCCAGTGTATTATTCTCCTTATGTGTATAATACGCCGAAGACTTATTATTATGCGCCAAAGACCTACTATGCACCAAAGACTTATTACGCACCTCAGACTTATTATTACGAGCCTCAGACATATTATAATCCTCCGGTTTATCAGTATCAGCCTGAGCCTCAGGTTCAACAGTATTATTACCAACCTGCTCCACAGCCTCAGTATTACCAACCACAGTATCAGGCTATTACCGTGAATACTGGTGTCCAGATATCTCAGTGGGGGAATTATGGTTATTTGCAACAGAATGTTGCGAACAATACGCCTGCTAGCTTTATCTATTAATTCTGATTCCTTGTTGGTGTTTTGAGAATTACTTGCAAATGCAACTGAGTTGCGTTAATCTCCGGTCATGGAAATTAACGCAACTCTTTTAGAAGAGCTCAAGAAAAAAGGTTTTCGCATGACGACGGTGCGATCGAATATGATCGACCTTCTGATCAAAACTCGTAGTCCGCTCACGGCGCAGGATGTGCATTTTTTGTTGTCTCAGAAAGGGCTCTTGGTGAATAAGACTACGATTTATCGGGAAATTCTTTTTCTCCTCGGGCAGGATATTATTCAGGAAATTCATTTTAGTGATGGGAAGATGCGTTACGAAATTGCGCGTCATCACCATCATCATATTGTGTGTGTCCAATGCAAGACGGTGAAAGATGTGATTCTCGAAGATGATCTGGCTGAGCATGAGCGAAAGATTGAAAAAAATAGTCGTTTCAAAATCCTGAATCACTCACTCGAATTTTTTGGCCTTTGTGAAAAGTGCCGGTAACATATTTTTATGCGACGATTTCTCTTTCTTGCTGTTTTTCTTCTTTTTCTCGCTTCGCTGGGCGTGACTTCGTATCTGCTCTATGAGCGTGAAAAGAATGCTGAGAATAAGCATGATTCTGCTATCAATGTGGTGGCGACTTTTTATCCAGTTGCAGAATTTGCGCGACAGGTGGGTGGGCCGTATGTGAATGTTTTGACCCTGGTAGCTCCGGGTTCTGAGCCACATGAATATGAGCCAACGCCACAGGATATGGCTCGTATTCGTGAAAGTGATGGGTTTTTGTTTCTCGGTGTTTTGGATTCTTGGGTGATGAAGATTCTCCCGGATTTTCAAAAAGCTCATGTTCCGACTTTGGATATTGCTTCTGTTGTGGATGGAAATTTTGATCCGCATATTTGGCTCGATCCGATATTGGTGCAAAAAGAGGTGTTTGCGATTCGTGATTTTTTTGTCAAAATTGATGTCCTGCATGCTGCTGCGTATCGTGCGAATGCTGATCGGTACGTGAGTTTATTGCAGAAATTGTATGAGCAGTATCGAACAGAGCTTGCGTCGTGTGATATTCAGGAAGTGATCGTTGCGCATGATGCGTTCTCGTATTTGGCTTCTCAATATCATTTGAAATTTTTGCCGATCGTGGGTGTCTCTCCTGAAGGGGAGTCTTCTGCGCAAAAGCTTGCGACTTTGACGAAAATTGCACGCGAGCGTAACATTCGCTTTATCTATTTTGAATCTTCTGCCAGCCGAAAACTTTCTGATACTTTGGCTTCTGAAGTTGGCGCTCAGACTTTGGTTTTGAATCCTCTCGAGACCTTGTCAATTCCTGATATGGCTGCTGGCAAAGATTATATTTCTGTCATGAAAGAAAATTTGCATAATCTTAAACGTGCCTATGTCTGCAAAGATTCGAAATAAACCGTGTATCAATTTCGAGAATGTTTCTTTCGGATATCGCGATGGAGATGTGCTGCAGAATGTGAATTTATCTCTTTTTCCTGGGGAATATGTTGGGATCGTCGGACCGAACGGTGGCGGAAAAACGACTTTGTTGAAATTGCTTTTAGGAATTTTACCTTTGCAAAAAGGATCCATGTTTGTGGATCCTGCCATGCGTATTGGGTATGTCCCGCAGCGATTGAGTCAGAGTGTTTTTGATTTTCCGGCGACGGTGGAGGAGGTGCTCGTGAATTCTCTTCCTCGGGGTGATCATCGCAAGGCTGTGGATTGTGCTCTCCAAATTACGGATACGATGAAGTACAAAAAGAGGCTTATTTCTCAGCTTTCTGGTGGAGAGCGGCAGCGTGTTTTTATTGCTCGAGCCCTCGTTCTTTCCCCGAGAATTTTGGTTTTGGATGAACCGGCGACCGGTGTGGATACGCCTTCACAGGATGTATTTTATCGGATGATTGATCGCCTCCATGCACTTTCGGGCATGACGATTTTATTTGTTTCGCACGATCTCGAAATCGTGGCGCGCGAGACGACTCGATGTTTGTATGTGAATCGTACGGTTACTTCTTATTCTTGTCCTGCAGATATCCTGCAACACCATCACCATGTTTGAAATTTTTCAATTTGAATTCATGATTCGGGCGTTCATCATCGGTATATTCCTGAGCGTTCTCGCTCCGGTGCTCGGACTTTTCCTGGTGGTACGGCGGTATCCGGGGCTTGCAGATACTCTCGCACATGTGTCACTCGCTGGTGTGGTGCTCGGATTTCTCCTGAAAATTCCGCCGCTCCTTGCGTCCATCGGAACAACGTTTCTTGCGGCGATTGGTATGGAAGCGGTGCGGCGCAAGAAAATTTTTGGAGAATCGGTGCAGGTGCTTTTCCTCTCGGGAGGACTGGCAATTGCGACTGTTTTATTGCGTTTTGATCAGGGAAATCGGCAGGAAATATTTTCTTTTTTCTTCGGAAGTATCGCGACGGTGTCGTGGCAGGATGTCTGGATTACCCTGATTACTGCGGTTTTTGCGCTCACTATTATTTCCCTTTTTTATCGAACTTTTTTTCTTGTCGCGCTCGATGAAGACCTTGCGCAGGCGCAAGGTGTTCGAATTCATTTCTGGAATTTCCTTTTTGTAGCGCTGGCTGCGCTGACTGTTTCTGTTGTTATGCGTGTTGTGGGTATTTTGCTCGTGGGGTCGTTGATGATTATCCCGGTGCTCGCGGCTTTACAGTTTGGATATGGATTTTTTCGTACAATGATGATTGCTATCGGTATTTCACTTTTCTCTGTGATTGCCGGACTTTTCTTTTCGTATTATATCGATTTGGCGACCGGTGGAGCGATTGTGCTTATCGCACTTTCGTGTTTTTTTGGGAGTTTTCTTTATAAACATTCTTCCTAGACTTTCTTTTCGATGTACTTTGCGAGGTCCAAAAGTCTCTGACTGTAGCCCCATTCATTGTCGTACCAGGCCATGACTTTGATCATGTTTCCGCCAATGACTTTTGTGAGTTTCCCGTCGATGATCGAAGATGCGGAATTGCCGACGATGTCGGAAGAGACGATCGGATCTTCGGTGTATTCGATGATATTTTTGTAAGCACCTTCTGCGGCTTTTTTCAGGACTTCATTCACTTCTTCTTTTGTGGTTTCTTTTTCGACTGTGCAGACGAGATCGGTCGCCGATCCATTAACCACTGGGACGCGCATGGCGAATCCGTCCATTTTTCCATCGAGTTCTGGAACCACGAGTCCGAGTGCTTTTGCAGCGCCGGTGGATGTTGGGATGATGTTTGCTGCTGCTGCGCGCCCACGACGGGCGTCTTTGTGTGTTAGGTCGAGCGTGCGTTGATCGTTGGTATATGCGTGAATTGTAGTCATGAGACCGTGTTTGATTTTGAAATGATCGTTCAGGACTTTTGCAAATGGTGCGAGACAGTTCGTCGTGCAGGATGCGTTGCTGAAAATAATATGTTTCGCGGGATCGAACGTTTCGTGATTGACGCCGTAAACGAAAGTGCCTTCCACGCCTTTTCCTGGAGCGGTAATCATGACTCTTTTGGCACCGGATGTGAGATGTGCGGAAGCCTTGTCTTTGTCAGTGAATGCGCCAGTTGCTTCGAAGACGAGATCAACATTATTTTCTTTCCATGGAAGTTTCGCTGCGTCTCTTTCCATTGAGTAGGGGATTTCGCGACCGTTGACGATGAGCGATTTTTCTGTGAAAGATACTGTGCCTTTGAATCGCCCATGGGTTGTGTCATATTTCAATAAATACGCGGCACTTTCTGGAGGATTTGGATCGTTGATTGCGACAATTTCGACCCTTTTATCGTATTCATTGGCTCGGAATACGATTCTTCCGATACGACCGAAACCGTTGATAGCGACGCGAAGCATGGGGGAGGGGTTAGGATTTAGGATGGAGTTGGCGGCATTATAGCAGGGGTTGGTGGAGTGGGAAGAGCTTGGTCCACCCACAGGGGGTCTGGAAGTTTATTTTTTTGAATGCTTTTAAAAAAAAAGAGGCTTTTGAAGCCTCTTTTTTGAGATATTTTTTGTGCTAGAAGTCAAAATCGTGCCGATCTTCTTGATCTGAGAATTTTCCTCCGCCGAGCTCTTCTTTCAAGTTTTCAATTTCTGTTTCGAGATCTTCACCTGCTTCGTCCATGCGTGATTTAATATCTTCAATGGCTTCACGATCACATGTGCCTGCTTTTGCAAGAGTGCGAGCTTCGTCGACAATAGTGAGCGCATCGCTGAATATTGTTTCTAGGCTTGATGTATCGAGTTTATTTCGTTTAAATTCTTTGATTACTCTTTCTATCTGTTTTTTGCCTCTATCAACTTCACTCACGATGCGTCCGATTTCTGAACATGATTGAATTGTTTCCCGGATTTGGTTGAAGCTTTCGTGAAGTTCATTGTTCCAGAAATAATCCTGGAGCAGATCGCGCGCCTCTTCCCACTGTTCGGCTGTGGCATAATTGCCAATTTGTTTGTAGTTTCTTTCACACTCTTTTACTTTTGCGTCTCCTTCAGCGAGGAGTGTTGATACATCAATTTTTGACTGTCTTGCTTGTCTTGACGCTTCCTTCATCGAGCGTGCAAAATTTTTGCAGGTGCTTTTATTTTCTTTCAATCCTCGGAAAACATCGTTTTGTGCGTTGAGGCCATTGAGAGATTCCCAGAGATCTGCTGCAACATCTCCAATTTCTGGTTGAATGACATCGTTCCGTAGGTCCTCGAAATCTCCTTGGGTGCTGATCGCCTGGAGGGCTTTTTTTGCTTTCTCGACTGCACCACAGAATTCTGTGACTTTTTTTCCTATTTCGATCGCGCTTTTTGATCCGTTCTTCTGACTTTGTTTTATCTGCCTTGTCATGTTCTTACATTCATTTGTTCGATCATTCATATGCCGGATTTCATTCTTTTTCTGATCCTGAAATTCTTTTTCAGCTTCTTGCTCATCCTCTAAATCCTGCATAGCTCCGCTATTAAATAAGCTTTGTACAACTAAGTTTGCAGAAAGCACGCCTCCCGAGATGGATCCTCCAAGTGCGAGAAAACCTATGAGGGCATAGCCGACAGTGTTTAAAGAGAATTTTTTCATAGGATTGGTTTTAGTTTTTATTAGTTTTATTTTACTGTATTTTCTTTGTTTTGTCAAGTATTAGCTTTATTTATATCGTATTATTATTTCGAGAAATATGAAAACAGATAACATCTGATGTTTCCGTTGAAGAGTTTTCGGTTTTTGTCTGCGTCGCGTTCGAAAAGTTGCTGGAGATTTTCGTGTGATGTGATGAAGAAGAGTGAGCAGTTTTTGGTTTGAGAGAATTTTTTGCCGAATTTTCGCATCATTTCTTCGACGTGGGATTTTTCTTCCAGGCGTTCGCCGTATGGGGGATTGCTGATGAAGGTGCAGTTTTCCAGAGTGTTGAAATCATATGTGTTGAAATCATTTTGCTCGAAATGGATTTTTTCGAATCCTGCGTTTTTGGCGTTTTCTTGTGCGACGGTGATCATTTTGGCGTCGATATCGGAGCAATAAATGCGACATTCTTCTTCGGGTTTTGCGGCCTTGCGCGCTTCTTCCTTCGCTTCTGCGATTTTTTCTGTATTCATCCATGGCCATTTCTCGAATGCGAAACTTCTGTTGAGTCCTGGAGCCATGTTGTGCGCAATGAGTGCTGCTTCGATTCCTATCGTTCCGCTGCCACAAAAAGCGTCGATGAGTGTGCGCCCTGGCTTCCAGTCCGAGAGTTTTACCAGTGCTGCGGCCAGCGTTTCTTTGATGGGTGCGACGTTCGTGTGCTTGCGGTAGCCGCGTTTGTGCAAGCTTTCTCCTGAAGAATCGATCGAAATCACAAATTGATCTTTGTTGGATTTGACTATGATTTGGAAAACAGCGCCAGAATTCTCTGGAAAAACTTCGAGATTATTTTTTTGTTGAAGTTTTTTGACGATCGCTTTTTTGACGATACTCTGGATTGCTGGTTCGGAATGAAGGATGGATTTCACGCTGGTGGCTGCGATAGGAAAGGCGTCGTTGGTGCCAATATATTTTCCCCAATCGAGTGCGTTGACCTGATTGAAAAGTTCTTCAAACGTCGTTGCAGTGAATTCCCCGATTTTTATCTGTACACGATCGGCGCAACGGAGCCAGAGATTTGCTCGTACAAGGTCGAGTTCTTCGCCTTTGAAAAAAATGCGTCCATCCTCGGTCTTGATTGTCCAGAGGCCGAGTTTTTTGATCTCGTCGTGCACGAGTTTTTCGAGTCCGAATGCGCAGGTTGCGATGAGTTCCATGGGAATTTATGCTATTCTTTCCTCCATGGTAGCTCCTCTCAATACTCTTCAACAAGCCCAGCTCGTTCTCAATCAGGGCGGCGTAGTGCTGCATCCGACCGAAACCTGCTATGGATTTGCGTGTGATGCGACGAATATGGCTGCGGTTCGCAATTTGTACGAACTCAAGAAAATGCCTTTGGAGAAGCCTTCTTCCCTGATGGTTGCGAGTTTTGAGCGTGCGAGTGGGTATGGTGAATTTTCTCATCTTGCTCAAGCTTTGGCAGAAAAATATTGGCCTGGACCTCTGACCCTCATTGTTCCTCGGAAAAACCTTCCTGAATTTCTGAATCCTGGAGCTACGACGGTTGGTCTTCGTGTGCCGTCACATGCGTGGACACTGGAACTTTTGAAAATGTGTAATTTTCCTTTGATTACGACGAGTGCGAATGTGAGTGGCCAGCCGCAGGCGTATGAAGTCGCTGAAGTATTGAGGCAACTCGGTGATGTGCGTCCTGGCTTCGTCGTGGATATGGGGAAAATTCCTTCAGAAAAACCTTCGACAATTGTGGAAGTGACAGGGGAGTTGGTGAAAATTGTACGTGAAGGACCTATTGCTTCTGCTGAGATTCTTGCTTTTTGTGCTTCTTTTTCTCGATTATGATGTGGGTGATTGTTGGCAGAATCGAGAGGACAATGATGATAAGAATGATCGGGAATACGTATTTTTCGGCGTCTGGAACCGTGCGGCCGAGGAGGTTTCCGGCTCCGATGAGTGAACAAGTCCAGAGAAGCCCGCCCGCGATGTTGTAGATAAGAAATTTTCGATATTCCATCTGTCCCACGCCTGCGAGTGTTGGCGTGAAAGTTCGTATGATCGGTATGAAGCGTGCGAGAATGATAGATTTTCCTCCATGTTTTTCGAAAAATGTTCTGGCTTTTTCGATGTGATCTTTGTGGAAGAAAAAAGAGTCTTCTTTTTTGAAAATTTTTGGGCCAATTTTTTTGCCGATAAAATATCCAGTACTGTCACCGGTGATTGCGGCTACTATCGTGAGAATCAGCAAAACCCAGATGTTCATATACCCTTGTGATGCGAGAAATCCTGCGGTGAAGAGGAGGCTGTCGCCGGGAAGGAAGAACCCTGCGAGAAGTCCGGATTCTGCGAAGACGATCGCAGTGATTCCGATATATCCGCCGGTTTTGATGAGAGCTTCTATGTCGAGCACGGTGGGATTGTACACGAAGTTGTTTTCAGTTGAAATCTTCGAAGAATGGTTGATGTATTTTTCACTGCTCAAACTTTTTATCCAATAACCAAAAAATTGTGCAAGAAGATGTGAGTATATTTTTTGTACTGTCGTTGACATTGGGTTTTTTTAGCTTTATTCTGGTCGATGTTCGGTAGAGTAAAAAAGTTATACGCATTCTTGGACAAAAATTTATCTCACATTTCCGTTCTTCGACAACCCGTTTCAGACTTCTTGAATCTGCATGCTGGTGATCTCATGATTGATGGGACTTTGGGGCTTGCTGGTCACGCCTGTGACGCCCTTCGGGCGATGGGCTCGACTGGTCATCTCTATTGCTTTGATCAGGATGAAAATCATCTCGCGTTTGCGCGCGACAGGCTTTTGCAGATTTCCTCGAATTTCACACTTTTTCATGCGAACTTTTCTGAAATGCAGGAACGTCTCGCATCTGTCGGAGTTTCGCAAGTGAATGGAATTTTACTCGATTTGGGACTCGCTTCTCCGCATATTGATGACCCGGAAAGGGGATTTTCTTTTCTGCGTGATGGGCCGCTCGATATGCGTTTCAGTCCAGAGCTCACTCCTGCGACTGCTGCGGATATTGTGAATACCTGGAGTGTTGCTGATCTGCAGACGATTTTTTGGCGCTATGGAGAGGAAAAATTTGCTCGTCGGATTGTGCAAGGAATTGTGGATTATCGTGAAGAAAAACCTTTTACCCGTACGAAAGAGCTTGCTGATCTCATCGTTCAGGTGACTCCTCGTTTGTATCACGTCAAAGTGCATCCTGCGACACGCGTTTTTCAGGCTCTACGCATCGCTGTGAATCGTGAACTTGAAGTTTTAGAAAATGTTTTACCGCAAGCAGTTTCGTTGCTGGCGAAGGGTGGACGGTTGGTGATTATCTCCTACCATTCGCTCGAAGATCGTATTGTGAAACATTTTCTGAAATCTCAAGCCGCTGAGTGTATTTGCCCTCCAGAAGTTCTGAGATGCGTGTGTCCCGGGACGCCAATTCTGAAATTGGTGACCAAAAAACCGATAGAACCTTCGGAAGAAGAGATATCCCAAAATCCTCGCAGCCGCAGCGCCAAAATGCGGGTCGCCGAAAAGTTCTAAACACTCTGAAAAGCCAAAGGCTTTGAAGAGAATGCATCTATTGTAGCCCTCCTACATCCTACATCCTCAATCCTAAATCCTTCTCGTGTACTCCTCCTCTCACTCTTATCGTTCGTTCTCTTACTCACGACCCCGGTTCGCTCCGCGACGGCTCCATCAGGCGTCTTCCATGCGGCGTTCTTCTGGGTCTTTTTTGCAATCTTTTTCTGGAATTTCGAATCTCTTTCGGTTGCCTTCTTTGGCTTCTTTGCGTGCCGTGAATTTCTCAAAAATTCTCCAGTCTTTTCGTTTTGGAACTGCGTTTTTTGTCGCTTCGGCGGTATTTTTTGTCTTGGGACTCAGTTTTATTACGCTTATTTTTTCCACGCATGAGGTTACAAAAGGCTACGTGCTGCGTGATTTGGAGTCGAAGCGTCAAGTGCTCCTCCGTGATAACAATGTGATCTCGATGCAGGTGGCGCAGGCACAGGCGTTGCAGGCTGTGTACAAAAGTCCGCAACTTACTCATATGCGTCATGCGCGCAACATTACTTATATGCGTGGAGAAACTACGATGGCGAGCCGGTAAGAGCTAGGAGGTTAGGATTTAGGATGTAGGACTTAGGAAGTTTTTCCCTTTTTTTCTGAACTTGCACCTTCTCTTTTCGTCCGTTACTCTTGGATTCAAGAAAACTTCATTTTTTAAAAAGCTTTCTCTATGGCTGACAATCTCCGTTTTTTCCAAACTGCTTCTTATACGTCTGGTGAATTGAGTAATGTCCAGAAATTTCTTCGACCGAGTGGTCGGACACTTATTTTGCCGTATGACCAGTTCGTGGAGCACGATTGTCGACATTTGAACGCTGAATCTGATGCGGGAAATCCGGATTATATTATGAAGCTTGCGGTGGATGGGGGATACAATGCTGTGGCGGTGCATTATGGTGTGGCGAAGCGATTTTGGCAGAAATACAAAACGCAGGTTCCTTTGATTTTGAAAGTGAATGGGAAGACGAGTTTTCCTTCTGCGGCGAAACCTTTTTCGACGTTTACTTCTTTTGTGGATGATGCGGTGAAAATTGGTGCAGTGGGTGTCGGATATACTTTGTATTATGGCAGTCCGCGCCAGGATGAGGATCTCCTCCAGCTCGCACAAACGCGCAAGGCGTGCGACGAAGCCGGGCTTCCTCTCATTGTGTGGGCGTATCCGCGCGGTGAAGCGGTGGATGCGAAGGGCGGTGCTTCTTCGAGTTATGCGCTCGAATCTGCGGCGCGCATGGCGATGGAAATGGGTGCGACGATTATTAAATCCAATGTTCCAAAAGCGATGAAACCGGAGTTTATGGATGTGAAAGATATTCCTCAGTACTACAAAGATGTGGAGAAACAGATTCTCGCGATGCCGGCGACGGAGCAGATGAAAGAGCGTGCGCGTCGTGTGGTAAAAGCGGCGGCGGGGATTCCGGTGCTTTTCAGTGGTGGCGAAGAAGTGACAGAAGATCAACTTCGTGATCATTCTGCGGCTTGTATTGACGCGGGATGCTTCGGATTTATTTTTGGTCGCAATATGTGGAAGAGGCCTTATGATACGGCGATGAGGATGACGAAAGAATTGTCAGGGCTTTTGGATGCGTAATTTTCTAATGGTTTGTCATGAAATCTCTTTCTCAACATCTCGGTGAACAGGGTGCTTCCGGTGAACTTCAGAAGCTTTTCGCGCTCCTTGCAGAGTCCGTGAAAGATATTGCGCAGATTATCGAGACAGGACGGATGACGGGTTACAGTGGGACAGAGAATGTTTTTGGCGAGCAGCAATTGAAACTGGATGTGGCGACGAATGATCTCTTGGTTGAGAGACTTCGGAATTGTCCTTTGGTCAGCGTTCTTGCTTCTGAAGAGCTTGATAATGAAATTCAGTGTCATGCGGACGGCGCTTATTCACTGGCTTTTGATCCGCTCGACGGTTCGTCGTTGGTGGATGTGAATTTTTCTGTGGGAAGTATTTTTGGGATTTATCCTGGAAAAGGTTTCATGGGTCGTACGCCTGGAGAAATGGTAGCAGCAGGAATTGCGATTTACGGCCCAAAGACTACATTTCTCGTAAGTGTTGGGAAGGGGACGCACGAATATGCTTTTCATGATAATGATTTTTTTCTGACGCAAGAGAATATGAAAATTGCGGAGGAGGGGAGTTATTTTGCGCCTGGAAATTTGCGTGCGTGTGCGAAGTCACCGCAGTACAAAAAACTTGTGGATTTTTGGTTGGAAAAGCAATATACACTTCGATATTCCGGCGGCATGGTTCCGGATGTTGGACATATTTTGAAAAAAGGAAAAGGGATTTTCGTGTATCCGGGCTACAGCGACGCGCCAGAAGGGAAGCTTCGTCTGCTTTTCGAATGTGGTCCGATGGCTTTTTTGGTTGAACAGGCTGGGGGAAATGCTTCTGATGGTCGTGTGAGAATTTTGGAAAAAAAGATTCAGTTGGTGACGCAACGAACACCGATTTTTATTGGGTCGAAGCTGGAAGTGGAGCGTGCTGTGGGGCATTTTGATGTTTGATATCTGTTTGCTAGAATCGCCTTAGATTGCTTCTTTAATCCTCCTCATTTCGTGTCTTCCGAAAAAGATATACAGCATTGGGTTGCTCTCTGCCAGAATGGTGATCAAGACGCTTTTGGTCATTTATACGATCAATTTGTTGATTCAATTTATCGGTATGTGTATTTCCGTGTGCGACAGACGGAGGCGGAGGATCTCACGGAAGCGGTCTTTGTGAAAGCCTGGGAAAATATCACGCAGTACAAACAGGGACAGTTTCGGTTTTCTTCATGGCTTTTTCGGATTGCGCACAATGTAGTGGTGGATCATTATCGTACGAGTCGTCCGGTGGAGGAGCTTGTCGAAGAGTACAAAGACGAACGTACTGATCGACATCCGATTTCTCAGACGGAGGTAAAATTGACTCATTCGATGCTGCGTGGGTCGATTGCAGAATTGAAACAGGTGTATCAACACGTTTTGGTTTTGAAGTTTTTTGATGATTTTTCGAATACAGAAGTGGCGGAAATTTTGGGAAAAAGTGAAGGAAGTCTACGGATTTTGCAGTTTCGCGCGCTGCGCGCGCTCAAAAAAGTGCTGCAAAATCGCGGAATCGATGCTTTTGAAGCTGATTTTCACCGTAACAAATGACCACTTTTTGCGTTTTAATCAATGCTCATGGACTTTTTACCTCTTAATGACGTTCCGGTTCTCAGCGCTTCTCAAAAAGAGCGCATGAAGAATCGTATTTTTCAGAGACTTGTTTCTCATCATCGTGAAGAGTCTTTTTTTGTCCGTGCTGCTGAGTTCACTCGAGAAGTTCAGCTTGGTGCTGTGCAGAAAGCGCGACTTCGAGAGCGTATTTTTACGGCGATTGCTCTCGTATCGCAGAAAGTTCCTCCGTTTTTTATATGGAAAAAATTTGTTTCTCTTGCAGTATTGAGTACTTTTATGCTTTTTTCTTTTGCAGTTTTTCAGCCGCTTGCGACCTTTGCGAGAGAGGCAACAACGCTGCAAGTTCTCCATGGTAATGCTTTTGTTATTCGTGACGGAAAAACTTTATCTGTTAGAAAAGAGGCGATTCTTTTCGAGGGCGATATTATTCAGACGGGCGCTTCTGCAGAAGCCGTAATTCAGTATTTTGATAATAGTTTTAGTCGTATTTCTGGAGAAACAAAATTAGAACTTCGTCGACTTTTCAAGGATCAGAAAGATTCGGGGATGATTGTGGAGGTCGATCTGAATGCGGGAAAAATGTGGTCGCGTGTTTTTGATCTCGTCTCGGATTCTCATTTTACGGTACGTGCACAATCTTTGATTGCGTCGGTGTATCACCGTGCAACTTTCTCTGTTTCTGCTGAGAAGCAGCAATCTTCGGTACAGGTTTTCCATAATGCTGTAGAAGTAAAGACTTCGGAAATTTCTTCTGCGAAACCGGTGACAAAAGGTTTTCAAGCTGTGGTCGCGCTTCCAAGTGCTCAATCTTCTGCTATCGAGAAACGAGCTACTGCTTCTGCTTCTGTGGAACCCCTTTCTTTGGAGAAAGATGAACGCCAATGGGTCGAAAAAAATCTTGCACAGGATGAGCAGATGATTGCGACCACCAAGGCTAGTATTCTTGAAGATAAGCCTCTTTTGGATCAAACTTCATTGCTTTTGAGCTTCGATCCTGTGGAAAAATCTCGCGTATCCTTCACTGTTTTGAATGAAAAATTTTCTGATCCTGCGACGACTCCAGCAATGAAAAAAGAAATTTTTACTGGCATTCTTGCTCTTTTGACTGACATTCAGACTCAGTCCCAAGCGCTGGCTTCCACCGATTCTGTGAAGTCGCAGCAGCTCGGAGCGCTCTTTGGAAATATTTCTGCTTTTTATAAAAAAGATGCTTCTCCGGAAATGCTTTCATCTCTCTATGAGACAGAACTTCGTTTTGCCAAAGATGACCATGCTCGTGCGATTGCTCTCACGGAACAGGCTTTTGCGGCGCTCTCTCTGGGTCAGGATTTCTCTGAACAGGGTAAGGCCGAAGAAGCTCAAAAAGCTTTTGATTCTTACAAAGATTTTATTGCTCAAGCTTCAAAATTGTCTGCGTCTTTGCCGGAAAAAGATGTTGCTCTTGATGAGAAAATTCAGAGCTCTCATCAGCTTTTTGCTGCTGTGAACATTCCAACAGTTGCTTCTCGGGTTTCATCCGAAAAACTTCCAGGGGCAGTTGATACACCTGTTGTAGCGTCTCAAGTTGTTCCTCAGCAAGATACTGTTGTAGAGGCAGTTCATCCTGTTGCGTCTGAAACTCCTGTAGTTCCGGTTGTCGCTGAAAAAGTTGAAAAAGAATTGCTTGATCCTCCGGATCCGAAGATGATTCCTCCGGAAGTTACGCTTCCAAAATTAGAGCTTCGCAAGCGTTAGAATACATTGTTTTCGAGAAGTCCGAGGACGAGGCCGAAGACGGCGATGAGTCCGCCGACGATCCAGAAACGCATCACGACTGTGGCTTCGTTCCAGCCTTTGAATTCGAAATGATGGTGGAGTGGTGCGATCGCGAATACTTTGCGTTTGAAGAACTTTTTTGATGTGAGCTGTATGATGACTGATAAAGTCTCAATCACGAAAATAAAGCCTATCAGAATGAGTGGGAAGATAGCGTCTGTCATCATGGCGATGACTCCGAGTGTTGCGCCGAGTGCGATAGCGCCCGTGTCTCCCATGTAAAATTTTGCTGGTGGAATATTATGCCAAAGGAATCCGAAAAGTGCTCCGCAGACGACGGCGCAGAATGCTGCAAGTATGAAGAGGCTTTTTGCGGCTGCAAGGATCCCGAATGCGCCGAAAGCGATGATGAGCAGTCCTCCGGCGAGCCCGTCGAGCCCATCGGTGAAATTGACGGCGTTGCTGGTGCCGACGAAGACGAGCATGAAGACAGGAATGTACCAGATCCCGAGTTCGAGATTTCCTATTCCTGGTATGTGGACTGAGCTATAGCCGAGTTTTGAGTAGAACCAATAGGCTCCTGCGGCGGCGAGAAGTGTCATCCAGAACATTTTTGGCTTCACGTTTAGGCCTTTTGTTTTTCCTGAGCCTTTGATGTTGAGATAGTCGTCGACGAGTCCGAGAATGGCCGTAGTGATGAGTGTAAAGAGTGGAAGCCATGTTTCTTTTCTGTTGAGGAGTGAGTGTTCAAAAACTCCAAAAATAGAAAGGAGTTTTGAAAATCCGATGACGAGCAGGACTGTTCCCCAGATGAGGATTCCTCCCATCGTCGGTGTGCCTTTTTTCTTTTCATGAAGCTGATTAAAGATCGTTGCTTTTTCTCCACTGGTTGCATTTTCACGAAGCTTTTTCCCCATTTTGTAATGATGGAGGAGTTTGATGAAGCCTGGTGCGAGTACGAGTGCGATGATGAATGCGATCGTACCGGAACTGAAGATGAAGAAGAGATTTTTGGCCACGAGGGAGAGGATTTAGGATGTAGGATTTAGGAAGTCACACGTCACACGTTACACATCAAATGTCACATGTTACCAATTGTAATGTTGCTCTACCCAGTTCAAGAGATCAATGCTTTCTTGAAATCGATTTGGGCTGTTGAGGACGACGATGAGTACTGGATAGAGATTTTTGGCTTCTGCGACTCCTACAAAAGAGTATCCAGCGTCATCGGTGTGTCCTGTTTTCAGGCCGCGGAAACGTGGGTCTTTTTTCAGGAGTACATTAGTAGCTTCCAAGTGATATTTTGTTCCTCGAATTGATTGGATTTCTTTCCCCGAAAGCGACACAACATAGCGAATAAAAGCGTTTCTGTATGCGTATCTTCCGAGATTTGAGAGATCGCGAACGGTGGAGTAGTTTTCTGGTCCATCGAAACCTACGGGATTCGAGAAATGCGTGTTGATGAGTCCGAGTATTTGCGCCTTTTTATTCATCTTGTCGACAAAATTCTTTATGGTTCCTTGAGCGTTGAATTCTGCTAATGCAAAAGCGGCATCGTTAGCTGAATGAATGAGTGCCGCAAATATGAGGTCTTGAACGGTCAATTTTTCTCCTGCATTGATCCAAATTTTCGATCCTCCCATTGCTGATGCGTTTTGTGTGATTTTGGCTATTTCATTTTGGCCATTTTCTTCTAGTACGACGAGCGCTGTCATGAGTTTTGTGATTGAGCCTATTTGGCGTTTTTCATCAATATTTTTTCCCCACAAAATTTCTCCAGTTCTCATGTCCATTACGATTGCTGCATTTGCTTTTATTTCTGGATTTCCTTCCTGTATTTTTTTGGGAATTGTCGATACTGAGAGAACTTCACTGTACTGCTCTACAGTTTGCTGGTCTTGTCTTTCTGCCGCTTTCGCAGTATCTGGTTGTGAGACCATGAGGCCTGCGAGATAGAGGGAGATGATGCTTGAAAACATGAGTTAGGATTTAGGATTGAGGATTCAGGATTGAGGTTGGGGTTGTTGTTTCGGTGGTGTTTGTTGTTGTTCCGGCCTCTTCGGTCTTTTCTGGTTTTTTTATGGCGAAGATTTGATCGAAGGGGTCTTTTAGTTCGTATTGGAGATAATCGCTTCCGAGATTGAGAATAATATCTGCATCGCTTGCGTAGGTCGGTGTCAGATATTCTGCTGGAACTTCATCCGTAATCATTCCAGGGATAAACTGCTGGAGAACAGAAATCATGGTGTTGATTTCTGGCGTG
The DNA here is from genome assembly GCA_038062935.1 of Patescibacteria group bacterium. Lineage (GTDB taxonomy): Bacteria > Patescibacteriota > Gracilibacteria > UBA1369 > UBA12463 > JBBTWG01. Next base: position 26,589 of record JBBTWG010000037.1, read on the forward strand.
TTTGTTTTTCGATAATAGGTTGTGAATATTTGTTTTGAATCTTTTCCATTGCCATATCGCACAACATCGATGCAGTGTCTTTGAAAAATATCTTTTGTTTTTCCTGCGAGCATTGGCTTCTTCGTGCCGTTAAGTACTTGCACTTTTACATTTTTTGTTTGACTGTTATTCATGACGATGTCAATCATCTTCTGAATATCTTCGAAAGAATTTTTTGCTGGTACGAGAACTGATGCTCCACCATAGAGCTCTTTTTCTGGAGGGTAGAGGAATCCTCCACACCTTGAAGGGTCGTCGTGGATCAGATAATTTCCCATTCCCCCCTGATCCATTTTTGATCCTATTTCTGCGAGTGTAATCATCTCTCGAATACCAATGTTTGTCTCTATTTTTGGTTCTATGACATTGTAGAGATCTTCCATCATGTCCGTGTTATTCGTTATTCCCGCTTTCTTTGCTTTTTCTTTGATAGCAGAAATAATGCTTTGCTGCCTTGCTGATCTCGAAAAATCTGACGTGCTGTGTCTGCTGCGTGCATATTTCAGCGCTGTTTCTCCGTCCATGTGTTGCAATCCCTGAGGAATGAAAAACGTTTCGTAAAAGCCAGTTTCACCTTTTGGATACAGCGGATCGTTGATCATTTCGGGCACAAAAATATCGATTCCTCCAATTGCATCCACCACTTCTTTGAAGACGCTGAAGTCTATTTTGATGCGATATTGGATATCCATCCCTATCACATTTTCCATGTGCTGCTGAAGCACGTCGAGCGCGTATGTTGAGTCCGCGTATTCTTTTTTTACTGCAAAATACACGTTATTGATTCGCATTCCGCCATATTTTTTGTCTTTTATATAGAGATCTCGTGGGATTGAGACAAAGGTCACTTTGTTTTTTGCTTCATCGATACTGGCGATAATCATCGTGTCTGTGAGATCGGCCGCATCATGTCCTACGCTCCCTGTTCCAAGCAGCAGGATATTGGTATGTCCGTATCGATCTTCTTTCAAGTCTGTTGCGAGTACCGATATGATGCTTCTGAAGCTAATGCCTTTGACTGCTTTGAAGATTCCGAATACAAAAATCCCGAGTATGAGGAACGCTGTTATGAAGGCGTTTACTTGTGGAGTGAATATTCTATTTTTTTCTCGTGGTGCTTTGTAAGACAAAGTTTTTCGGCGAAATCCGTTCACCATTTTTTTTTGAAAAGGCATCTTTCTTATTTAACCAGAATAAGTGTAAATTTCAAATCCCCAATGGATGTTATTTTTATAGAAAAGCCTATCTCATTCCACTCTTTTTCTGTCACTTTTGCGTTTTTAAGGACATATTCTTCTATGTTTTCTGCGCTATTGCTCCCGAATATATAGAGACTTAATTCTCGATTGACTCTTTTTTCTTGTGTGAGCTGGTTGAGGCTCATGCCGTCAGGGCTTTCAAAAGCGATTTTTTCCATTTCTGTGAGTTTTTGACTCCATATTTCTGTGATTTCCTGCACTTTTTCGTTTATTTTAATCTCGGGGATTCCATTTTTCGCTCGTTCTTCCTGAATTTTTTGTAAAATTTTCTGTTCTATTTTTTGTACATTTTCTGGTGTCATTTTATCGGTTGAAAATTCTTGTACGGTGATGAGTGCATTGTTTTTTGAAAGCGCAAATCCCAGGCCAACTCGTGTCCATTTTTCATCCATTATATTTCCGCGATGCCCTGGACTTGCGAGGAGCCCTTCTAGGGCATGTCGAAGTGAAAGTGATTCTGCTATGTTTTCTCCTACTCCAGTGGTGATTTTGAGTTTTTTTCTCCTGTCTTCCGGGGTTTCATTCTGCTGATTGACGTGACCGAGATATCCATTTTTTGCCATGTCCTCGGCATGGAGTTGTGCAAGCAGGTTTAGTTCTGTGTCGATTTTGACTTGCGGGATTGCGTAATTTCTCCTGATTTGATTGATATCTTTGAGCATTTTTTGTGCGAATTTTTCTTTTTCGACACGTATATCTGGATATTCGGCATCTTCATATATTTCGAAATAGTCCGGAAGGAGTGGGATTTTTTTGCCGATATAGACTGGCGTATTGATCACTGCTGAGCCACCTTTATCGTTTACTTCGATTTGGTATGTTCCTTCTGTTTTTGGCGTGTAGGTAAAAGAATATGGAACTCCTTTTGGAATCGTTTTTATTTTGAAATAATTACTTTTTTGCGTGCTATTTATGATGATTTCTTCTACTTTTCCTGATGGTGTTTTGATGACCGCCGTTTCTTCTATTTCTGTTTTTGTTACTCCGTTCACTTTTATAGGCTCTGGTTTTTCCAGTTTTTCTGGGATGCCTTCATAGGTGATTTCCTCGTCCTGGTTTTTTTCTTTGAGTGCTCTTGTAATTTCAAATTGTTTCGTTCCGATTCCTTCGATTTCTATTTTTATTATCCCTTCTTTGAAATTTTTGAAGTCTTTTTTTGCTAGTACAATGCTTGTTATTTTGTGTTTCACATAATATATTCTTTCCCTTTTTGAGGATTTCGTATTTTTTTGAATGAATGTGATTTTCCTCAGAGGCGTGCTTGTTTCGGTTGTATTTTTCCATGAGAGTCTCGTTTCTCCGTCGACATATTCGAGACGTATTTTCCCAGTTTTTTGTGCTTGTACGTGAAGTGCGGCCTCTTTTTCTTCGATTTCTTTGACATGTACTTCGGTGACCGAAACATCGCCTTTTTCTTTTGTGGTTGCTCCAAAAAAGTATTTCCCTGTTTTTTCGAAATGAAACGATGCCTGGAATTCTCCGTTTTTTATTTTTGTAATAACATTTATAAAATATGATTTTTTTTGTGCATCTTCATATGTGAGAAATATTCTTATTGTTCCACTTTTTTCTTTTGTTTTTCCTGTGAAAACTAATATTTCGTTTTTTGTGAAAACTGTCGGAATCTCTTCGTTAAACTCTATGCCTTCGAAGAACCCCCTGGGTATTTTCGATGGCAATTGTCTCGATGCTGCATTGATTGCTGGTGGATTCGGTGGATTTACGACTGTGTCTTCGAGCAGAAATGCTTCTTTGTCGATAAGATTTGTGTTTGCTGCAAGTGCTGATCCTGGAAAGATCATGAGCATTACGAGCAAACCGAGTATCCATTTTTTCATCATGCGCTATTATACTTTTTATTTGCCGTTTTGGTTCTTTTTTGTTAGTTTTTCCGCATGACTCAAAAATTTTTCATTTCATCTCTTCTTGTTTTTTCTCTCGTTCTTTCTGGTTGTGCTTCGAATTCCAACGTCAAACCTCCGCAGGAGCCTCTCGCTCTTCTCCAGCTCTCGCAGAAAAATATGCAGGGTATGATGGCTCTTTCGAATGATGCGAATTTCAAAATCCATTTTACTGGAAAATCGAAGGATGCGAAAAGTTCGTCTTTTGATTTGAATCTTCACGTCAATATGCAGCAAGATTTTGTTGATCCAAAGTCTTCTTCGATGCTTTTGGAGATTGATGGTTCTCTGGATGGCGTGAGCTCTGCTGTAGAGAAGAGTCCTTTCCCTCTTTCTCTTGCTGCGCAGATTTTTGCTAATAATTCTGCTGCTTATATCAAAGTTTCTTCATTGCAATCAAAGGAAGAGCTTCTTCCTCCTGAAAGTCAGAAGCAATTGATTGGTCAATGGTGGCAAGTGCCTCTTCCTCCTGGCGCTTTTGAGCAATTTGTTGCTGATATTCGTGTTCAGCAGTCTGTTTCTCAAATTAGTGCTTTGTCTGGGCAATCTTTGGATTTTCCTGATTTTTTCAGTGATCGAAAATATCTCGAAAAACTTGATTATGAAGGCGTTTCTTCTGTGAAAGCAGGAGATAGTTTCCGCTATACATTCTCTTTTGGAAAGGTTTTCTTTGATGCTCTGAAGATTGCTCTTTCCAAGGGTGAAAAACTCTCTGATACTCAAATAAAAGATTTTGAACAAGTTCTTTCTACTGCTACTGGTTCCGGAGAGGCTTTTGTTTCTGTGGATGGTAATTATTTGGCAAAAATGGTTTTGAACGCTGCAGTTCCTCATTTTATTGACTCTGAAGGAAGCGAGGGTTCTGTCGATTTTCATTTTGATGTTGAGTCTTATGATTTTGGCAAAAAGCCTGATTTCAAAGTTCCTTCTGACGCGAAAGTGTTTGATCTTGCTGGTTTTCTCGGTAATTTCTCTGCTGCAATGCAGCAATAGTCGTTTTGTTTTTCCAGTTTAAGAATTTGTTAACTTCCGTTCATGTCGATCTGGTATGAACGGAAGTATGTTTCGAAGTTTTTTCTGTATTATTGTTTTCCTGTTTCTTGTGCGCGTGGGGTTTTTCATTGTGGATCTCGTTCGTTTTCAGTCAGTGGTCGATATGCAGGCCTTTTATACGTTCTCTGGCACTGTTTGTAGTGATCCTTCCACGGTTTCCCGGAATGATGACAAGACGACGTTTCTTTTCTGTATTGAACATGTTTCCAGCCCATTTGCTTCTTTTGATGTTTCTGGGCGTCGATTTGTTTCTGTTTTTGGTTTTCCGGAGCTTCATCGAGACGATATTGTTGTTTTGAAAGGTCTTTTTCGTCCTGTGATCGTGTCAGTGGACCATGATCATTCTTTTCTTTTTCCTCTTCGGCAATTTCTTTTTTTGCGCATGAAAAGTATTTTCCGTGAACCGTCAGGAAGTTTCCTTTCGGGAATTCTGCTTGGAATTCAGGGATCACTCCCTTTTTCTGTTCAGGAGGATTTCCGTGTTACAGGATTGACACATATTCTCGTTTTTTCTGGTGGAAATGTGTCTTTTTTTATTCTTTTTTTGAATATGTGCCTTGGATTCATGGCTCGTCGTCAGCGATCTTTTGTCCTTATTGCTGCTATTTTTCTGATCGTCGGACTTTCCGGTTTTTCTCCTCCGGCGCTGCGTGCGGCGCTTATGGGTACGCTCCCGCTTCTCGCACTTTTCTTTGGGCGTCGACGTGACGTGAAGAGGTTTTTCTTTCTCAGTGGATTTGCATTGATTTTTTATAACCCCTGGCTTGTTTTTGATTATGGCTTTCTCCTGTCTTTTTCTGCCACTTTTGGCATTCTTTTTGTGTATCCTTTTTTTGAAAAAACTTTTCTTGCACGTTACTTTTTTGGCAAAATTTTCCTACTGACGATTGCTGTCCAGCTTTCGAGTTTGCCGATTTTCTTTTCTTTTGGAAATTTTTCTTTGATTGCGCCGGTGACTAATACTTTGCTTTTACCTTTTTTACCGTTTTTCCTCGTGTCTGGAATTGTGGCTTTTGTACTGCCTTTTTTGGCTCCTCTCTTCTCTGTGTGTGTGGATTTATTTCTTGGTCTTTTGCATTTGTTTGCGAAGATTCCTTTTGCGAGCGTGGTGGTACCGTCGTTTCCGATTTTTCTTACAGTTTTTTATTATTTTGTTTTGTTTGTGAAGACTTTTGAAAAGGATTAATTGTTAGGCCGCAATCTTCACCAAGGTATCTTCTTCGAGTTCGTCTACTATCGATTTTATCAAATCTTTCTGCGCTTTTTCGTCCATCTTTGGATTTTTTATTAATACTCGGTCTACGATTTTTTGTGCCATTCTTATGTTGTCGTTTTCTTGTCGGTGCTCGAGTTTTTCGCCGCTCAATTCTTCACCTTTTTCGTCTGTCATGGTGTATGCACGGCTGCGTGCGTCTCTTTCATTTCCCGTGGCGAATTTCGCTTTTTCTTTTTCTTTGAAGAATCTTTTTTGTTGTTCCATGGTGCTTTTATCGTGTTTTTTGTGCTGGGTCATTTCCAGATTTTGGACATCTACTGCTTCTCCTGTGTTGCGATCGAGAATCATTTCTCCGTCGGTTTCTTCGAAGAGTTGGCCGGCGAGGCGTGCGACGTTTTCGTCTCGATGCCCTTCCTTGTTTCTTGCTTTGAGACCTCTTTTATCCTTCTGTCTTCTCTCGTCGAGAGAGATGATTTTTGCGTATGTATTTTGAATTCGCAGCGCGTCGAGATCGATGGCCATGGTGGCATCTTCCTCTGCATCCTGAATTGCTGCGACCGCGTCTGGACTCTCTCCGAGTAACAGTTCGATTTGTTTCAAGCGCTCATTATTGTCTTTGTCGTCAGGATTTTTTTCTTTGATCATTTTGCGAATATCTTCTTCTGCTTCGAGATTTTTATTTTTTTCGAACCGTTCAGCAATCTCTTTGAGCTGAACCGTTCCCATTTTCTCATGAAGATTTTTGACTTCTGTACCTGCTTTTTCGAGACTTGAGAGCTCTTTGTCCAGCACTTCACCCTTGTCTGGCATGATTTTTTTCAGGAGTAAAATTCTTCCAGAGAGGTCTGCGTCGTAGAATTCTTTCTTATTTTTTTCCTGGATTTTCGGATCGAGCTCTTCGAATTTATCGAGTACGTGCTCGCGCTGTGGATTGTCGAGATCTGAGTGATCTGCCATTTTTTTGAGTTCCTTGGTATCTTTCAAATCGTTGTCGATCCACTTGTGATATTCTTTTGCACTTTTTGGAGCGATTACATTTTTTTTCAATTTGTCTTTTACTTTATTGTGCAGTTCTCCGCGAAGTTTTGCTTGTTCTTTCATGTCTTCTTTAATTTCTTTCAGCATCCCCAGGCGTTTTTCGAGTCTGCTATTGTAGAATGTCGTTTCGTTTTCTTTTTGAATTTCTTTCGGGAGATTTTTGAATGCGTGGAGACTTTGTGCACGGCGTGGATCTTTCAGTGTGTTTTGTCCTTTGACGATTTTGATCTTGTCTTCCAATTTGACGCCAACAAATCTCTTTTTGTAATCTTCTGAACTGGTGTGACAAATCATTTGTTCTTTTTCGGCCTTTGTGAGCATTTTATCCCATTCTTCGATCATTTTTGTATGTTCTTTGACTTCGTTGGCGACTTTCTCTTTCTTGTCGACCGTGAGATCCCAGAAATCTTTGTAGAGGGCTTGTACGAGGGCAGGGGAGCCTTCGTATGTTTTTGCGTATCCCTCTGGCACTTTGACCCATTCATCGAATTCTTTTGCCCACTGCTCTGCATTTTTCACTGAGAAATCGCTTTTTTCTAGAGCGTTATTGATATTCTCTTTTTCTTTTCTACTGTAGAATTTTGATTTGTCTGATTGTGTCCATTTCTTGAGGACATCCTTCCGGAGATCTTCCCTCATTTTCACCAGGATTTCTTTTTGCTCTTTCTCTGTTTTTGCTTTTTCCCACTGGCTTTCGAAAGCGCTTCGTCTCTCCGATGAGAATTCATTGTATGTCTTTTTGTTTCCTGCAAATGATTCTTTTGCATTTCTCTTCGAGGTTTCTTCTTTCATCCTGTCGAGAATTTTTTTCTGATCTTCGACGGATGCATCTCGGAATCTCTGCAGTTCTCCATCTTTTGCTTCTTTTTCATAGATTTTATTTTTTACTCCTTCGCTGAATTGATCTTCGAACTCCTGGATATTTTTTTCGAGGCTCTCGATATAGCTTCCTTGTTTTTCTTTGGTTTCTTTCGATCCGAATGCTTCGAGATGTTTTGGAGATGCTCCGACAGTTTTTACCAGCCGATCGCGCATTTCACGAATTTCTGCTATTTCCTCATTAATCTTCTGGAGACGCTCTTTTTTTCCTTCCAGTGTCTGTTGGACGAATTCCTTTTTCTTTTGATCGAGTGGTGCTGGTCCATTTTTCCCCTTGATAGAATCAAAAAGTTCACTGTTGCCTTCGAGTTTTGCGAAGTATGCACGCGTTGTTTCCTGGGTGTCTTTGATCGTTCCTGCAACTTTTTCTTCGAACTTTTTCACTTCTTCTGAATTTTTATTGCGGCCGAGTTCGATAACTCTTCGCTGGAGCTCTTCGCGCTCTTTCGAAGAAAGTTCGGTGGCTCCTTCGAGCATTTTGTGAATGTCGACAAGTTTCTGGCCGATCGCTTTTTCGCTGTCGATGGCGTCCTGGGCTTTCTCACCTTTCTTCACTTTTTCCATGGCTTCATCGCTGAAATCGCTGTTTTCTAAATCAGGAAACTTGTTGGTGTCTCTCCTCGCGAGGCGTGCCGGGAAGAGGGAAAATGTTGATTTTTGAGTGTGACGAAGCATATTGAGCGTATAGAGTACAATTTTTGGTGGTAAACGTCAATGATGATTTTTCAAAGCTAAAAGTGGAGAACTTTTAGCTTTGAAAAGTATTCTTGGTATTATTCTCAGAATAGCCACAAACACTCCAGAATTGGAATTTATAGCGGACAAGTATTTTTTCCAATAACAGCATAGAAGCCGCACCAGCTGAAGAGTCCTTCAAATAGTGCAAAGCCAGAGAAGAAAAGTAGGATCGGATTCCATGAAGTGGTTATTGCCCAAATAAGTAATCCAATCCAAATTGCTAATCTCAGGACTCTGTCGTACTTCCCGATATTTTTATGTGCTCCTCGCGCTGAACTTTTGGCAAACTTTTTCAATAAAAAGCGATATAAAAAGCCGAATATAAAAGCGAGAACATACATGATGAGAATATATCCCCAGCCAAAAGGCGATTTAATAAAACTTATCGGTGGCAAGTACCCCAAACATAAGACACGTTGCTTCAGTTGGCAATTTGTGGTCTG